>VFJY01000007.1 GCA_009885825.1 Rhodobiaceae bacterium | reverse complement strand
TTTGGGTGGGGTCACGTTTCGCGTCCAACGATAACCCCATTCAATTGGCCGATAGTCATTCAAAAACAATCGATTAGATCGTTTTCCAGAGGGGGTCATTGTTGGGCGCAATTTTACATTCTGCTGCCATCAAGTCATCGAGCGCTTTCCCGTCGCGATAAACGCTGCGAAACTCACTGAGTCGCTTTGTGTACTCACCAGTGCTCGGTGTAACAGCGCCAGTGAGCGCATCAATGCTAACGCCTTCAGGAAACATGATTCAACCTTTCAGTTCGTGAAATTCAGCGCGGTACGGACGGGCCGTCGACGGCAGCTCACGTTTCAAGAACGCATTTTCGTAGCGCAGCTGCCGCAGGATTGTTGGCCACACCTCTTTGTATGCCTGCCAAATCGATGTGTTGGCCGGTGGCAGATCATGCTTGATGGCCTCATGCAGGCGCGGCAAAGCATGAAATGGTACCATGGGAAACATGTGATGCTCCACGTGATAGTTCATGTTCATGTTCAAAAAGTTGCTGATCGGATTCATGTAGACCGTGCGCGTGTTCAAGCGATGGTCCAGTACGTTGTCAGCAAGCCCCAAGTGCTGAAGATGACCAGTTAAGGCCACATGCCAGACGCCATAGAACCGAGGCAAACTGATAAGCACAACGGGCAGCCACGAGCTGAGGTAGATGGAAAGCGCGATGGCTGCAACATGGAGGAGCACATAGATGCGTGCCACCAGAAACACTTTCTTGTGCTCAGTCTCGGGGACAAAACTCTGCTCATCAATGCTGAGTTTTCCCAACGCTTGCAATATGATCGTCTTCATGGAAAGAAGTGGATCCAGCCCACCGACCATACTGAGAAAAAACCGCAATAGATCTGGTGGCCGCATAATCGCGATCTCTGCGTCACGACCAACGATATAGGTATCAGTGTGGTGGCGGGCATGGCTCCACCGCCACGATGCGGAGTTGCGCAGCTCCATGAAGCTTGCGATCTCATAGACGACATTGTTCATCCATGGTGTCTTAAAGGCCGTGCCATGGCCGCATTCATGCCAGCGCGCATCGCAGGCGGAACCATAGAGCACGCCATATACCAGCAGAAAAGGCACGCACCACCAGCTTCCCCAGAAGTGCATTGTGCCGTAAGCAGCCAGTAGCATAGCTCCCAGCCAGATCGCAGTGTTGATGAGTGCTGGACCATCCGAACGCTGCATCAGTTCCTTCATGACATTGCGTGGCACATCTGAATGATACCATTCGGCAGATGCCAAGCCCTTCTCAATAGCCTCACGTGTGCTCGTCCCAGCGAGACTGTAATCACGCGCCGAGCGGACCTCGTTAAGTTCAACAGTTGTCATTTGCCTCTCCTACTGATGCCATGCTCATCAAACACCTGTCACACGCATGCCTTCCATGAAATGTCGCCTCAACAGGAGAAACAAAACAATGGCCGGCAAGCTGGCAATCAATGCTGCTGTCAACGTGAGATTGGGACCAGCGGTTGTGTAGCTTCCGTGAAATATCTGCAGTGAATTCATGATCGACCTAACTTCTTCGCGGTTTCCGAGGACGGTCGAGAACAGTAGATCATTCCATATCCAGGTGAACTGCAAAAGAAAGGTTGCGGTCATCGGGCCAATACAGTTTGGAAGGATGATGGACCAGAACACGCGGAATTCGCTGGCGCCATCCATACGGGCTGCTTCATCCATTTCCCGCGAAAGTCCATTGAGATAGTTGCGCAAGACCAATACAGGAAAAGGTATGCATACCGCTGTATAAAACAACAGCATACCAAAGTGGGTATTGATGATACCAATCTTCTGATAGGCGAAGAACAATGGGATCAAGTAGATTTGAAACGGAAAAATAGTTCCCGCGAAAATCAACATGAACCAGAAATTCTGACGCTTGAAACTGATGCGCGTCAAACCATAGGCCGCCATAGCAGCAAAAAAGACCGCTAGGCCAGCGCCGACAATCCCATACATTGCTGAATTTGCAAAGCCCGCCCCCATTTTGGCGGTGTTCCAAGCGGATATGGCATTATCGGCAATTGGAGAAAACCCTTCCGGCAAGGACAGCGGATTGTTCGCAGTATACTCGGCATGGGTTTTGAAGATCGAAACAAGCATATAGTAGAACGGTACCACCCAGATCAAGCTGACAAAGGCCGCAACAACCACACTAGGCCACTTCTTCTTTGTCGAGGCGCGCTCTCTGGCTTCAATGGCAGCGAAATCGATTTGCGAGGTTGCGAGTGCCATCACTTCACCTCGTCATTTTGTCGACGCGGTTTTGCATCACCGTCTGAATCCAGGTGACGCTGAACACGACAATGCCAATAATGACGGCAATGGCGGAGCCAAATGCCCAAGAGCCTTTCTGGAAGGACTCAAAATACATAAAGACGGCCAAAGACAAGGTGCGCTGGCCCGGATATGCCACACCCATGACCCAAAGCAGATCGAAAGTTGTGAATCCTGAGAGAACCGAAAGAATCGTTACGACGACTAGTGTCGGCATCAATAGCGGCATGACGATATGCCAAAACGTCTGACTGTTGGTTGCACCATCCACGCGGGCCGCTTCCAAGGGGTCCTTGGGAATGGCGCTCAGCCCCAGCAAGACCAGCACCATGACCAAGCCCACCGATTGCCAAACGAACGTTGCGATGATTGCGGGCGTCACCGTATTGTCCTGATAGAGCCAGCCAATATCGACAGGTTGGCCTGCGACAAGCGCTAGTAAACTGTTGAGCACCCCATGTGGCGCATAGACATGGAACCAGATGACCGCGACTGCGGTTGGCGCCAAAATGCGTGGGAGAAAAATGATGTTTTTGAAAACATTTCCGAATGCTACGCCGCGCAGGAACACGGCAAGTCCAAATCCGATGGCCAAGGGAAACACAACAGACGCCGCAACCCAAATGGCTGTGTTGTAAAACGCCGTGTCAAAATATGGATTGCCGGGTAACTTGGCATAGTTTGAAAATCCGGCAAATTCATCAAGTCCGGCAAATTTCTTCCATTTCGTGAAACTGAAATAGATGTTGTAGACAACTGGCATCAGCAACAGGCCGCAAACCAAGACAATGGCCGGGCTCATAAAGGCAAACGCTTTCCAGAAATTGCGTTTCATCGCACGATCTTCGACAGCTTTGATCTGATGCCAACCGATGCGTTCCATCAGTTGCAAGTCAGTTTCACGATCTGGTCTATCGGTCATTTGCAAATCCAAGAGTGCGGGTGGTGTCCAACAGAAACCACCCGCAGCGATTTATTGCTTTTCAGCCCAATAGGCAGCGTTCAATTTCTGCGTATTGGCCATCACGCTTTCAGCGGTTTCCATGGTCGGCGTCAGCATGAAGCGGTTGAGTTCTGCCACCATCTCACCCTGGAGATCGGCTGGGACAGCCTCCCACCAGCGTGGAAATGCTACCGTCTTCATTGCCGCCACATCATCACTGATTTTTTTGACAATAACGTTGGGTGGATTGGCTTTGGAATTACCCAGCGAGTTGCCAGAGGCCGCAGCCCAAACATTCGCACCGTCGATAGACACGAAATATTTAAGTGCATTGACAACTTCTGGCTTTGCCAAGCCCTTTTTTGAAAGCATGATGGGGCCACCTTCCAAAATGGTCGAAGACGGCAATGCTGCATCCATGTTGGGCATAATGAAAGCATCAAAGTCGGCACCGGGTTTCATGCCGGCTTTTTCGACGAGCCCAATGGCCCAATCGCCAATCAGGTTCATGGATCCTTTGCCTTTGGCAAAGTCAGCGACTTCTTCGGTTGAGCGCGGGTCGGAGAAATAGCCCTTGGCGTACCAATCAGCCCAGATCTTGAAGGCATTGCGCACGGGTTCGCTGTCATAGGCAACCTTCCCAGTGTGAAGGCCCATGTAAGCCTCCGGATTTGTACGCAGCATGATCTCTTCAAACCAGATGAAGCCACGCCAACCGTCTTGTGTTGTTGCAACAAACGGCGTGATTCCGGCGGCCTTCAGCTTTTCGGCATTGGACACAAACTCAGCCCAGGTCTTTGGCTCAGATATGCCTGCTTTTGCATAATCTGCCTTGTTGTAAAGAACGATCCAGCGCGACAGATGTAATGGCACGCCATAAACGTGATCGCCAACTTTGTAGAAGTCACGAACCCCTTCAGAGAACTCGCCACTCTTGATCATCTCGGCCCAGACATCGTCGAGCTCCGCAATAGCACCAGTCTTGATCAACTCTTCGTAGACGCCGCCTGTCCACCAGGTAAAAATGTCCGGAGGATCATTGGCCGCGATCGATGACTGCATATAGGCCTTGTATTGTTCGGGCGGCGAATATGCATTTTGCTTCATCGGAACGCCTGTCGCTTTGGTTGCGGCATCGCCAACCTTTTGCAGAGCTTCGGCCCAAAATGCCTTATCGTGAACAAGTGTGACTTCAGCAGCATATGCGCTGACAACACTTGCCGACATCAATCCTGCAAACGCCAGTGAAAGTAGTTTGGTCTTGAAGTTCATAACGTCCTCCCATTTTACTTTAGTTTCACGCTGCCCTTATGGACATGCCTGTATCTCCGTCGAAAAGATGCATTTTTTCAACGTTGAATTTGAATTTCATGATCTCGTCTTGAGCTACAAATCTTGGCTGGGCCATGCGGCTCACGAATTCGGTTCCTGCATAGGACGAGAACAACAGTGTTTCATTTCCCAGCATTTCTGTGAAACCAATCGCAGACAGGAAATCCGCTGACAGTTTGGCACTTTTGCTGCGCTCTTGCGGTACGATGTCCTCTGGCCTGAATCCCGCCGTCAAATTTTGACCCTCTTCAAAACCTGTGCCAAAACGTGACTTGGAAATTGGAAGCTTGAATCCTTCGCCGACGAAGGTCGCAACACCTCGGGACATAGAAACACTTCCAGCAAAAAAATTCATTTGGGGCGTGCCAATGAACCCGGCAATAAATTGATTGGCCGGGCTTTCGAAGATTTGCATTGGTGTGCCTGATTGTTCGATGACGCCATCACGCATTACCACAATCACGTCTGCAAGTGTCATGGCTTCGACTTGATCATGGGTCACATAGATAGTTGTGACTTGCAATCGCCTTTGCAGTTTCTTGATTTCAATGCGCATCTGATTGCGCAGTTTGGCATCCAGATTGGACAACGGCTCGTCGAAGAGAAAGACTTTCGGTTCCCTGACTATAGCTCGGCCCATAGCCACGCGCTGGCGTTGACCGCCAGACAGTTGGGCCGGTTTACGGTCCAGGTACGGCTCAATCTCCAACAAGTTTACCGCTTTGTTGACACGGCTGGCGATCTGGTCAGGGGGTAGTTTTTCGAGCTTGAGTGAAAACTCCAGATTCTGCCGCACCGTCTTGTGGGGGTAAAGTGCGTAGGATTGGAACACCATCGCAACCCCGCGCTCCCTTGGCGGAGTGTCATTGACTATTTTGCCGTCGAGTCTCATCTCGCCATGGGAAATAATTTCGAGCCCTGCAATCATGCGCAGCATGGTTGATTTTCCACAGCCAGATGGCCCGACGAAAACAGTGAAGGACTTGTCTTGAATCTCAAGATCGACACCGCGCACGGCGATGTGACGACCATAAACTTTTACGATGTCCTTGAGACCAACAGTGGCCATGGTTCCCCAGTCTCCTGACGCTACATTACGTAACCCTCGCAAAAAGAGTAGCCCTTCCACAAGGCCTGAAAACGAATCGTTCATTGTCTTCCAAAAACGTTCAAGCTGGACTAAGGTTCGGATGAGTGATCTTCAGGAAAACGTCAAATGAAAAGACCAACGGCAAAAGATTTGGCGAAGGCTGCAGGGGTTGGAATTTCGACAATTGATCGGGTGCTCAATGGTCGAGCACGGGTCAGGCCAAGCACCGCGCGACAGGTTTTAGAAGCGGCCGAGAAAATCGGCTTCTACGCTGAAGGAACACTTCGCGCGCGCGTTGCTGAAGGTAGACCAACATGCCACCTCGGTTTTCTTCTGCTGCAAAAAGACAACCGTTTCTATGACAATCTGGCTCACGAACTACGCGCCGCCGCAATCGCTCTTGATTCAGCCAAAGTCACGGTCGATATCGACTATTTGACCGATCTTTCGCCAGAGGTTGTAGCCGCAAAAATCGTGGCAATGGGCAAGCGAGCCAAAGTGGTGGGTGTTGTGGCAACACAACATCCGGCAATCGCGCGTGCAATTGAACAACTGCGCGAGAAAGGTGTTCCGACCTTTGCGATGCTCAGTGAAGTTTCCGCACAATGCAGTGTTGGGTATATCGGATGTGACAACTGGAAAATCGGAAGAACGGCCGGCTGGGCCATATCGACCATTTGCAAGAGGCCGGGCAAAATTGCCATCTTTGTTGGCAATCATCGTTATCGCTGTCAGGAACTCAACGAAATTGCATTCAGGGCCTATTTGCGTGAACTTGCGCCGGAATTTGAAATCCTAGAGCCCTGCAGCACATGGGAAGACAACACCGTCGCGGAAAAACTTACCCATGAGTTGCTTGCTCGCGAACCAGAACTTGCCGCATTGTATGTTGCCGGAGGTGGGCTTGATGGCGTTATTAGAGCACTTCGCCAAATCGAGAGAAGACATGATCTCGTAACGATTGGCTACCAAAACACTGAAACAACGCGAAGTGCCCTGACTGACGGCATTTTGAAATTCGTCATTTCCAATCCTGTCAAAGCAATTGCCCGCGAAGCTGTTCTTGCGATGTCCAGTGCCGTAACCCATGGACCCTATAATCTGCTTCCATCAATAGCAGTGCCGATGGATGTTTTGACGCCAGAGAATGTCTAGCGATCTTCGTTGACTGATCGGGTTCTGACTGTATTCTGAAACGACGTACATATTTAAGTACAAAAATGAGGTCCTGCCGATGCCGCAATCTCTCCTGGTCTTTCAATCCTTATGGGCGATGGAACGGCGGCAGCCAGATGGCATGGAGTCGTCGCTCGATGAGAAACTTGAAAAAATCATCGCAGGCGGGTTTGACGGTGTTTCTGCCGAATGGGGCAATCGGCAACAGGCACAACACATAACGTCAGTTCTCAAACCACACGGCCTAACGGCAGAAGGTGTCTGCTTTCCAACGACGATCGATGAACTGAAACCCGTGTTGGAGATTGGCGCAGAGACGGGCCTGCAGCATCTCAATCTGCAGCCAAATGCAAGGCCGCGGACAATCAAAGAATGCATCCCGCTTCTTGAGGGTTGGGCCAGGCTCGCCGAGCAGGTGGATTTCCCGGTTTACATCGAAACCCATCGTGATCGGATGACAACGGATCTCTATTTCACCCTCGATCTGCTTGACCAGTTGCCTGACATGAAGTTCCTCGCCGATCTGTCACATTTTTTTGTTGGCCGTGAGTTTTCTGAACCCGTGTCTGAAGCCAATCATCGACTGATAGAGCGCATTCTTGATAATGCATGGGCGATGCACGGTCGCGTTGCCAGTCGTGAACAGGTGCAGATTGAAATTCAGTTTCCGCAACATAAGAAAAATGTCGACCTTTTCAAGCGCTGGTGGCGCTATGGCATCGAGAGTTGGCGCAAGCGTGCTGGTGCAAATGCCAAATTTGTATTTACGTGTGAACTCGGCCCACAACCATACGCGATTTCTGGGCCAGATGGCAAAGACCTGAGCAACCGGTGGAAGGACAGCCAATTGTTGCGGGAGATCATCAAGGACGTATGGAACAGCTGACTCAGCGCGGCTTCAGCCTCTCTGGACTATCGCGAGATTCGCTAGGCGAGATCGATTTGTGAAAACGCTTTGAACAATGACCCCACCTCTCGTCTTACGTAACGCGTTGTAGTTATGAGACAATAATTGATTTGGGTGGGGTCACGTTTCGCGTCCAACGATGACCCCTTTTAAAAGACCGATAACCAATCAAAAACAATCAATTAGAACGTTTCCCAGAGGGGTCACTCTTGGGCGCAATTTTACACTTCATATTGTACTAGAAAAGGAATACGGTCATGAAAGTACTTTTATTTGGGTTGCTCGTTTCTCTGTTCGGAGTGGCTTCGGCGATGGCGAACAGTGGGGGCACAAACAAGTATGGATGCCACCACGAGACAGCGACGGGCGGTTATCACTGCCATTAAAGGGGAAACACACATGCAACATCTTGATCGCAATTATATATTGCTTGGGCTTTGCTGGGTCATCGCCGGAATGATCTTTGGCATCTGGCTGGGTGCCGGCAACCACTTGAACTACGCCAATTCGCATGCCCACATGAACCTGCTGGGATTTGTCACGTCCGTCCTGTTCGGCCTGCTGCACTGGGCCTATCCAGCGCTCGGAAAGTCGAGACTCGCGGTTCCGCAGTTGGTGGTCTACCAGGTCGGCATCGTCTTGCTCATCGCTGGAAAAATACTTGTTGATGGCGGAACGCAAATTGACCCGCTGCTGATCGGTGGCTCACTGATCACGGTTGTTGGGACGGCAATGATGCTGGTGATGTTTGTGCGCCACGGCACGAAATCTGCCTAGGCACATTGCATTCCGCCTTGCCGGGTTCATGCGGCATGGTTGTCGTTTGTATTAAACCGACATCCACCGGATGACAGGCCTGTTGAGACCGAGTATTGAGTAAACTGGCTCCAGCTGCAAGAACAGTCCCCGGCAAATGGTGTTGGTGATCCGCCAAAGCCGTGATGTCAGCCCGTTGCTCACCGGGAAGGTCGATTTCGCTTTCATCAGGGCGTAGTCCTCCCTTGGTTTAAGTTGGAACGCATGACAACTGGGCCGTTCACGCCGGTGCTGGATCAGGCGGTGGCCGCAACTGCGCGATCAGCCGCAGAATCTCGACAAACAGGCCCTTCGGCACTGCGACCTCGGCCATCTGGAAGGCAACATAGCGGTC
>VFJY01000126.1 GCA_009885825.1 Rhodobiaceae bacterium | reverse complement strand
GATGCTGGCCTTTTTTGTCAGGACGAGGTTTTTGATTTGCCTGCAATTGTTTTTGTACTAGAGCGTTTTCCGGATGATTTGAATCGCGATTAATATAGGGGGTTCCCTCTGGCGCGCAAATCAGATTCAGTTCCACCGTCAACAACGGCTGGGGTGCGCGATGGCAAAGGGATACTCGAAAGACCTGCGGGTGCGGGTTGTCTTGATCGTTGAGGAGGGTAACAGCGCGCGGGAGGCGGCGCGCCTGCTCAACGTCGGTGCCTCGACGGCGATCCGCTGGATCGAGCGCTGGACGACGACCGGCAGCGTCGAGGCCAAGCCCGGCACCGGCCATAGCCGCTCGCCGCTGAACAAGCATGGGCAATGGCTGCTCGATCTTGTCGCCGCGGAGCCTGACCTGACGCTTGATGACATCCGCTTGCGGCTCGGCGGTGCGAAGAAGCTCAAGGTTGGAACAAGCTCGATCTGGCGCTTTTACGATCGCCACAATGTCACGTTTAAAAAAAACCCTGCACGCCGCCGAGCAGGACCGCCCTGATGTTGCGGCTGCGCGCGCCGCACTGAAAGCCGAGCAGCCTTCTCTTGAGGCGCCCCGCCTGGTGTTCATTGACGAGACTGCGGTCACGACGAAAATGGTCCGTCACTACGGCCGCAGCCCGCGCGGCGAGCGGCTGGTCGCGAGTGTGCCGCACGGCCACTGGAAGACGCTGACGTTCATCGCGGCACTGCGGTCCGATGGCATGGCCGCGCCCTACGTCATTGATGGCGCGATGGATGGGCCGGCATTCATTGCATATGTCGGCCTGGTTCTCACGCCGGCCCTGAAAAAGGGCGATATCGTCTTTATGGACAATTTGCGCACACACAAGGTCGATGGCGTGCGCCAGGCGATTGAGGCGGCCGGCGCAAGCCTGCGCTATCTGCCGGCCTACTCGCCAGATCTCAACCCGATCGAGCAGGCGTTCTCCAAACTCAAAACGGCAATGCGCAAGGGCGCGGCCCGCACCGTCAAGGGGCTCTGGAAGCTGATCGGCAGGCTCATCAAGGCATTTACGCCAAAGCACTGCCTCAATTACTTTCGCCACGCTGGCTACCGACAGTGAACCAAATCAAGTGGAAAACGCTCTAAGCACTTTTTTCTGGCGGCGCGAAAAATTTCGGGGAATACGTTTAGCACACGAGAGGCGCTGCCGGGTGCCCACGCCCACCCTACCCCGGTCTATTTCTGAGTAGCCAAGGTAACATCGTATTACGGCCCCATTTTCACTAAAGTAATTTAAAGGCTCTGGAACCCTTGGCCAAATCAATCGCTGTATATAAGCATTGACTATAGTCCTGCATTGATACGACACATGCTCATATACATCCTTTGGCATCATGCCTGACCGCTAACCTTTGGCCAAATCTAATGCCTGTATACAAGCTAAACAACAATAAGACTTAAGTCATATCCTCAAACACCCTCTTTCTCTATTCCCCTTACTCTCACGTACTCCCCATACTACCATTGCCCCCTATAGGGGGCATGTATGAAAAGGAATGTTCAGAGTATGGGAAGGGCAGGAATTAAATCACATCTATTGACAGCAGCTTATATACACCAAATTGTGTTGCACGTCCCATCTCGTGCCCACCTCGATTTAATTTCCAGCAGCAGTTGATCGCCACAAAGTAGCTCGCGAACCTTCCGAAAGTGGACAGAATGATTTCCCGACATTGCTGGCGATCATAGGGCTGGAAATCAAGTAGAGTGCGTCCCAAATGGGTAAACCCAAACGAGCTTGCCGATTGAGACACGTTTACCGTCTTGTTTGGATTGTTTTGACGATTTCGAGACGATCATTCAGTGTGGTCTAGAGCCAAACGAGACAGGAGACTGGCGATGACAATACTGGGATATGCAAGAGCAAGCACGGAAGATCAGAGCACCGACATTCAGGAAGAGGCACTGAAGGGCGCCGGGTGCGAGCTTGTCAGGACGGAAAAGAAGAGCGGCACAAGCCGCGAAGGTCGCGCGGAGCTGCAAACGCTCCTCGACTTCCTCAGGACCGGCGACACACTAATGGTGACGCGG
>VFJY01000032.1 GCA_009885825.1 Rhodobiaceae bacterium | reverse complement strand
CGCTTCGCAATCGAAGACCGAGTAATGGCCGGGACAATTCATGGTGCGGCTTTCGGCATTGTAGCTGAGCGGGAAGCCCTTGTGCGGGCAGACCGTAGTGAAACCGACAATGTCGCCATCGGGACCGGCCCCGCCTTCCACCGCCTTTCCGAGCTTCAGCAGAACGCCAGGCGCATCTTCATCAGGGTAGGAAATCGCCATCGGCTCATTGACCTTGAGATTTTTTATGTTGGCGAGTTTTGCCGAGGGATAATCAAGCAGTGCGCCGTTTGAGGCAGCCTTGGCATCCTTCGCCATAAGGCCGACCATCGGCAGCGCCGCGGCTGCTGCAAAGCCACCACGCAGGAATTGGCGGCGGCCGACTTCAACCATCTTGTCACATCTTTTCATGGCAGTTCTCCCATTGCGAAAATTTTCTTGTTTGGGAGACATGCTAGGCGGAATCGCACCGCGGGCTTATTTGCAGTGCAGCAAATTTGGATTGACTATTTACAGTGACTTAGCCTGATCGATGTTCGGAAATCCGGACATGCTGCGGCTGCGAAAGTCCGGAAATCCGAACCTTGGCCTCAGCGAAACTCTCCGGTCAAGTCAAGCCGGCGCATCTTCTCCCACAGGGTCGTCCGGGAAATGCCAAGAAGCTTTGCCGCTTCAATGATATGGCCATTGGTTTCCTTGATGGCGCGCTCGATCTGGCGGCGTTCGGCGAAGTCGCGAGTCTGGGAGAGCGTTGCAAAGGCCTGGATCAACGGGTGTTCCAATTCGACGAGATCGGGGAACAGGTCTATCGGCATGATCCATTCGCCGTTGGCCAAGGTCACGGCCCGTTCGACCCGGTTCTTCAACTGGCGCACGTTGCCGGGCCAACTGTATCCGAGGGCGGCTTCTTGAGCCAGCGTACTGAAACCCTTGACAAGCACGCGGTCACCGTGCCGGAACTGTTCGAAGAACAAATCCATAAGCCATGGAATGTCGTCAGGCCTGTTTTTCAGGGAAGGCACTTCAACGCCCATCACGTTGATACGGTAGTAAAGGTCTTCACGAAAGCGGCCTTCACGGATTGCCGCGGTGAGGTCACGGTTTGTAGAGCAGACAATGCGGCCGTGAAACTGCAGCAATTGCTCGCCACCCACCCGGTTGAACTCGCGGGTTTCCACCAACCGCAGCAGCTTGGCTTGCAAATGGGTCGGCAGTTCCGCCACCTCGTCCAGAAATAGAATGCCGCCGCGCGCACGCTCGGCGAAACCGCGGTGAAAGCCGGCTGCCCCGGTTCCCTTGTGGCCGAATAGCTCGCTTTCCATGACATCGGCAGGAATTGCTGCGCAGTTGACCCCGATGAATGGTTCCTTTGAACGCTGCGAGATATCATGCAGGAACCGGGCACAAACTTCTTTTCCAACCCCAGTTTCGCCGGTGATGAGAAGCGGAGTGGTGCGGTCGCAGACCCGCCGCAGCATGGCTTCAATATCGCGCATGGCTTCAGAAACACCCAGGACCGCATCTGTCCGCGCCACCGGATTGCGCTGGATCAAGCTGCGTGCACGCATAATGAATCCAGTAGTATCGAATGGCTTGGTGACATAATCGCTGCCACCGGCCCGCATGATGGCAACGGCTTGGTCAATATCGCCATAAGCCGTTATGAAAAGGAAGGGCGGAATGGAGGACGTGGCCGCAAGCTGCCGGAACAAATCGTCGCCGTCGATGTCCGGAAGTTTGATGTCGCAGACAACAAGATCGGGACTCGTGGCGCGAAGGCCGCGCATGGCTTCCGCCCCTGTCTTCCACCAATCAACATGGCAGCCCTCAAGGGACAGGCTCTGAACAAGGGATTCACCCATCACGGGGTCATCCTCAACCAGCCCAACAACGCGTCCTTCAAGCAGCATTTCTCAACTCCAAAGGCTTTGGCTGAACCTTAAGCCGGATAATTGTCCCCGAAGCGCTGCTCTTCACCACAATCAGCTTTCCGTTTATTTCATCACAAAGGCGCTTCACAATCCAGAGACCCAATCCCGATCTTTTATCAAGCGGAACCGAGCCCGCCCCATCGCGTTCGAGGTACTCCCGGACATGAGCCGGAAGCCCGCCGCCCTGATCGGTTACATCGACAACCAATGCGCCGCTTTCGACCCGCGCATGAAATTTGACGCTTCCGTTTTCGGCGCTTGAGGCGCAGGCATTGAGCAGCAGGTTGAGCACCGCGTCACGAACTGGAACGGCGGGAACATGAACGGCTTCGGCGATTTCATTCTTCCATTCGAGCTTGAGTCCCATGCGCTTGGCTTCGGGCTTCACCAGCAGGCGGAGATCGTCGAGGTCAGCCATTGTGAGGTCCCGTGGCCGCTGATCGGCGCGATAGGAGGCAAGCGTGGAGCGCACAAGGTCGCGGATGCCCATGAGGCCATGTTCGAGAAGGCGAATTGAAGTCACCCTGACCTGTTCGCGCGTGCCGTGCTTTTTGAGCGCATCCAGGGCATTGAACATGCCACCCAGCGGATTATTGATTTCATGGGCCATGCCGGAAGCAAGACGGCCAAGGCTTGCCACCTTTTCTTCCTCCGCAAGCTGAACCGAAAGAAACTCGCGTTCGTTCACGGCCTGCGACAGGATGTTGTACCGGCTGAACAGGCGGCGAAACTCACTGCTTTGCCGCGTTACCACGCCCTCTGGGATAAGTTCTATTTTGCCCTGGCTCGCCTGATCGAGATGAAATGACATAATGCGAACCGGCCTGATCATGCGCCGGATAGCCAAATAGCCAACGGTTGCAAGAAGCAGCGTGAGCAAGAGGTTTGTGACGAGCAAGGTGCGGAACACATCCCGGCGTTCCTGCAGCAACGATCCGATATCGGCTTCGGCATAAATTTTGCCGATCTCGCGGTCCTGATAGGATAAGGGCCGCATGAGAAATGCAGTCGCGTTTCCGGCGTCAAGTGTGACCTCTTTGCTGTCGGCAAAATGGGCTAATGTCGTTTTTTCAGCTGCGGTATCGGAGGGATAATTGGCCGGATCGCTTGCGGCAAGTATCTTGCCTTCGATATTCGTGACAATCGTCCACCTGATATTCAAGCCTTTGTAACGCTCGCGCGACCGGTCCAGCGTGTCGAAGACCTCCCAGACATCCGCCCGTGACACCGATGGAATGAGCGATGCCGATAGGCCGTCGAGATAGGCAGAGGCAAGCTGTTGCAGGTTTTGTTCTTGGCTATCCTCCAGCCTCGACAGTACGCGATTGCTTACGACTGCGCTAACGGCGAACATGAGGACTGCCACAAGCAAGGGTACTTTAAATGACAGCGGCCATGTTGTCGGGTCTAAACGGCTGACGACAATTTCCTGGTTCACGATCCAAGTCCCCTGACCAGCATCATTTTCGCGGCAATTGAATCAAAAAGCGTTTCCGGCTCATCGGCAAAACCATCAAGCCTCAGCATATTGAGAACGTGCTTGCCGTCATTGTCCTGGGCCATCTCAATTAGAGCTTGGTGCAACAATTCGACCCCTTCTGATAGCCGCTGGGTTTTTAGGCAAGCAATAGGCGGAAAACCAAGAAGTTCTGAAACCGAAACGATCTCCGTTTTTGCGGTCAGTTCGGGTTCAATGGACGACATGACTTCCCAAACATACCCGTCAACGCTTCCACTTTGGGCCAGTCCCGATGCAACGGCCCGCACCACATTGCGGTGCCCATAGGTAAAGATAACCTTGCGGAAGAATTGATCTGGGCGAAGTTTTCTTTCTGCCAGCAACGACGCGGTAACTAGATAGCCGGAATTGCTATTTGGATCGGAGAAGGCATGAATATCACCCTTTAGATCGTCAATGCCCGTTACCGGTCGTCCTTTTGGTGCAATCAAATATGACTGATACAGCGGCTTGCCGCGCCACACCGGAACGGCGATCAATGACAACTGCTGGCGGAATTGGGCAAATGGATAGCCACAAATCCATGCACCATCAAGCTGGCCGGAAAGCAGCAGCGCCGTTATCTCTTCATAGGTTCGCCGCTGAACAAGTTGAACCTCTCGGTCGGTCTTTCGAGAAAGATACGCTTTGAGCTTAGTCAATAGTTCGAGATCATTGGTCAGGAACACCGGTGTGAGACCAAAAATCAACGGAGGCTCTGCGTGAGCCCCGCTTCCACCGAAACTACTAATAAATGCAATTGCGCCCGCACCGAAAGCAATGACCCGTCGGCGAGACGCCCGTTTTGTTGAAGAACGCTGGAAGCCACCTTTTTTCATTTCGCGTTTGATTCTAACGCGTCATAGAAGTGAGTCGAGCTTTTCCAGCTATTGGATCAATTTCAGAAATGACGCAACGCAACACGCTAATGGCCCAAGTAGCCCAGGAAACGAAATGTGGGCTTAAATGTGGGATGTGATAAACGTCTTTTGTCTAACTATTTGTAATAAAAAGAATAATTCTAATAAATTGGCGGAGAGGGAGGGATTCGAACCCCCGGTACACTTGCGCGTACTTCGCATTTCGAGTGCGACGCGATCGACCACTCTGCCACCTCTCCGCATTTTGAAAATCTGTGGTCGCTGGAGACGCTCATTAGCCAAGACTTAAGCCCCTGCCAACCCCCATTGTGGCCAGCCGTTGACAGCCCGGCCGGACCTGCTAGAAACCGCCCATCATGAAGCCCGCCAAGACCACCAAGACTAAAAAATCCTAGCCTCATCCCTCGGCCTAGTCGCTCTCGGGGGATGGTGGCCGCACCCCCTATCGCCGAAAGCGGGCCTCTAGAGGTTCCAGAGCGGGCGGACCAGAGACGGACGAGGAGATTTCCATGGGTTACAAAGTTGCAGTCGTCGGCGCCACGGGCAATGTGGGCCGGGAAATGCTCAACATCCTGGCTGAACGCGAATTCCCGGTTGACGAGTGCTTTGCCATCGCATCGCGGAAATCCATGGGCGTTGAAGTTTCCTTCGGCGATAAAATCCTCAAATGCAAGGACCTCGAGCAGTTTGATTTCAGCACGGTGGACTTTGTGCTGATGTCGGCGGGCTCAGCCGTATCCAAGGAGTGGTCGCCGAAGATCGGCGCGCTTGGCCCCATCGTGATCGATAATTCCTCCTGCTGGCGCTATGACGCGGAAGTGCCGCTGATCGTGCCGGAAGTGAATGCCCATGCGCTGGTCGAATACATGGCCCGCAACAAGCGCCGCAACATTATCGCCAACCCCAATTGCTCAACCGCGCAGCTCGTGGTGGCCCTGAAGCCCTTGCATGACGTGGCCAGGATCAAGCGCGTCGTGGTGTCCACCTACCAGTCCGTGTCAGGGGCCGGCAAGGAAGGCCTCGACGAACTCTGGAATCAGACCAAGGGCATCTTTGTCACCGACTCGCCCACGCCAAAAAAATTCACCAAGCAGATTGCCTTCAACGTCATCCCCCACATTGATGCTTTTCTCGATTCGGGAGAAACCAAGGAAGAGTGGAAGATGGTGGTTGAAACCAAGAAGATTCTCGATCCCAAAATCAAGCTCACGGCAACCTGCGTCCGTGTTCCCGTGTTCGTTGGCCATTCGGAATCGGTGAACATTGAATTCGAAACGCCACTTTCAGCCGAAGAGGCCCGCGAAATCCTGCGCGAGGCGCCGGGCTGCATGGTGATCGACAAGCGCGAAGATGGCGGCTACGTCACCCCCGTCGAATGCGTTGGCGATTTCGCCACCTTCATCAGCCGCATCCGCGAAGATTCAACCATCGAGAACGGCATCAGTCTTTGGGTGGTGTCCGACAATCTTCGCAAAGGTGCCGCCCTCAACACCGTGCAGATCGCCGAATGCCTGATCAACCGCGGGCTGCTGAAGAAAGCCGCGTAAATGCGGATAGCAACATCAACTCTGTTGTTGCTCACGTTTACAGGACTAGCGCAGGCTGGAAGCATTGAGCTCGGCCTGCCGATCGTCTGTGAAATCGGCAAGACTTGCTGGGTGCAGAATTACGTTGACCACGATCCTTCTCCCGCAGTGAAGGACTATTCCTGTGGCGGCCAAACCTATGACGGCCACGATGGCACGGATATTCGCCTGCTCAACACAGTTTCGAAAGCGGACGTGATTGCCAGTGCGTCCGGCATAGTCAAGGGAGCGCGCGATGGTGTCGCGGACAACCTGATGCGCAGCGAGGCAGACCGGGCCGCAGTTGGAAACCGTGAATGCGGCAACGGTGTTGTCATCAATCACGAAGGCGGCTGGCAAACCCAATACTGCCACATGCGCAAGGGTTCGGTTGTTGTGAAGACGGGCGACAAGGTTGAAACCAGCGCCAAGCTTGGCGAGGTAGGTTACTCCGGCATGGCAGCGTTCCCCCATGTGCATCTCACGGTCCGCAACAATGGCAAAGCGCTCGATCCTTTCGGTGGCAAGCCCGATGGCGGCGAGAGTTGCGGAGCGCCAAAAAATCCGCTCTGGAATGCGTCAGCGCAAGCAACACTGAATTACAACAAGGGTGGGGTCATCCAATCTGGTTTCAATCCGGCTGCCATCGAACTGGCAGGCCTGGAAACGGGCGCTTTGCCACAGCAAAATTTGGATTCCGCCTGGCCAGCAATGGTGGCCTATGCATGGACAATCAATCTCGCGCGCGGCGATACTGTAACCGTGGCGCTGCGCGGCCCCGATGGAATAGATGCGACCAATACCGCAACTCTTGATCGCAACAAAGCCGTCTACCTGCTCTTCGCTGGCAAGAAGCGGCCCGCGGGCGGCTGGCCGAAGGGAAATTATATTGGGAGCCTTACAGTCAGCAATGAAGGCGAATTGCGCTTATCGCAGGAATGGCGCGCGACACTCGAATAGCAGGCTTCAGCTATTGGCAATCCCGCCCGTTGCAACGCCAATCACGGGGCCGACTTTTCCGGTCTGCACCAGGGCAACCCAACCCTTGCAATCTTTCGGAACAACGCTGCTCTTGGGCAATACAAGTTTCGCTTCTTCGCCATGCCACATGCCCGCAGGCACGATCTTTCGCACGACATTGTGATAGACAACGGTTTTTCCGGCATTTTCGCCTTTCTTGATTTCAACCGGAATCTCTGGCGCATAAGCCATCAGCCACAGTGTCGCGTTCTTGTGGCTAGCATGGGCCGAAATGGTGATCATCACATCGGTTTCATTATCCGTCATGGCGACATCAACCCATTGGGTGGTGGAATCTGACCGGGCCTTGTCGATCCCGTCGGCAACGGCGCCCCGTTGGCTGCCAACATAATGGTCCACACCGTTCAAAATTGTCTGCGGCGTGTAAACATTGCGGTCACCACGCGAAGCCGCGTAGTCATATTGCCGCTGCGAACATTCAGCACTGCCCAGAGTATCGCGCCAACCCAGATAGTCCCAGTAATCCACATGATAGGATAATGTGATGAGCCCGGGCCTGCCCTTCAGCTTCTCAAAATAGGCATCAGCCGGAGGGCATGACGAGCATCCCTGACTGGTAAACAATTCCATAACCACCGGACGATTGATTGCGGAAAACGCAGGCTTGGCAAACATCGCGGCAGCACCCAGCGTCAACAGATTTCGGCGATTCAAGGCATTTATCATATCAATAATATAACAAACCATCCCGCCACTGACCACTCACATGTCGGAGAGGTGCGATCACAGTTTCGTTTAAGCCGCCTTCGCAAGGTTCCTTAACACGTAAGGCATGATGCCGCCGTTCATGTAGTAATCCAGCTCATCCAGTGTATCGATCCGGCATTGCACTGCAACAGAACGCGCCTCGCCATCAGCTTTCACAATATCAACTGTAATCATGCTGCGAGGCTTCAAGCCTTCGGCCAGCCCATTAATCGTGACGAGTTCATCACCTTTCAAACCAAGGCTCTGCCAGCTCTCGCCGTCCTTGAATTGCAACGGGACAACCCCCATGCCAATCAAATTGGATCGGTGAATGCGCTCAAAGCTCTGCGCTATCACGGCGCGAACGCCCAAAAGCTTTGTGCCCTTGGCAGCCCAGTCACGTGATGAACCCGTGCCATATTCGCGACCGGCAAATATCACGAGCGGAGTATTGCTTGCCTGATACTTCATGGCAGCATCATAGATGGGCATTTGCTCCGTTGACGGATAATGTTTGGTGACGCCGCCCTCAACGCCAGGAACCATCTGATTCTTGATGCGGATGTTGGCAAATGTTCCCCGCATCATCACCTCATGGTGCCCGCGCCTTGCGCCATAGGAATTGAAATCGAGCTTTTGCACGCCGTGATCGCTCAAGTATTTTCCAGCAGGCGAGGAAGCCTTGATATCGCCAGCAGGTGAGATGTGATCTGTCGTAATCGAATCGAGGAAGAGCCCAAGCACCCGCGCACCCGCCACATTCCTAACCGGCTGTGGTGTCATGCTCATGCCATCAAAATAGGGCGGGCTGGCCACATAGGTGCTGGCGCCATCCCAGGCATAGGTCAGCCCTTTGGTCACCTTGATCCTGCGCCATTCCGCATCGCCCTTGAACACATCCTTGTAACGCTTCGCAAAGGCTTTGCGTGTCACGTGCTTGCGCACAAAGCCCGCAATTTCCCGGGCATCAGGCCAGATATCGCGGAGATAAACCGGCTTGCCGTTTTTGTCATGGCCAAGGGGCTGCGTGGTGAGATCAACATTCAACGAGCCAGCCAACGCATAAGCAACGACCAGCGGCGGCGATGCCAGATAGTTGGCGCGCACATCCGGGTTCACGCGGCCTTCAAAATTGCGGTTGCCAGAAAGCACCGCTGCCGCCACCAGATCATTCGCCTTGATCGCATTCGAAATATTCTCAGGCAGCGGACCAGAATTGCCAATGCAAGTCGTGCAGCCATAACCCACGAGATCAAAACCCAGCCTGTCCAAATCTTTTTGCAGGCCGGAAGACTTCAAATATTCAGTCACCACCTGGCTTCCCGGCGCCAGCGATGTCTTGACCCAGGGCTTGGAGGTCAGGCCCTTTTTCACCGCATTGCGCGCCAGAAGGCCCGCTGCAATCATCACCGATGGGTTGGATGTATTGGTGCATGACGTAATGGCCGCAATCACCACATCACCATGGCCCACATCAAAGTTCGCGTTCTCAACCTGATAGCGCGAGCTCAAATGATCAGGCTTCATGAATTCATCGGCCATCACCTTGGCAAAACCCGAAGCGGAATCCGCCAGTGTCACCTTGTCCTGCGGGCGTTTTGGCCCGGCCATGGAAGGAACGACCGTGTCGAGATCAAGCGACAGCGTACCGGTAAAGTCCGGATCCGCAGATTTCGGCGTCCAGAACATATCCTGCGCCTTGGCATATCTTTCAACCAGCAAAACCTGTGCGGCAGCCCGAGCCGTGCCCTTGAGATAGGAAATGGTCTCCGCACTGATCGGGAAAAACCCGCAAGTGGCGCCATATTCTGGTGCCATGTTGGCAATAGTCGCCATGTCTTCCAGCGACAAATGCGCCAGGCCCGGCCCGAAGAACTCGACGAATTTTCCGACAACGCCCTTCTTGCGCAGCATCTGTGTAACTGTCAGCACCAAGTCCGTGGCCGTGGTGCCTTCCGGCAATTTGCCGTTGAGCTTGAAACCGATGACTTCCGGAATGAGCATCGAAATGGGCTGCCCCAGCATGGCCGCTTCCGCTTCGATGCCGCCAACGCCCCACCCCAATACGGCAAGCCCGTTCACCATTGTCGTGTGGCTATCGGTTCCAACCAGCGTATCTGGATAGGCATAGGTGACAGCCTTGCCCTTTATTTTGTCAGTCCGCGTCCAAACGGTTTTGGCCAGATATTCCAGATTGACCTGATGGCAGATGCCAGTGCCCGGCGGCACCACGCGGAAATTATCGAACGCCCCCTGCCCCCATTTCAAAAAAGTGTAGCGTTCGCCATTGCGCCCATATTCCAGTGCCACGTTTTTCTTGAAGGCGCCACCATTGGCAAAATGATCCACCATCACAGAATGGTCGATCACCAGATCAACGGGCGCCAGCGGATTGATCTTGGTGGGATTCTTCCCCAGCGCCTTCATCGCATCGCGCATGGCGGCCAAATCGACGACGGCTGGAACTCCGGTGAAATCCTGCATCAGCACGCGAGCCGGGCGAAAGGCGATTTCCTTCTCGGCCTTGCCGCGATTGCCAAGCCACGCCGCAATGCCTTCGATATCCGCCTTGGTCACTGAGCGGCCATCCTCAAAGCGCAACAGGTTTTCAAGCAGCACTTTCAGCGAGTAGGGAAGCCTGGAAATCCCCTTGAGGCCATTCTTCTCCGCCGCCTTGAGGCTGAAATAAGTGTAGCTCTTGGCGCCAACTTTCAGGATCTTGCGAGATTTGAAACTGTCGAGGGAAACAGATGACATGCTGGGCTCTTTCGTGAACAAGGATTTCGCGCCGCGTATAGGCTTTTTCGCGCCGCAGCACCAGCCTAACCTAGCCTGGATCTCAGGCGGGCATGACTTTGTGGAGACTTCGTTTAGTTGATCAGGCCGAGCCGCTCGCGCAGTTTCAGCATCTTGGTTCTGAGCGTTGGCGTCATCGGCCCAGCGACTTCAGTAACCCGCTCCACCATATCGGAAAAAGACTTGCGCTCCTGGTAGCTCAAAGCGCCGCCCCAAAGCTTGGCGTAGCGGAGCGATACGTTGTTGGCGTCCTGCACGTGGGAAGCGACCCACTTGCTGAATGTGAGAAGCTCAATTGGATCAAAAACACCCATTCCATTAACGACTTCTTTACGCACGGCCGTTTCCACGGCCTCCGTCATGGGTCCTGACTCATTGACCATGGCAACATCATCACAACCCCTGCCGCAACGGGATCATCCACGGCCTCAAGCGGAGAATCCTCAACCTTCTTGCGGAATTTGTAGCGCTTGTATTGTCCCCAGGCCCGGCCCGCCACATCGCCGATTTCATTGGCGGCCTCCGAAACCATTTTCAACCGCCACCACCAAAAGGCGACGCCTCCCAAGACCGCGACAAGGTCAAGAATGATATGCATAGCCGTTCCCGTTAAGCAGATGTTTACTTTTCGACAGCCTAGCCGGGAAACGTAACAATTCGGCTAATGGAACCCGTCTAAACCCGCCGTTCCACCATCATCTTCTTGATTTCGGCGATGGCCTTGGCGGGAGACAGCCCCTTGGGGCAGGCCTTGGCGCAGTTCATGATGGTGTGGCAACGGTAGAGCCGGAACGGGTCTTCGAGATTGTCGAGACGGTCGCCGGTGGCTTCATCGCGGCTGTCAATGAGCCAGCGATAGGCCTGCAGCAAAACCGCCGGGCCCAGATAGCGGTCGCCATTCCACCAGTAGGACGGGCACGACGTGGAACAGCAGGCGCACAGGATGCATTCATAGAGGCCATCCAGCAAAGCCCTGTCATCATGGCCCTGCTTCCATTCTTTCTGGGGAACTGGCGTGGTGGTTTTAAGCCAGGGCTCAATCGAGCGGTGCTGGGCGTAAAACCGCGTGAGGTCCGGCACCAGGTCTTTCACCACTGGCAAATGCGGCAGCGGATAAATTTTCACTGCTCCCGTCACTTCGTCACAGGCCTTGAGGCAGGCCAATGTATTGGTGCCGTCAATGTTCATGGCGCAAGAGCCGCAAATCCCCTCGCGGCACGAGCGCCGAAACGTCAGTGTCGGATCCTGCTCGTTCTTGATCTTGATAATGGCGTCGAGAACCATGGGGCCGCAGTTGTCCATGTCCACATGGTAGCTGTCCACTTGCGGATTTTTCCCGTCATCCGGATTCCAGCGGTAGATCTTGAACTCGCGCAGCTTCTTGCCAGCAGGCTTCGGCCAGCTCCTGCCGGGCTGGACTTTTGAATTACGCGGAAGTGCAAATTCAACCATAGCTCTTAACTCGGCAAATCAATTTCATGATCAGATGCGATCCTTCCGGCATACCGAAGCGCTTCATGGACGTCTTCCTTTTCTATTTCTGGATGTTTCGCCAGTACTTGTTCTATGGACAGACCTTCGCCCAACTGCCGCACAATTTCTGTGACTGTCACGAGCTTTCCTCTAACACAGGCCATACCCTCCAATATTTTGGGGTTGCGCATAATTCTGGTAAACTCAGGCATCGTCGTATCTCACTCCCTCCCCCTTGTGGGGAGGGTCGGGGTGGGGGTCGTTTCGGCGGCAAGGTGTTCGTATGTGAATGCGGTAGGAAGTTTGGCGGCATGCCTGATGCGGTCGACCACCCCTTCCAATCCTTCAACAATGTCCCTGTTCCAGAACCTCAAGACTTGGTATCCTTCTGCATTCAGTTTGTGGCTGCGCTCCGCATCATAATGTTGTGAAGATGAATCAGCATGTTGGCCGCCATCCAGTTCGATGATTAATTTAGGATAGTGACAAGCAAAATCTGCGACGAAACCTGCAATTGGAACTTGTCTGCGGAAGTGGCGGCCTTCAGATTTCAGTAAACGAAGATGTTTCCATAGCAGACGTTCTGCTGGGGTCGCTCCACGCTTGAATTTCATCAATATACCCTCGCCTTGGGCTTGATATACTCCACATCCTTCGACATCGTGTAGTCATGCACCGGGCGGTAACCCAGCTTCACTTTGCGCTTCGGCTCATCGATCCAGCTCAGGGTATGCTTCATCCAATTCTTATCATCGCGCTTGGGGAAGTCCTCGCGGGCGTGGGCGCCGCGGCTTTCCTTGCGGGCAAACGCGCTTCCAACGGTCACCGCCGCCTGGACAATCAGATTGTCATATTCGAGCGTTTCAATGAGATCGCTGTTCCACACCAGGGAAAGATCCGTCACGCGAATGTCTTCTGACAATTTCCAGATATCATCAATCTTGGCCACGCCCTCGCCCAGAACCTCGCCCGTGCGAAACACCGCGCAATTATCCTGCATGGCGCGCTGCATGGCAAGCCGCAGCGCTGCCGTCGGCATGGAGCCCGATGCGTAGCGGAACCTGTCCAGCCGGGCAATCGCTGCTTCGCCCGCATCGGCCGCCAAATCCGCATGCCGCGCTCCTGGTTCCACGTCTTCAGCGCATTTCAATCCGGCTGCGCGCCCAAACACCACGAGATCAATCAACGAATTGGAACCCAACCGATTTGCTCCGTGCACCGACACACAGGCAGCCTCGCCAACCGCCAGCAACCCCGGCACAGTTTTCTCCGGATCGCGCGGATCTCCAGCGAGAGCCTCACCATGGTAATTCGTAGGGATGCCGCCCATGTTGTAGTGAACCGTTGGCAATATCGGAATGGGTTCGCGGGTTACGTCAACATCGGCAAAAATCTTCACCGATTCCGAAATGCCAGGCAGCCGCTCATGCAGCACGGCTGGATCAAGATGTTCAAGATGCAAGTGAATGTGATCTTTCAGGGGGCCAACACCACGGCCTTCCCGAATTTCGATCGTCATCGAACGCGACACCACATCGCGCGATGCGAGATCTTTGGCCGAAGGTGCATAGCGCTCCATAAAGCGCTCACCTGCCGAATTGGTGAGATAGCCACCCTCACCGCGAGCACCTTCGGTGACAAGGCATCCCGGCCCATAAATTCCGGTGGGATGAAACTGCACGAATTCCATATCCTGCAGCGGCAGCCCCGCCCGCAGAACCATGGCATTGCCATCGCCGGTGCAAGTATGCGCCGATGTAGCAGTGAAATAGGCCCGGCCATAGCCGCCGGTTGCAAGGATTGTCTTGTGGGCGCGAAACCGGTGCAGCGTTCCATCTTCCATGCACATCGCCATCACGCCCCGGCAGGCGCCATTTTCCATGATGAGGTCAAGCGCGAAATATTCGATGAAGAATTCCGCCGAATGGCGGAGCGACTGGCCATAGAGCGTGTGCAGCATGGCGTGCCCGGTGCGGTCTGCTGCCGCACAGGTGCGCTGCGCTGGAGGCCCCTCACCAAAATTCATCATCATGCCGCCAAAGGGGCGTTGATAGATATTGCCCTCCTCCGTGCGCGAAAACGGCATGCCGAAATGCTCAAGCTCATAAACGGCGGTGGGCGCGTTGCGGCAAAGATATTCAATGGCATCCTGGTCGCCCAGCCAGTCAGCGCCCTTCACCGTGTCATACATGTGCCAGCGCCAGTCATCGGGGCCCATATTGCCGAGCGCCGCCGCTATGCCGCCCTGGGCAGCGACTGTATGCGAGCGCGTTGGAAACACCTTTGAGATGCAGGCCGTGCGAAGCCCCGCCTGGGATGCGCCAAGGGTTGCGCGCAGGCCAGCGCCGCCAGCCCCCACCACGATCACATCAAACGAGTGGTCAACAATTGTATAGGCCATCAAATTCCAAAACTCATTTTAAGGATTGCGTAGAACGCCGCAATGCCAAGGGCTGTCGTATAGAAACTATTTAGGAGGAGCGCCAAAAGTTTCCAACCCGCCCTGTGCACATAGTCCTCAATCACCACCTGCATGCCAAGGCGCATGTGCCAGAGAATGGACAGGAACGCGAGCGCCAGCATAATCGCCACAAACGGGTTGCGCACGCTTGCCAGAACATCGGCGCGCGGCGATCCCAGATGCGAAATCACAAACCACACCAGAAGAATTGTCAGCGGCACATTGGCGATGGCCGTCAGCCGTTGATGCCAGAAATGCTCCGTGCCGGATTTGGCCGAGCCCAAACCGCGCACCACGCCAAGGGAAGTCCGCATGCTCATGAGCGCACCCAATATCCAAAAATCCATAATGCAAGTGTGAGGACTATAGAGCCCGCAAGATTGGCCCTGGCCAGCCACTCCACCACTCTGAGGTCAAAACCCCGCCCCGTGTCCCACAACAAATGGCGAAGGCCACCAAGCCCGTGGTGAATAAGCGCCCAGGTAAACCCGAACAGCAGCAGCCGCCCGGTCCAGTGAAAGAAAAATCCTTCAACGATGCCGAAGTAATGATCGTTGGACGCCGCCGAAATCAGCCACCACACCAGCAGCAACACGCCAAAGTAAAGCGCCACGCCTGTGATGCGATGCATGATCGACATCATCATGGTCAGCATCGGCCTGTAGATTTGAAGATGCGGCGAAAGCGGCCGCCGGGACGTGTTATCTGCCATCATGATCTTTCCAAGGGGTGACAGCTTCTAGCGCGCCATCTGGATAACCGCAACTCAGCCAAACACTCTTAACAGTTACGTGCTGGTGGCAGGCCTAGATCACAATGACTTTGGTGCCAATCCGCACATTTTCGTAAAGCTCGGAAACTTCCTCGTTCAGCATGCGAATGCAACCCGATGAGGCGGCCGAGCCAATGGACTCCGGCTCGTTTGTGCCGTGAATGCGAAACAATGTATCGCGTCCATTCTTGAACAGGTAAATCGCCCGTGCGCCCAAAGGGTTTTTTGGGCCGCCCGGCATGCCGTTGCGCCACTGCCGCAATTCCGGCTTCCGCTTGATCATGCTGCGGGGCGGCGTCCAGCGTGGCCACTTGACCTTGCGCCCGACTTCCGCAATCCCCGCCCAATCGAAACCTTCCTTGCCAACAGCCACACCATAGCGAATGGCGGTTTCGCGGCCAATGATATGATAGAGCGCCCGCTCGTCGGTACTGACAATTACGGTGCCAATTTTCTCAGGTGTTGCAAACTCAACGACCTCCGCCCCGCGATATAAGGGCCTTTTCTCCGCTCTTGCCTTTTTCTTCTTCTTTTTCTTCGCGGCAATAGCCGCATGCGGGAACAGCGTCGCCGCCACCACTCCAAAAACAAACTTTCGCCGATTCATTACTGCCCTCTCGCCACAAAAGAATCTTATCGTCAGGCTCTTGGCAAGATTGTGGCGGAATGATTCATGCGCGAGGTAAAAGAAATAGCGCCAACTTGACAAGTGTGGATTTGGCATCACTTTTCGATTGATTATGAATAAATACCGAATATATCCCCTTGACAATCTATTCCTATTGGTTCATATGTTCCTGTTTTGTTCTGTATTCTGAATAGGAAACACCATGGACTGGGCCAGAGCCATCGAACGCAACAGCGAAGCGCTCAAGGGCATAGTTGAAGCGCTTTTCGCCATGCTGGGGCTTGTGAGCTCAGATACGGTGGCGCGGATTCCGCAGCCCCTCCACCGCGCCGTGCTGCGCCTGCTGCGGCCCGCCGAATCCGCCGTGCGGCGCCTTGTGGTCATGGCGGCGCGCGGCCTTGTGGTGAAACTTGCTCCATCGCGTCCGATGCCGGCGGGACCCATCGGGAAGGGCGGGAACTCACCTCCCGCCTTCCAGCTCTTCGATCCGCGAAAAAATTTCGAGTCCCTGCGCCAACACTGCGGAAGGCCCACGCGGAATCCCCCGCGCATCCATATTTTCGGAAGCGATCCCCGGGTGGCGGCCCTGTGGCCATCACCCCAGCCTTCGCCCGATCCTGCTCCGCCGCCCGATGGCCTCGTCAATGCCCAGCGCCTCAGCCGCAGGCTCCAGGCCCTCAAGCTGGCGCTCGAGGATCTGCCGCGCCAGGCCCGGCGACTCGCCCGCTGGCGGGTGAGGCGGGAGACCGCAAAAGCTCCAAAGTTCAAGTCGCCGCTCAGGCCGGGCCATCCTCCCGGCCACCGCAGGAAAGCAATTCACGAAGTCGATGAGGTGCTCATCGAATGCCATGGGCTCGCCTGCGACGCGATGAAGCCCGACACGTCCTGAAGCGCAGTCCTTCGCTTTTCTCCACTCCACCGGAAACGGCATAACCGTTTCCTCCCCCGGCGAAGCTATGCCCGGCGCTCATTGAAACGTGAATCGCCTCCGACGATGGCGGGACTGGGGTTTTACCCCTTCCGGTTCTGCCGGTTCGCAATCAAATCCTCAACAACCGCCGGATCGGCCAAAGTCGAGGTATCCCCCAGCGCTCCAAAATCATCTTCGGCAATCTTCCGTAAAATGCGCCGCATGATCTTGCCGGAGCGGGTTTTGGGGAGGCCGGGCGAAAACTGAATTTTGTCGGGCGTAGCCAAGGGGCCGATTTCCTTTCGCACATGGGCCACAAGGTCTTTGCGCAATTCATCGCTGCCGGTCTCGCCTGCCATCAAGGTCACATAGCAATAAATGCCCTGCCCCTTGATGTCATGGGGATAGCCCACGACGGCTGCTTCCGAGACCATCGCGTGGCTGACCAACGCCGATTCCACTTCCGCCGTGCCAAGCCTGTGGCCGGACACGTTGATCACATCGTCAACCCGGCCGGTGATCCAGTAGTAGCCATCCTCGTCGCGACGGCAGCCATCGCCAGTGAAATACAGGCCTTTGTAGGTTGAAAAATAGGTTTGCACAAAACGGTCGTGGTCGCCAAACACCGTGCGCATTTGGCCGGGCCAGGAATCCAGAATAACCAGATTGCCGGATGCCGCACCTTCCAGAAAGGCTCCCCTGTCATCAACCAGTGCAGGCTGGCAACCAAAGAACGGCAATGTTGCCGACCCCGGCTTTAGCTTGGTTGCGCCAGGCAGCGGCGTAATCAGAATGCCGCCGGTCTCTGTCTGCCACCACGTATCAACAATGGGGCAGCGGCCATCGCCAACCACCCGGTGATACCACTCCCAGGCTTCCGGATTGATGGGTTCACCCACTGTGCCCAAGAGCCGAAGCGACTTGCGCGAGGTCTTTTTCACTGGCCCTTCGCCCGCCCCCATCAGCGCGCGAATGGCTGTTGGAGCCGTGTAGAATGTGTTGACCTGGTGCTTGTCAATCACTTCCCAAAACCTGGAATTCGTGGGGTAATTCGGCACCCCCTCGAACATCAGCGTGGTGGCCCCATTGGCCAGCGGGCCGTAAACGATATAGCTGTGGCCGGTGACCCAGCCCACATCCGCCGTGCACCAGTAGATATCGCCCTGATGATAATCGAAGACATATTGATGAGTCATCGCGGCATAGACTAGATAGCCGCCGGTGGTGTGCAGCACACCCTTGGGCTTGCCGGTTGAACCTGAGGTGTAAAGAATAAACAGCGGATCCTCCGCTTTCATCCTCTCCGGCTTGCAATCGGCCGAGACTTTTACCGCCTCGTCGTGATACCAAAGATCGCGCGAGGGATCGAAGGGAACGGCAGCACCCGTGCGGCGAACAACCAGAACCTTCTCGTTACCAGCGCATTTTTTTAAAGCCTCATCCGTATTCACTTTCAACGGAATTTTCTTTCCCGCCCGAATGCCCTCATCCGCCGTGACGATGAATTTCGATCCACAGTCATTGATCCGGCCCGCCAGGCTCTCCGGCGAAAAGCCGCCAAACACGATGGAATGCACCGCGCCAATGCGCGTGCAGGCCAGCATGGCGTAGGCCGCCTCAGGAATCATCGGCATATAGAGGGTGACCCGGTCGCCCTTCTTGACACCATTGGCTTTCATTACATTGGCGAAGCGGCAGACATGGGCATGAAGCTCGGCGTAGGTGATCTTCTTGTCGTCGTAGGGATTGTCGCCTTCCCAGATGATCGCTGTCTGGTTCGCCCGCCTTTTCAAATGGCGGTCAATGCAATTGCAGGAGACATTGAGAATCCCATCTTCAAACCACTTGATGGAAACCTTGCCGTAGGCAAAGGACGTGTTCTTGATCTTGGTTGGCGCCTTGAACCAATCCAGCCGCTTGGCGTGCTTCGCCCAGAACTTGGCCGGAGATTTCACCGACTCCGCATACATCGCCTCATACCCGCTCTTGTCGACAAAAGCGCGTTTTTTCCAGTTGGCCGGAACGGGATAGGTTTTGTCAGACATGGACGCTTTCCTCTTTATTTTTCCACAGTGTAAGATGGGTTCAGCGCAACTATCAAGTAGCCTAAAGTTTAAGCAAGTGCCATATCAGCGGCCATGCTCATTTCCCGCCATTTTCTCTACTTCATTTCGCTGGGGCTGTTCTGGGGGCTCTCGCCCAGTTTTTACAAGCACCTGGCGGACATCAAGATGCCAGCAAGCCATACAATCTTCATTACCGGCCTGGGTGTCGGCGTTGCGATGCTTGTCATCGCAGCGGCAAAATCGGGCCGCTGGAGAGTGGATTGGCCGGCCATCAGGTATGGCGCCATCTGCGCTTTCCTTATGAACATACCATTTGGCATAAATCTCGTCCTTGCGGGCCATGTGCCGCCAACGGAGTTGGCGATCATCATCACCACGGCGCCATTTTTCAACTATTGTCTGGCGCTGTTAACCGGGTGGGAGAATGCGGCGCCACGGCGGCTGCTGGCGATCACAACCGGATTTCTATCCACCCTGGTGCTGATCCTGTCGCGCGACGGCATGCTGGCCGGCGACGTATCGTGGTGGCTTATTGCATCACTTTCCATTCCGTTGTTCTACTGCGCCTACAACACCTATGCAGCGCGGGCCTGGCCCGCAGATGCCGACACGCTGCGCGTCGGTGCTGCCGAAAGCATTTGGTCCGGCCTCTTGATAATTCCCGTCATACTGCTGGCCGCCCCCTTTGGAGCTCCTGACGGACCATCATTCTCGGGCTATTGGATATTGGGGCTCGCGATCCTCATGTGGATCGTCGAGCGCATTGCCTACTTCACTCTCATCAGAGACAAGGGCTCTGTGTATACCGTGCAGGCGACCTATGTGGCCACGCCCGCCGCGGTCGCGATTGCCGCCATTTTCTTTGGAGGGGTCAATGATCACTGGTTGTGGATGTCGTTGGCTTTGTTGATGATTGCCTTATGGCTCAACAATTCCGGGCAAATCGCCAGACAGTGCCCCGCTTGATTTCCGCGTCTTCGAGATCGCGGGACACCGGCACATTGTATTCCACCAGTTTTTCAAGCGCATCTTGCGGCAAATAACTCCGCCCTGGATCGCCGATGAGAACCATGGCCTCCTTTGCCTGCTTGAGCCAAGCCAGGCAGCGCTCGGCCACGGTCTTCTCATAAAAAAGGTCGCCTACCAGAATAACATCAAAGGCTTGTGGGCGCGCGTTGAACAAGTCTTCCAGCTTGATATCAACAACCGCTTGATTGAGTTCAGCATTCAGCCGGGCGGCTGCTGTGGCAAACCCGTCAATATCAGCGGCGGTCACAAGGGAAGCCCCCGATTTTGCCGCTGCAATGGCAACAAGGCCGGAACCCGTGGCCAAATCCAATACTTTCAATGATTTCACAGTGGCCGGATTGTCCAAAACATAGCGCGCCAAGGCCTGTCCACCCGCCCAGGCAAAGGCCCAGAATGGCGGCGGCAGCCCCATTTCACCGAGTTCATCCTCGGTCTTCTGCCAAAGCGGCACAGCCTCATGGGCCAAATGAAGTTTAATTTCCGGCACCAGCGGTGGCGACATTATGGATGTATTGAGGCGAATGAATTCGATCTTGTTCACGTCAAGCGGGGCGGTGTTTTAACCCCTCCGAGATCGCAAATCATTTTCCATTCTTCCGTGGCGACAGGCTGCACGGAAAGCCTGGAATTCTTGACCAGCACCATGTCCTTAAGTCGCTTGTCCTGCTTGATCTCATCAAGCGACACCGCTGTTGGCACATCGATCAGAGCGCGAATATCGACACATTCCCAAGTGTCCACGTCTGCCGTTGAATCCCTATGGGCGAGCTTGCACACTTCAACGATGCCAACAATCGCCTTGTCTTCATTGGAGTGGTAGAAAAAACCCTTGTCCCCCATTTTCATGAGCCGCATGTTGTTGCGCGCCTGATAGTTGCGCACACCGGTCCATTCTTCGCCGACCGCGCCCTTGGCCTTTTGCATCTCCCATGACCACACGCCGGGTTCGGACTTGAAAAGCCAATAAGCCATCACGCAACCTCCGGATTCTTGATCAGCCACTTCCACGGCTTGATTTCGACCGAGCTGAACAATCCGGCGATGGCATAGGGGTCGCGCGCTGCAATGGCCGTAATCGCCGCGCGGTCTTGCGCCTCAATGATCACCAGACTTCCAACAGGGCTTCCCGCATCATCCGTAAACGGACCAGCGGCTTTCAATTTGCTTCCAAGGCCTTCGAGAAATTTCAGGTGATCTGGCCTGCAACTCATCCGCAGTTCCAAACCATTGGGCCTATCCGCACATATCAACGCAAACAGCATTCTCTCTCCTTCATCTGATTTCCTCGCGGACCGGCCTTGCCAAAAGCCGCGCGATTTCCTGTTCTGGATCCATGCCGCGTACGACAATAGCCGAGACAGCTGATACAATCGGCATGTCCACCCCGTGGCTGAGTGACAGCATATGCGCCACCTTCACCGTATGAGCGCCCTCAACAACACCTCGCGCCAAGGCCAGTCCCTCGCGCACCGTAAGGCCACGGCCAATGCCGAAGCCAAAGGAGTAATTGCGCGATTGCTTGCTGGAACAGGTGAGCAGCAGATCGCCAAGGCCCGAAAGCCCGGTCAGCGTTTCGGGTTTGGCGCCCAGTTTTTTGCCAAAACGCATCAGCTCCGCAAAGCCCCGCGTCGTGAGCGCCGCGCGCGCGCTGTCGCCAAGCCCCCGCCCGTCAGAAATGCCACACGCGATGGCCAGAACATTTTTGAGCGCGCCACCGATCTCAACACCCAGCACGTCATCGGAGCCGTAAACACGAAACGTGGGAAGTGTCAGATCATTGGCCCATGCGCTGGCTTCCGGTTGCGTCGGCGCGGCGAGGGTTACGGCTGTTGGCAATCCCTTTAGAACATCAGCTGCAAAGCTTGGACCAGAAAGCACGTAGGATTTGGAGTCCGGCGCAACTTCCTTCACCACCTCGTTCATGAACAAGGCGCTCTGCTGCTCGATGCCCTTGGCCGCGATGATCAAGGGCACATGTTTTGGTGGTTTGAGCGCCGTTACAACCTCCCGCAACGACTGGGCCGGAACGGCGAGTATGATCGCGTCAAAATTCGCAAAAGACGTATAGTCGGAACCCTGCCTGGTCCACGTCACAACCTTATGGCCCGCTTCGTTTGCCACATGGGCCAGGGCCTGGCCCCAGGCGCCATTGCCCGCAACCACAATCCTGCGCTTCATACCTTCACACCCAATTTGCCCGAACCATAAACCGGAGCCGAAACCTCATCCAGAGGCCAGCGGGCGCGCGCCATCGCATCCAGATTGTCAACCATCCCCAATGCCAATCTTTCCGCGCCCGCCCAAGCGATCATCGCCGCATTGTCTGTGCAGAGATTTGCTGGCGGCACAATGAGCCCGAACCCATGCGCCTTTGCAGATGTCGCGAACATCGCCTTCAATGTGGCGTTGGTGGCAACACCTCCCGCAACAATCAGGGTTGGCTCTTCAACACCAGAATAAGACCCGCGAAAAGCTTCAAACGCCATCTTCAACCGGTCCTGCAAAGTCTCCGCCACTGCGGCCTCGAAACTTGCGCAAACATCGGCGATATCCTGCTCGTTGAGCCGCCCTAGTTCACCTACGACTTCCCGAACCGCCGTTTTCAATCCGGAAAAAGAAAAATTGCAATCCTTGCGGCCTTTCAGCGGTCGCGGAAAATCAAACCGATCCGGTTTGCCTTTGCGGGCATGGGCTTCAACCTGCGGACCGCCGGGATAACCAAGACCAAGAAGTTTTGCCGTCTTGTCAAAGGCCTCACCAAGTGCGTCATCAATAGTGGTTCCAAGCCGCCGATAGCGGCCAACGCCTTCCACCAGTTGAAACTGCGTGTGCCCGCCGGAAATCAGCAGCAGCAGATAGGGAAATGGGCATGGCCCCAGCAGGCGCGCCGTTAGCGCGTGGCCCTCCAGGTGATTGACCGCAAGCAGCGGTTTGGCATGTGCCATGGCGATGGCCTTGGCGGTTGTAAGGCCAATGATAACGCCGCCCAAGAGGCCGGGTCCCGCAGTCGCCGCCACCCCATCCAGTTGAGGATAGGTTAACTCCGCTTGTCCCATAGCCTCTGAAACAAGCCGATCAAGATGACGGATATGAGCGCGGGCAGCAATTTCAGGCACTACGCCGCCATAGGGCGCGTGATCAGCAATCTGGGAAAGCACGATATTGCTGACGATTTCACCGCTGCCATCGGCGTTTCGGCGCACCACGGCGGCGGCGGTTTCATCGCAGGATGTCTCGATGCCGAGGATGTATGAAGGGACCATGAAGCGGGTGACGTCTCGAAAATTAGCAGCTAGAACAAACCATCGCTCTAGCATTCAATGGATATGACTTGCAAATGGCTCGCTTAAAAATTGGCACGCGGGGGTCGCCACTGGCTCTGGTCCAGGCCCACGAAACCCGCGACAGGCTGGTTGCAGCCCATGGACTGAACCCAGCCGACATTGAGATTGTTGTGATCAGTGTCACCGGCGATCAGATCAGGGACCGCCCGCTGGCGGAAATCGGCGGCAAGGGCCTGTTCACCAAGGAAATCGAGGACACCTTGCTTGCCGGCAATATTCATATGGCCGTTCACTCAATGAAAGACCTGCCCGCCGTTCTGCCAGATGGACTGGTGATCGCCGCTGTGCTGCCCCGCGAAGATGCCCGCGATGCATTCTTGAGTCTGACGACGAATTCCATCGCGGAACTTCCCGTTGGCGCAAAAGTTGGCTCTTCCTCCGTCCGACGCACGGCCCAGCTCCTGCGCATGAGACCTGATTTGAAGACCGTTCTGTTCCGGGGCAATGTTCAAACCCGGTTGAGGAAACTTTCCGAAGGTGTGGCGGATGCCACATTCCTCGCCTGCGCCGGCCTCAATCGTTTGGGCCTCGCGGAAAAAATAACCGCCGCCATGCCCACGGAAATCATGCTGCCAGCGCTTGCCCAAGGGGCCATTGGAATTGAAATGCGCGAAGGCGACGAAGAAACCAAACAGCTATTATCCGCAATCAACCACACTGAAAGTTCAATCGCGGTCGCCTGCGAACGCGCCTTCCTGCAAACCCTTGATGGCTCCTGCCGCACGCCCTTGGCAGGTCACGCGTTCCTTGATGGCGGCATATTGAATTTTCGCGGCCATGCGCTCACCCTTGATGGCGTCCACTGCTTTGAAACCACCCGGCAAGGCCCTCTCAGCGATGCCGCGCACATGGGGGCCGATGCCGGAGCCGAGGTCAAGGCCCGCGGCGGCGCGCTGATCGCATTCTGATGCGACTGATCATTACAAGACCAGAAGAGGAAGCCTTGGTCCTGATGAGCATGCTTGCGGGCAGGGGACACTCGGCCACGCTCATGCCCCTGCTGAAAATTGTTCCGCGTACGGACATTATAATCCCGCCCAACAACTATCAGGCCGTCTGCGTCACCAGCGCCAATGCCCTGAAAAATGCCAGCCTCAACGTTCAATTCAAAAACATTCCATTGCTCGCCGTTGGCCCGCAATCGCTTGATGCCGCAAGGCAAGCGGGTTTCAGGAATGCGAGCGCCCATGGCGGTGATCTCCACGGCCTCGTGGCCCATGTGAAAGAAAATCTTGATCCCGAGACCGGACCCATTCTCTATCTCTCCGGCGCTGAAACCTCAGCCGACTTGCGGGCTCTTCTTCGGGCCAGTGGATTCACGGTAAGCCGTGTGATTACCTATGACGCCGTGATACAAAAACCTTCCGGCCTGGAAAGCGCCCTGGTCCATGCCGATGGCGTGCTGCTGTATTCACCCCGCACCGCGCGCATCTGGTGTGATCTCGTGGCCGGGCTGGAAAAGCCAGCCGCGACACCCATGTACTATTGCCTGTCGGAAAACGTGGCAAAAGTCCTGCCTCGACACTGGACAAAACGTGTCGCGAAAATGCCCGACGAATCTGCGATGCTGGCCCTTCTTGATTGAATCTCTCGAAACGGTTAGGCCTGACTTATGACCACTGATGCACCTGACTCACCCATTAAGCCGCAAGTCATTGATTTGCAGGCGGAAGACATAACTGTTGAGGATGAGACAACGCCTTCGCCGCCATCACCGCCGCCATCTGCGCCGAGGAATCCGCGGACAACAATCGCCCTCTATGCCATTGCCGCGCTCGCAGGCGCGGTCGGTGGAGGCTGGCTTTACAAGGATGTGCTCGCATCCTATTTGCCACGCAATGAAATGGTGGCAACACGTGACCGCATTGATGCCCTTGAGGCCCAAACCAAAACGCTGGCCGATCAACTTGGCAGCATGGCCAGCGGGTCCGACCAACTGAAAGGCCAATTCGGATCGCTTGAAACGCAAATCAAATCCGTTGCCGAAAAAACCACGGGTGCTGCCGATAAAGGCGCTGCCTTTGACGCCCGGATTGCCGCTGTCGAAGCCGCAACCAAATCGGTAAAATCGGAGCTTGAAGAAATCAGATCTCTCATGGCCGCAGGCGGCCCCAACACCACACCGGGCGACAATTCCGGGGCCTTGGCCCTGTTGGCGAAACGCCTCGACGTTCTCGAGAAACAATCCATAAGCAAACCCAGCGAGCAGTTTGCAGTTTCAGCAAACCTGTCCCAATCCCTCGCAGACCTCAAGGCCAAGATAGCGGCGGGCGCGGCCTACCGCGCCGAAGCTGACCGCATTTCAAGCCTGTCGCCAGCGGCAGCAGGCCTCGACACGCTCCTTTCCAGAGCCGATGCGGGCCTTCCCAACGCGGCGGGCCTTGCGGCAGAACTCACCGCCATCATTCCACAGCTTCCCAAGCCAGCCGCAGCAGCACCAGCCACTGAAAGCAGTTACATCGATGATTTCTGGACCGCCATGGGCGACATCATAAGGATCCGCGAAATCGGCGAGGCCGATTGGCAAAACCTCGCGACCCAAACCGCAGCCCTGGCTGAAGCGGGCGACCTCGCCCAGGCAATCGCGAAAATCGACAGCGCTGAAGGCACAAAGCCCGTGCCGCTCTCCCAATGGCGCGACCGTGCCGCCGGGCGCATCGAACTTGAAGCCGCATTGGAAGAGACCTCCAACGCCGTGCGCCGCCAGATCGCCGCCATGGATGCCACACCATGATAAAACTTTTCTGGCGCTTTGGCCTTCTCGCCCTTGCCGCGATACTTTTTACCTGGCTCGCCGACCGGCCAGGCACCGTCACCATCGCATGGCTGGGCCGCGAAATTCAAATGAGCTTCGTCGTGGCCGTGGGCATCGCCGTTCTGGCGGCCGCCTTGCTGTGGTTTATCTGGAACCTGTTCCGGAGGCTCGTTCACAGTCCATCGGCCGTGCGCGATTACTGGCGTTTTCGCAAAAATCGCAAAGGCTATGAGTCGCTGTCGCGCGGCATTATCGCAGCAGGCGCCGGCGATGCCATAGCTGCGGCTAAGCACGCTGCCATCGCGGGAAACGCTTTGGCGGAAGAACCCCTCGTCAATGTTCTGGCGGCTCAGGCGGCCCAGCTGAAAGGCGATCACGCGTCGGTCAAGCGCATCTTCGAAGCGATGACAAAGTCGCCTGAAACTGAAGCCTTGGGGCTGCGCGGACTTTTTGCCGAGGCCCGCCAGAATGGCGATGTCACCGCCGCAATGACCCATGCCACCCGCGCCCTCAAGCTAAATCCGCGCCTCGCCTGGGCCTCGTCCGCCGTGCTGCAGTTGCAATCCATCAGAAAGGATTGGGCGGGCGCTGTGGCCACATTGCAGCAGCAGGCAAAATCCGGTTTGACACCGAACGCCGAGAGCAATCAAAAACAGGCAGCGCTTCTGGCGGCGCAGGCGCTGGCGATTGAGGACAAGGATTCAGCAACCGCCCTCAACCTCGCCCTCAAGGCCCATAAGCTTGATGGCGGACTTGTGCCGGCAGCCCTCGTCGCTGCCCGCATCCATGCCAGCCAGGGCTCGCCTCGCAAGGCCGTGAAAATCATTCGCAGCACCTGGGAGCTGACGCCACATCCGGATTTGGTTGAAGTTCTGGCTCACACCAAACCCGGCGACGGCCCAGAGCCCCGCTTCGAGCGCGTGCGCGATCTCGTGGGCAACGCGCCCGAAAGTCTTGAAGGCATCTATGCTTTGGCGCGCGCCGCCGTTGCCGCCCAACGCTTCGACGTGGCCCGCAAAATCCTCGAGCCGCTTCTCGCCGCTCAACCCCAGGCCCGCATCTGCGCCCTGATGGCCGATGTGGAAGAGGCAGCGGGCGACAAGGGCCGGGCGCGTGAATGGCTGGCGCGGGCCCTTCATGCGCCGCGCGATCCCATGTGGGTGTCAGACGGCATCGCCAGCCCCCGTTGGATTCCGATCTCGCCGGTTTCCGGCGAAATCGTGCCCTGCCAATGGAAAACTCCTTTTGAAATGCTGCCCCAGCAACAGACAGAGCAATTGGCCGGCCCTGCGGTCCCTCTCATCGAGGTGGCGACCGCCGCACCCAAACCGCCTGTTATCGAGCTCGCCCACCTGCCGGATGACCCCGGCCTCGATCCCGATCTCGAGGGTTCCGAACTGTCCGCTGGCGCGCCCTTGAAGTCCCCATAACGGACAGTTGAAACGCCCGGCAAAACCGTCTATCCCACGCTGGTTCGGAGTTCATGCCGCTTTAGCTCAGTTGGTAGAGCACCGCATTCGTAATGCGGGGGTCAGGTGTTCGAGTCACCTAAGCGGCACCATTCCGGCGCAAAAACCCCCGCGCTGGTCTTCTGTCAGATGCCGTTGCACCACAAATGTCGATCCGCCTCACAGCTTTCGCCGGAATGACGGATTGAAAAAAGCGCGCTGTACCTCAATTCACAACGACAATCTTCGTCGACTTGGCGCCGTACTTTTGCACCAAGCTGAAAAGCTTGGCGGCATTTTTTGGGTGAAGCCTGACGCAGCCGTGAGATGCTGGGCGGCCCAGTAACTTGATATGGGTGCTGCCATGAACGGCATAGCCGCCATTGAAGAAAACTGAATAAGGCATCGGGGCCATGTCATACTTGCGCGAATAATGTTCCTTGGCCATGCGCTGAACCCGGTATGTTCCACGTGGCGTATGATAGCCTTTGCCGGCGGTTGAAACCTTCCACTTGGAGTAGCGCCTGCCATTCACTTCGACCCGCATCACCTGCGACGAAACATCAATGACCACATAAACAGCCGGTCCATTTTTCGCAGGTGTGCTGGCGAGGGACGGGGTTGCAAATGAAAAAACGCAGCCGCTGCGAGCACGGCGATATGATTTAATCCGAAACTAACCACGATTGAAGCCCCAATTCTGTTTTCAAGACAAAGCTGCAGTTCAACGTCGTTGGGTTAATCGAACAAGAATTCGCGTCCCACTTTCACTCTCCGCACGCCATTGTAGGCTATAATATCCGCAGTCGCGTAAGTTTCAGTTAACGTGGCGGGCAGGAAACTTCCTGTGCCAACAAGATCCAATGGAGCCTTCGCCGCCCCCATGATCTGGCATTTTTGCGGGTCAAACCCGGAGGACGCCACAATCTGCGCCTGTTCATAGCCCGCGCTGTCCAAAGCCCTGCGCGTATGAATAACAGCGGCCACAGAAACACCCTTGCCAAACAAAATACGCCGCACCTTGTCCACCAGGATATTGTTGGGATCGAGTTGAAACGCCCGCCCGCCCAGGACCTGTTCCACGATGTTATACTCGCCCGAAACACCCAGCCACTGGCCAACGGTTTCGACGGACTTTTCATAGTCCAGCCCTTCGGCAAAACGTCCGCCATGGGTATCCAGCCTGACACCAAATTCCTTGCCCCTATCGTGCAGCCTGGCCTCATCATAAAACCATCTGGCGCAGCGCAGCGAATCGGTAATTTCCTCACCCGTATAGTCCACGAGCGCGACTAGCGTTTTCGCTTCCGGAATTGATTCGGAAAACAGCTTCATGGCAGCCAGCACATCGCCATTGGTGTAGCCCACCAGCGCGTGGGGCATGGTGCCCATGCCGCCATTCGCGCCAAACAAGGGTGCTGTCAAATCCTGCGAAGAGCCAACAAAGCCCTTAACGTTTTTATCCGACCGCTTTGCCGCCTCGCTGCCAACGGCGGCACCATAAGCAGCAAGAATATTCATCTCCGCCCCGCTGCCATGGCGCGCGTGCATGTCCATGAATGCGGCGTTCGGAATGGCGCGGCACATTTCATAGGCGTTGTTGGCTGAAACACAGGGAAAACCGATCTTCTGCAGCAGCAGTGTTTCAGCTTCCGAGAGCTTGGCCATCGACCCCGTGATCTCAAGCATCTTGCTTTCGGACGGAACAACGTCGCCCTCCTCATAAAACCGCTTCACCCGAGCGGTGGGAACCAATCTCCGGATCATGCGGATAGTGGGTTCAAGGGCCGCCACAACACGGGTTCGCATGAACACAGCAAATGTCACATCCATGTCGCCATGGGCTGCCACAATGCGGCTCGTGTTGGTGAAATACTTGTCCGTCTGGCTGGCCACCGGCCCCGCCGCCAGCGCGATATCGACCAGTTTGTCGATTATTTTTTCGTAGCCGGGGATGAGAGGCGCGCGGCTATCCACATCAAGCGTCCTTCAAAGCTTTCATGAGGCTGGCGGCGCCCCATTGCAACAAGTCGGCGTCCACCGCCGCCGCCATGAAGCTATAGCCCATGGAACTATACGTCTGGATGATTTCGGCTGTGCCAGCAAATGCACCAGCAACAAGACCGTTCTTCTTGGCAGCAGCGGCAATGCGCTTCATCGCTTCGAGGGTGGCAGCGCTTGTCTTTTCAATTCCGGCACCATTTGAAAGCGCTATTGAAAGATCGCTCGGCCCCACAAACAATCCATCCAGCCCGGGCACAGCGGCAATCTCGTCCACCGCATCAAGGGCCGCCTGCGTCTCGATCATCGCGAAAACCAGCGTCGCGGAATTCGCCTGTTTCAAATATTCGGCGGGTGCCAGCCCAAAGGCCTGCAGCGCCGTGTAGCCGCCCCAGCTTCGCCCACCCCCCGGTGGATACTTCGCTGATCTGACCAGTTCCTCGGCTTCCTTCTTGCTGTTGATCATGGGCGCGATCACAGCGGACGCCCCCGCGTCAAGTGCTTGTCCCACAAGCCCCGGCTCATTCCACAGGATCCGAATGATTGCCGGCCGCTTTGCAGCGTTGATGGCAGCTATCATGTTGACCGCGTCGGCAAAGCCAATCATGCCATGCTGCATGTCCAGGCAAACGCCTTCAATGGGAAGCCTGGCAAGCTGGCCCGCCAACTGCGCGCCAGACATGGACATCCACGAAAACAGGAACGGCGTGGCTTTGTCCACCAGCCGCGCCCGCAGGTCAAAATGCTGGGCGGTCACCTATCCAGCCTTTATCTGCTCAATCGCAGTTGCCATCAATTCCTCCATCTGGCGCTGAATCTGGTGGTCCGATTGCTCGATCTTCTTGGCGTCAAAATCAGCCCGTATCTTGCGGAACAAATCCTGCTCGCCAGCCTCTTCCAGGTCCGCTACCACAACCGTCTTGGCGTAGGCCGCCGCCTCATCGCCAGAAAGGCCCATTTTCTCAGCCGCCCACAGCCCTACAAGCTTGGCCCGCCTGGCGTTCGCTTTGAACAGCATCTCCTCGTCATGGGCAAATTTTGATTCGAAGCCTTTTTGGCGCTTATCCATAGTCATGACGAACTCCTTTTCCGCATCCCAGTTGAGATAGCCAGTCAATCGACCCAAATCAACTATTCAAAGCCATTGTGCGCTGCAATAAGTTATACTACAAGCCCATGGCATTTCATGGCGTTCCTAGCCATATTGTCGAAACATGTGAACTTTGTGCAGCCCCTTCTGGCTTTACACTGCGGCGATGATTAAGGGTTTTGATGAGGATAATTCAAATGACCACCCGAAGAACCCGAATCTACGAAGGCAAGGCCAAGATTCTCTATGAAGGCCCGGAGCCCGGCACCGTGATTGTTCACTATAAGGATGACGCCACCGCCTTCAACGCCCAGAAAAAGGCCGTGATCGAAGGCAAGGGAGTGCTCAACCAGCGCATTTCTGAATATATTTTCACGCGACTCAATGATCTCGGCATTCCAACCCATTTCATCCGCTCGTTGAACCTGCGCGAACAACTTGTGCGCGAGGTTGAAATCATTCCACTGGAAGTCATCGTGCGCAATGTGGCGGCAGGCTCGCTCGCCACCCGCCTGGGCCTTGAGGAGGGCCAGGTTTTGCCCCGCTCCATCATCGAGTTCTGCTACAAGAATGACACGCTGGGCGATCCCATGGTGTCGGAAGAACATATCACCGCCTTTGGCTGGGCCGCCCCCCAGGAAATCGACGACATCATGCACATGGCGATCCGCGTCAATGATTTCCTCACGGGATTGTTTCTAGGCATTGGCATCAAGCTCGTCGATTTCAAGATCGAGTTCGGCAGGCTCTATGAAAACGACATGATGCGGATTGTGCTCGCCGATGAAATCAGCCCGGACTCCTGCAGGCTGTGGGACATCAAGACCAATGACAAGATGGACAAGGACCGTTTCCGCAGGGATTTGGGCGGCCTTATCGAAGCCTATCAGGAAGTGGCCCGGCGCCTGGGGATAATTACCGCAATCGAAAAGCCCGAGCGCGCCAGGCCGAAACTTGTCAAGAGCGACAAGTAGGCATGAAAGCCCACATTAAAGTAACCCTCAAAAAGGGCGTGCTGGACCCGCAGGGAAAAGCCATCGAAGGCGCATTGGGGCATCTGGGCTTTGCTGGTGTTTTGGGAGTTCGTCAAGGCAAATACTTCGAAATCGACATAGCCGAAACAAACAAGGCCAATGCCATGACCGAAGTAAGGGCCATGTGCGAAAAGCTCATCGCCAACACTGTGATCGAGAATTACGATATAGAACTGGCATGAAATCAGCCGTCGTCGTCTTCCCCGGCATCAATCGCGAGCGCGATATGATGGTGGCGCTTGAAACTGTCACAGGCCACAAGCCCTTCGCGGTCTGGCACACGGAGACCGAGCTTCCAAAAGTTGATCTCGTCGTCGTCCCCGGCGGCTTCTCATATGGAGATTATCTCCGCTGCGGAGCCATCGCCGCGCGCGCGCCCATAATGACAGATATCCGCGCCAAGGCTCTGAAAGGCCTCAAGGTTCTGGGCATCTGCAACGGCTTTCAAATCATCACCGAGGCTGGCCTCCTGCCCGGCGCGCTGGTGCGCAATTCCCACCTCCATTTTGTTTGCCGCGAAGTGAAACTCAAAGTCGAAAACAATCACACCTTCTTCACCAATAAAATGACCGAGGGCGCAATCGTTTCCTGCCCCATCGCCCATGGCGAAGGCAACTACATCTGCGACGCCGAAACCCTGAAAGTCCTCGAAGCTGAAGACCGCGTCGTCTTCCGCTACGCCGAAGGCACCAACCCCAACGGCGCCATGAACGACATCGCTGGAATCATCAACGAACAGGGCAACGTCATCGGCATGATGCCCCACCCCGAAAACATGATAGAGCCATTGCACGGGAAGACGGATTGCCGCCCGCTGTTTGAAAGCCTGCTGGCGGCATAGCTTCTTCTCAGTCGGCTAAAGCCTCGATAAAATGCCTGGACTCTGAAACCCAGCCGAGCAGCAACTCAACTGTCAGCAATGAGGCTTCATGGTTGCCGCGCGAGTTTGAATTGCCAATGGGCTCGCCCGTGCAATCGGCAAGCAGGCAGCATTGATAGTCCCTGAACATCGCATCGCGGATAGTTGACTCAACGCAGACACTCGTCGTGCATCCTGTAACAATCAGATGCCTCACATCGCGTCCACGCAAAATACTGTCCATCTCCGTTTCAAAAAATCCACTGTAGCGGTGCTTTGCTACAATCAGGTCTCCGGGTTGCGGCGACAGTTCCGGGATAATTTCGGTTCCCCAATAGCCCTCGATCAAAACCCGGTTTGAACGTCCATCGGGGGCAACATTGGTTTCGCCCACGCCAAGAAACCCATGTTTAATCCGGTGGGGTGAGTCTTCGCGTCCCATGTCACTCATATCAGTCCGATGCTGCATTTTCAGATAAATGACAGGAACACCATTCATGCGGGCAGCGTCCAGCACGGCAACGGTTGGCTCAATCGCATGCTTTATGATTGATATGTCAATTCCAACCCGGTCAAACATGCCGCCCGCGCTGCCAAACTCGTTTTGCATGTCAATAACCAGAACAGCGCTTCGACCGACATCAATGCTCAAAGGCTGGGGCCTTGCCGGGAAACTGACAACACGTGATGGTGAATGCATCTTTTTTCCTGCTGCCGTCAACTGTTGAAGGCTAGGACCATCCCCGCTTGCAAGTCAAGAACGCGGCTATCACGCATTCAATGTAAATTTTCGTAAACTAACTGCGGGGGTTGCAGGCTCTCATTCACCTCACGCGGTGTTAATCATAGATTAACGACGATGTTCGTCGTTAAATGGTAACGCTAATTCATCAAAGATTATGAGTGAGGCAATCATGTTTAATTCATTGTTCAACCAGGGCAGTTCCTATACGGGCAAAGAAATGTCCCTTGAAAAAACCAGCCTGGACCAGCAATTTCGCGCCCAGAAGGTGCTGCGCGGCGAGGCGGCAAAGCACTTCAGCTTTGTTGAGGAACCCGCACAGACGCGCACGACCACGCGCGCGCCGCACTGGAACCACGCCGCCTAGTTTTCCCGGATGCCGATCTTGATGGCGTAGCGCGCTAGCGAAAGCGCATAGTCTTCAAGTTCCAAATCGCGGTGACCGGAACGTGCGCCAGACGGCGGGGTTCTTCCATCCAGGCATCGCCTGACAATAGCTTCTGCCGCCATGGATAGAATGTATGGGCCGCCGTTTCCTTCCGCCAACAGATGCCAACTGCGCGTGATTCTCGTTGATCCCCGGCTACCCGTGATTTCCACAATCATTCCGCCCCGGTGCTGCCCCCAGCGCACTGTATTCACAACCCGATTCATCAAAGGCGCCAGCGGCATAAGGGATCGGAGCACGCCAAGCTTAACCAGCCCCGCCGCTAGCCAGAGCAACCGGTGCAACAAGGCAGGCGTCGGGCCAGCCCCCATCCAGATTGATTTCACCTCTGGCCAATCCCAACTCAATATTTTCAAGTCTGGAACATCAGTCAAGGCAAAACGTATTCGTGGCAATGGCCTCTCACGCGGCACCTGCACCACAAGATATTTGCTGTCAAAAAATCCGGTGCCAGTGCCCCATTTTCCATCTCGCAGGATTTTCACGGGCCGCCCGGCATAGCTTGCAATGGCGCGAATGACATTGATGCCAACAGTGGAACGGGGTGAAGGCGCAATCCCCGCGATAATCTGGTCAACGCTATCCAGCCCAACGGCCAGCTTCCGCACTACGGCAGCCGTCAAAACTGGAAAACTGCTCATGCCGGAAAGCGCAAAACGTCCGGTGTGCCTAGCCAGTTCATCCGGCGCTGAAATCCCGGCCACAAAATTCGCCCATCGGCCAGATCAGTATAATCAGCACCCGCGGCAAAGCAGTCGCGCACCAGCCTGTAGGGATCATCGCCATAGGCCTGAAATGGGCCGGATGCGTCGACAACAATATCCGGCTTGAGATCTCGCAACACCTCGCCGCAGTTCAGCCGGTCAAGCCGAACCGCGAGAGGCCTGGCCATTCCTTGATGCGCCGAACAGAATTTCTTCGCTTGGACAAGATCACGTCCGCCAATGAAAATTGTGAGGCGGCACTCGTCCAACAGCAGTTGCGCCAGCCTGCCGCCGAATACGCCATAGCCCCCGACTATCAGGACTTTCATTCGGGAAACCGCCCGCCAAACCAGACATATGTGTTCCGGGCAATCGGATCATAACATAGTCCCGGATCATTTGCGGACAGATGCGCAGCAGGCTTGCAGACGCTTGAACCCCGCCAAGAACGGCCTTGTCGCCGGAAAAATGCGGAACGTGCTGGTCCAAGCTGTAGCTGCAAGGCTGAAATATCATCTAAAGTATGGAATAACATTTCCGATCATTTCAGACAACACGCGTTGCATTGGGAAATTGGATAGCAAAATCAGTACTTGAAAAATTGTGAAAAATGCACATCGCGCGATCATCGCCAATTTATTTAAAATGCAAACGGTATTCATAACAACTTGTTGGTATTGGAATCTTTTAAGGGTGGCTTTACGTTTACAAATTTGCTCTATTTCTTTTCACGCGCACTTCAAGGCGACGGAAACAATCAGAAGTGGGCCCAAAATGTTAAAATCCTTGTTCAGGCCAAAACCGCCAACCCCAGAACAAATTGAAGCCCTGGAACAAGCGAATACGGCCCTGCGCGGCCGCATGTATCAGATGATGGGTTCGGAAGCTAAAATCAGCCTTGGTCTTGCTAGCCAGCGTGAGACTAGCCGTCAAACGCTTTATCAAGCCAAAGCAGCCTAATCGAGCGCGTAACCAGACAGCTAATCTCCATTAGTTGCAGGCCCCCTCACCCGGGGCCTGTTCGCTTTTGGGTGCCTTCCATGATAGGTTAGCGGGCATAACTCAAGTCTTGGGTGATAACCACCATGTTCGACTATTATGATCTTGGCCACCACGCCCGCCCAATAACGACCAACTCCAACGAAGCACAAATCTGGTTCGATCGCGGGCTTCTCTGGTGTTATGGCTATAACCACGATGAAGCCGTGCGCTGCTTCCAGAAGGCAGCCACATGCGATCCCGCCTGCGCCATGGCCCAATGGGGCATCGCCTATGCCGCCGGCCCAAACTATAACAAGCAATGGGCGGCTTTCGATGCAACCGACTTGCAAAACTCTTTGGGTCTCGCCTGCACGGCAACCGAACGCGCCCTTGCTTTGTTGGCGAATGCCAACCCCGCTGAACAGGCTCTCATCCGCCCACTCGCCAAGCGCTATCCGGTCAACGATCCGGGCATCGTAACGCCAATCTGGAACGATGACTATGCCGCTGCAATGCGTGAAGTTTACGCAAGCCACAAAGATGACCTCGACATCACCGCCCTTTTCGCTGAAGCCATCATGAACCGCACACCGTGGCAACTATGGGATATCAAGACCGGAAAACCCGCCGCCGGTGCCGACACTGCTGAAGCCATCGCAGTATTGGAGCGCGCCATGCAAACGGATGCAGGCATGCGTCATCCCGGCGTACTTCATATGTATTTGCACCTGATGGAAATGTCGCCGCACCCTGAACGCGCCCTCCGCGCTGGTGACGCCTTGAAAAATCTCGTGCCCGACGCGGGCCATCTCATTCACATGCCAACCCACATTGACGTGCTGTGTGGGCACTACAAGGGTGTGATCGAACGCAATACCGAAGCAGTGATTGCCGACCAGAAATATCTGGCGAGCGAGGGCGCTATAAATTTCTACACGCTCTATCGCTGCCACAATATTCATTTCATCATCTATGGCGCCATGTTCTCCGGCCAATACGCGCCCGCGGCGGCCGCCGCCAACCAAATGATCGCAACTATTCCCGAAGAACTCCTGCGGCTTGAATCACCGCCCATGGCTGATTGGCTGGAAGCTTTTGTGCCAACAAAACTCCATGTGCTCATTCGCTTTGGCAAATGGCAGGAAATCATCGCAGAGCCCCTGCCCGCCGATCAAAAACTCTACTGCGTGACGACTGCCATGCTGCATTACGCCAAAGCCGTGGCTCACGCTGCTACCTCAAACCTGCCCGCCGCCGAAGAGCAGGCAAGATTGTTCGAAGCCGCAGTTGCCCGGGTTCCAGAATCAAGAGCACTCTTCAACAACACCAGCCTCGACATTCTGAAAGTTCCCGCCGAAATGCTGCGCGGCGAAATCGAATACCGCAAAGGCAATTTCAAGCAGGCCTTCATGCACCTCCGGAACTCCGTCGATATCTATGACAACATGCGCTACGACGAGCCCTGGGGCTGGATGCAACCCACCCGCCACGCGCTTGGCGCATTGCTGCTGGAGCAAGGCCATCTCGAAGAAGCCGAAGCCGTCTACCGCGCCGATCTGGGGCTGGACAATACGCTGGCCCGCGCCTGCCAACACCCCGACAACATATGGAGCCTGCACGGTTACCACGAAAGCCTCATGCGTTTGGGCAAAAGCGTTGAAGCCACAATGATCAGAAAACGCCTGGATCTGGCAACCGCCCGAGCCGACATAACCATAAAATCATCCTGCTTCTGCCGGATGAGCGCGGCTTGATGTGGCAATCTCGGTGGCTTGTGAATCCCCGCTACTGTCGCTAAACCGCCCCGCAACATGCCCTATTCAAACTCTGTCAAAATCACCCCTGAACTCGTCAAGCAACATGGCCTCAAGCCCGATGAGTACGAACGCTTCATCAAGCTGCTGGGTCGCGAACCCACCATCACCGAGCTCGGCATCTGTTCGGCCATGTGGAACGAGCACTGCTCTTACAAGTCTTCCAAGAAGTGGCTGAAAACCCTCCCCACCAAAGGCCCGCTTGTCATCCAGGGGCCGGGCGAAAATGCTGGCGTCATTGATATCGGTGATGGCCAGGCCGTGGTGTTCAAAATGGAAAGCCACAACCACCCCTCCTTCATCGAACCGTATCAAGGCTCAGCCACCGGCGTGGGCGGCATCTTGCGCGACGTGTTCACCATGGGCGCCCGCCCCATCGCCTGTCTCAACGCTCTCCGTTTTGGCTCACCTGATCACCCCAAAACCCGCCATCTCGTTTCCGGTGTTGTCGCTGGCATTGGCGGCTATGGCAATTCCTTCGGCGTGCCGACAGTCGGCGGCGAAGTAAATTTCCACAGCCGTTACAATGGCAATATTCTGGTGAACGCCATGGCCGTAGGCCTCGCTGACGCTGACAAGATATTTTACTCCAAGGCCAAAGGTGTAGGCCTCCCCGTGGTCTATCTCGGCGCCAAGACCGGCCGCGACGGCATCCACGGCGCCACCATGGCATCCGCCGAATTCGATGACGACGCCCACGAAAAACGTCCGACAGTTCAGGTGGGCGATCCCTTCACTGAAAAATGCCTGCTCGAAGCCTGCCTCGAATTGATGGCGTCGGGCGCCGTCATCGCCATTCAGGATATGGGGGCCGCAGGGCTCACATCGTCAGCCGTTGAAATGGGAGCCAAGGGTGATCTCGGCATCGAGCTTGATCTCGATAACGTGCCTTGTCGCGAAACCCACATGACGGCCTATGAAATGATGCTGTCCGAAAGCCAGGAACGCATGCTCATGGTGCTGCGCCCGGAGCTTGAACGCGAGGCCGAAGCCATTTTCCATAAATGGGGCCTGGATTTTGCCATTGTAGGCCAGACCACTAACACGCTGCGCTTCATCATCAAGCACGAAGGAGAGGTGAAAGCTGATCTGCCCATTAAGCAGATGGGCGACGAAGCCCCGGAATATGACAGGCCATGGGTCGAGCCCAAGAAGTTGCCCGTCCTCAGCGACGTGCCGCCCCCCAATGATCTGAAAGCCGCGATCCTGAAAATCATGGGCTCGCCCGACATGTGTTCACGGCGTTGGGTGTGGGAACAATATGATCATCTGATCGGCTCCAACACCGCGCAAATTCCCGGTGGCGATGCAGGCGTGGTGCGCGTGGGGCCCAACAAAGCCATCGCCCTCACCACTGATGTAACCCCCCGCTATGTCGAAGCCGATCCCTTTGAGGGTGGCAAACAAGCCGTGGTGGAAAGCTGGCGCAATCTCATATGCGTTGGCGCCGAACCCATCGCCATCACCGACAACCTGAATTTCGGCAATCCGGAAAAGCCTGAAATCATGGGCCAGCTCGTGCTTGCGATCAAAGGCATCGACGCGGCTTGCCGCGCGCTGGAATACCCGGTCGTGTCCGGCAACGTCTCGCTCTACAATGAAACCAATGGCCAGGCGATTTTGCCAACACCGGCAATTGGTGGCGTTGGCCTGCTCGCCGACTTGAGCAAAATGACAACGCTGGCTTTCAAAACGGCAGGCGATGCCATCCTGCTCGTGGGCGGCCACGGCTCCCATCTCGGCCAATCCATATATTTGCGCGAAGTGCTGGGCCGTGAAGAAGGAGCACCACCGCCTGTTGATCTGGAGAAGGAGAAACGCCACGGGAACTTTGTGCGAAATCTCATTAACCAGTCCCAAGTCACGGCAGTGCATGACATTTCTGACGGTGGGCTGGCCGCAGCGGTCGTCGAAATGGCCATGGCCTCAGGCCTCGGTGCAAGTCTCAATGCCATGAACCACGAAGCCCTCTTCGGCGAAGATCAGGCCCGCTATGTTTTCACTTGCAAACCCGCGGAAGCCGCCAAAATCATCACCCAGGCCCATTTCAAAGGCATCGACATCATCCGGATGGGAACGGTAACTCACGATGCTACATTGAATGTCCTGGGGCAAGCGACTATATCTCGTGCTGAGTTGAAAAGCGCCCATGAAGGCTGGTTCCCGGCCTATATGTCGAGCGAGCTCTAAGGGATTTGACCGATGGCCATGGCCGCCGCAGACATCGAACGCTTCATCAAGGAAGCAATGCCCGACGCCGTTGTCAAAATCCGTGATCTCGCAGGCGACGGCGACCACTACGCCGCCACTGTCCAGTCCGCCGCCTTCAAAGGCAAATCCCGTGTCCAGCAGCATCAAATGGTGTATGCATCACTAAAGGGCCGCATGGGCGGGGAGCTACATGCGCTCGCACTAACCACCAGCATTCCGGAGAACTGAAACAATGACTGACATTTCAAAATGGATCGACAATGAAGTGAAGACCAACGATGTGGTCCTCTTCATGAAGGGAACGCCGGATGCGCCGGCTTGCGGATTCTCCAACAAGGCCACACAAATTCTCACCCACATGGGTGTGCCGTTCAAGGGCATCAACGTGTTGGACTCAGATGACATCCGCCAGGGCATCAAGGAATACACCAATTGGCCCACCGTGCCGCAACTCTATGTCAAAGGCGAGTTCGTGGGCGGCAGCGACATCATGGTGGAAATGTTCCAGTCCGGCGAATTGAAGCAGTTGATGGAAGAAAAGGCCGTAGCGTAGTCGCTATCGCCCACCTCGCTAGCCTTACAGTTGACAGCAGGTCAGGTGCCCGGCAAGTGTTCGGGGCCCATGACCAACACCTACTCCTCCAAACAGCTGGCAATTCTTGCCCTCCTTGCCACCATGATTTTCTGGGGTTCGGCAGCCGTATTCATGCGCACGCTGGCGCTCTCCCTTTCACCCGAAAATTCCCTGGCGCTGCGCTATGTTTTCATAACGGTCATCAATGTGGCGGTCCTTTTGGCGCTCGGCACCTGGCGCATCCCGCGCGCTGATTGGAGCCGCTTTCTGATTGCAGGCCTTGCCGGAATGGGCGGCTACAACTGGTTCGTGAATGAAGGCTTCGCGCTGGTGCCGGCGGGACTTGGCACAATCATCACCATGGTGGAGCCGTTCATGATTGCCGTGCTTGCCTGGGCATTGCTCAGTGAAAAACTTTCGCGTTTCGTGTGGCTCGGAATTGCCATTGCCTCAATCGGCGCCATTGCATTGTTCTGGGACGATCTAACATCGGCAACGGGCTCAACCGTTTCAGTTCGTGGAATCATCTATTTGCTGTTCTGCTGCCTGTGCTGGGCGATCTATACCATCGCCGCAAGGCCCCTGTTGCAAACCTACGACAGCCTCACAGTGACCGCCCTGACGATGACAATCGCCGCACCGTTCATGATTGCGCTGGCATCGGAGCCCCTGTTGCAGCTTGCCCAGCGGCTTGATCTGCGCCAATGGGCAGAGCTGGTTTACTTGATCGGGCCGAGCGGCCTGATTGGAACACTGCTGTGGAACTACGGCAGCAAGAACCTGACTGGCGCCGCAACCGGCATGTTCCTTTATCTCATTCCCGTTGTCGCGGTTGCTTGTGGCGCATTGATCCTGGCCGAACCCGTAACTGTCAATATTATTCTCGGCGGCCTGTCAATGCTGGCGGGTGTTGCAGTTGTCCAGTTCGGTCCATCCTTTATCAAGCGCAGCTAGGCCCTAGACAAATTCGAGGCATCCGCTCAAACTTGCACCACTCAACAAGCGGAACTCCAAAATGCTCACCCTCTTCTACGCCCCCAACACGTGTTCACTGGCCTCCCATATCGCACTGGAGGAAGCGGGAGCTGCCTATGAAGCCAAGCGATTGAACTTTTCCGAAAGCGAGCAGCGCAAGGCGGAATATCTCAAGATCAATCCCAAGGGCCGCGTTCCGGTCCTCGCAACCGGGCAAGGCACCATCACGGAGACGCCCGCCATCCTGGCATACATCGCGCAAACGCACCCCAAGGCCAAACTGGCCCCGCTGGATGATCCCTTTCAGTTTGCACAAATTCAAGCCTTCAACAGTTATCTTTGCTCCACCGTGCACGTGGCCCACGCCCACAAGCGGCGGGGCGCCCGATGGGCTGATGATGCGGCGGTGATAGAGGCCATGGCCAAGAAGGTGTCCCAGAACATGGCTGAATGCTTTGCGCTGATCGAGAATGAGTATTTCGAGGGGCCCTGGATGATGGGCGCCGATTACTCTATCGCCGATCCCTATCTCTTCACCATTGCGGGCTGGCTGGAGGGCGATGGCGTGGACCCAGCCCAGTTTCCAAAAGTGCTGGGGCACCGCACCCGCATGGCGGCGCGCCCTGCGGTTCAAAGGGTTCTGAGCCGCGAGGCGGCCTAGAGTCGTCGTCAATTGACGGGGCTAGTTTCCCCTGTCATGTCATGATGCCAAGATGGCTCACTCCGGCGCGACACCCCGCAGCACACTCCTTGCCGTGGCAGCGCTCGCCTTTGTCATCGTGATTTGGGGCATTACGCCGGTCTTCATCCGCTCTTTTGCCTTGGCCGCCGGAGCCGCCGACTCTCTCGTCATCCGCAATGTGCTGGTGTCGCTGCTGTTCCTGATTTTCCTGCCTTTCTTCGGCGGCTATCACATCGCCCGCGCCGATTGGGGCCGCCTCACGCTGGTTTCGCTTGTTGGCATGCTCGGCTACAACATCGGTTCAGTGTTTGGCTTCTTCTATGCCCCGGCAAGCATTGGCGGCCTGATCATCGCCACCCAACCGCTTCTGATTGCCGCGCTGGCTGCCATGGTTGGCAGCGAAAAGCTCACCGCCGCTGCAATCCTCGGCCTCGCCATCTCCTTCGTCGGCTCTCTGGTCCTGTTTCAGGATGATGGCGTTACCAAAATCCCCCGCAGCGAGATCCTGCTCGGCAGCGGATTGATCTTCCTTGCAGGGCTTGCGTGGTCGATCTATGTGATCTTCAGCAAGTCTCTCATCCAACGCTATGGGTCCTACAAGATCAGCGCGCTGACTTTAACCATCGCAGCGCCACCTCTGCTTGTTTTCGCATCAAGAAGAACCTGGGACGTGGCGCTCAGCCTCGATTCCAGCGCCCTGTTCTCACTGTTCTTCCTCGTGGTCATAGCCACATTCATGTCCCTGATGTTGTGGAACTTCGCCACGGGCGCGCTTCGCCCGACAACCGTTGGCGCATCGCTTTACCTTGTTCCCATTTTCGCCGTGCTGGCGGGCTACCTCTTTCTGCGCGAACCCATGACCGGAAACACGCTCATCGCCGGTTCGATCATTCTCACAGGCGTTGCCATCGCGCAATTTGGCCCTTCCTTGAAATGGCGAGGAAAGCTCGGCGGCATCACAGCCGTGCTGTTCGCCGTATCCGTCTGGGGCCTGGTTCCCGTTGCCACACGCTTTCTTGTGCTTGATGTGCAACCGCAAACCGTGATGATCCTGCGGGTGATTCCTGCAGGCATCATTGGTTTGCTTGCTGTTGCTTACATGGGTGTGCGGCCCATGCCATGGAGTGCCTGGGCCCGCATCATCGCCGCAGCTGTCATAGGAAATGTTGGCTATCAGGTACTCTCAATTTTCGGGGCGCAGCATATCCCGGCAAGCTGGATGGGCATGCTGTTCGGCCTCGAACCCGTTTTCATAGCTCTGTTTGCCGTGATGCTGGCGGGCGACCGGGTAACTTCGTCGCTGATCGCCGGGCTGATCCTGGCGTTGATCGGAACTGCGGCCCTCATGCTCGGAAACCTCGTGGCCCCGGCCAAGGATGTGGGCCTGCTCGGCATCATACTTGTCACAATGGGTTCAATGGGCTGGGGCATTTACACAGTTCTCATCCGCCCCGTCTCGACAAAATTTGGCTCAACGCAGGTCGCCTGCCTCACCCTCGGCATTTCAGCATTCCCCATGCTGCTGTTTCTTACGCCTGAGTTTCCGCAAGCCCTGCAAGGTATGAACCTTCAACAAATTGGCGTCATGTCATTTGTTGTGATCTTCTGTACTTTTTTCGGAACAATCGCCTGGAACTTCGCACTGGGCCACATGTCCAGCGCATTGGCCGGAATGTTTCTCTATATTCAACCACTTGTCGCGGCCATTGGCGGCATCTTCCTTCTCGGCGAAAGCCTTAACCTCACACTTGTGACCGGCGGTGCGTTCATAATAACAGGAGTGGCCATCGCCCAATTTGGCCCCGTTTTTCAAAAGCCTGCCATGCACGAAGATGACTTGCACAATCAAGATGCCGGACTAATGTCGCGCCCATCATGAACACCGCAAGAAAGCCACTCCCTTGGCATTTCACCCCAACACTCATCATCGTTTCTGGTTGCCTCGTGGCCATGGTGAATTTTGGGGTGCGCTCCAGCTTCGGCCTGTTCACCGCCCCCATTTCAGAAGCCCACCTCTGGCCTCGCGAAATATTTTCATTTGGGCTCGCAATGCAAAACCTTCTCTGGGGCCTTGCAACACCACTGGCAGGCGCGTTGGCCGATCGCTATGGCTCGGCCCGCGTGCTGATGACGGGTGCAATTTTCTATGCGGTTGGCACCTTCATCATGGCCTATGCCGAGGCTCCCCTGCTGTTTCATGTGAGCGCCGGCATCCTGGTCGGAATCGGTGTTGCCATGTCCTCGTTCGGCATCGTCATGGCGGCTCTCGCCCGCATTGTGCCACCCGAGAAACGCTCCTGGGCCTTTGGCATCGCAACAGCCTCAGGCTCCCTCGGCCAGTTCATCTTCGCGCCCATCGGCGGTGCACTTATTGCGGCCTATGGCTGGGAAAACGCTCTTATCGTTCTGGCTGCTTCGACACTTCTGATCCTCATATTTGCCCTGCCCCTGATGGCCCACAACACTTCCGGCAGCAAAGCAGATGCGGGAGAGGCCAATATCACCATGAGCCAAGCCATTGCTGGCGCATTTGGCAATAGCTCCTATATCTTGCTTGTTTCCGGATTCTTTGTCTGTGGTTTCCAGCTTGCCTTCATCACCGTGCATCTGCCGCCTTATCTGAATGAACACGGCATCGGCGTTGAGGAAGCGGGCTTTGCCATTGCCGCAATCGGCCTCTTCAATGTGGTTGGTTCCTATGTTTCGGGCATGATCGGAGGAAAATTCCAGAAGAGGATTCCTCTCAGTCTGATCTACATCCTGCGCTCGGTGGCGGTTGCGACCTTTATCTCGTTTCCAATAACACCACTGACATCTCTGATTTTTACCTCGGTCATGGGCTTCCTCTGGCTCTCGACCGTGCCTCTCACCATGGGTCTTATCACTGTCATGTTTGGCACACGCTACATGGCAACACTGTATGGCTTTGTGTTTCTCAGCCATCAGATCGGCTCCTTCTTCGGAGTGTGGCTGGGCGGCAGGCTTTACGATCAGTTCGGCTCCTATGATCCTGTCTGGTGGATGGGCGCGGGGCTGGGCATTTTTGCGGCCCTGATACATTTGCCAATCAGGGAAGCCCGCGCTCCCAAATTTGCGGCTGCGTGAGTGCCATGCGCTGGCCCAGTCACCGCCTCGCCATAACATTGTTTCTGGCTGTACTTGGCATCTGGCTCATCGTGATGGCTGCCCTCATGCGGCAAGCCTCACTCTCCCCTGAAGCTTCCGGCGTCATGTTGGCGGTTTTTGAGCCCGGCACCCCTTCCAATGACATATTTGCAAAGCTCGTGAACGCTGGCGCAAAGCCAATCCGAGAAACGGCCTTCGGTTTCATCTGGGTCGTCGCGGGCGATGAACCGGGGCTGGCTGGCAGACTGGCAGGGCAAGGCGCCATCGGCGCCTACCGCGAATTGCCGTTGAACCCCTCAATTGCCGGTTGCTTCGCCCTTGCTGATGCAAAAATAGCGGCATACACTGGCCTGCAATGAACGCCATTGAGCAGCTCATAGCCAGTGTCGCCGCGCCCTTCAATGAGGCACGCGCCATGCCCAAGGCTGTTTACACCTCGCCAGAATTCGTTGCCGCAGAAGAAGAACGCATATTCCGCAAGGAATGGTTCTGTGCCGGCCGCGCCAGCTCACTTCCACAGCCGGGCGACTACACAACGCTTGAGTTGGCTGGCCAGCCCATCATGGTGATCCGCGACCACGACGACACACTGCGCGCGCAATCCAATGTCTGCCTGCACCGCATGTCCATTCTCCTCAAAGGCTCTGGCAACACCAAAGGCATTGTCTGCCCCTATCACGGCTGGAGTTACAAGCTTGACGGCAGTTTGCGGGCTGCTGCGGCCATGAAATTGAACGAAAGATTTTGCAAGGAGAACTATGCCCTTCCACAAATCAGATGCGAGATTTGGCTAGGCTGGATCATGATATCACTCAATCAGGACGCTGCCCTTCCGCAAAAAGAATTCGCCGATGTTGAAGCGTTGATTGCCGATTACGGTATGGAAAATTACGTTGAAAGTTTTCAGGAACACCATGTCTGGAACACCAATTGGAAGGTGCTCGCAGAAAATTTCATGGAAAGCTACCATCTCCCAGTCTGCCATGCCGGAACAATCGGCGGTCTGTCAAAACTTGATGAGATGATTTGCCCGCCGGGCCTGCCCGCTTTCAATTATCACACCATCCTGAAAGACGACCGCCTGAAAATTGCTCTCGCCCACCCTTCAAACACCCGGATGCAAGGGGATAGACGCCGCACAACATTCCTGCTCGCTATTTATCCCAGCCTCCTGATTACGCTGACGCCGGGATATTTCTGGTACCTCTCGCTGCACCCACAAGGCCCAGGGCAAGTGCGCATCATTTTTGGCGGCGGCATGTCGCCTGATTACGCCCATGACGCGGACGCCCAAAACCATTTTCGGCAACTCAAAACTCTGCTGGATGAAGTTAATGTTGAAGACCGCGGCTGCACTGAAAATGTCTACCGCGGTCTCTGTTCAGAATTGGCCAAACCTGGGCATCTTTCACACCTTGAAAGACCCAATTACGATTTCGCCAACTATCTTGCGAACCAGCTGCAAAGCTGATGTCCGGGGTTTTGACACCCGGAAATCCTTCTACATGCCGCCCAGGAAGTCTGTGACGGACTTTGTGTAGCCCGCTGGATCCTGAATCATCGCAAAATGGCTTGCTTCCGGAAGTATAATGAGTTTGGAACCGGGTATTGCGCTTGCCATATATTCTGTATGGGCGCGCGTGATGGCCTCGTCGTGATCACCCAGAACCACGGCAATTGGCACCGTGATCAATGCCAGTTGTTCCTTGGTCCATGCCGGTTCGGTGGCCCACATCTTGCTGATTTGCTCCAGGAAAGCCGCATACTGATCCGGTGTTTTGGACATGCGGGCGTAATCCTTGCCCATGCGTTCAATATAGGCATTGAATGTCACATTGGTTGCAACAGCCGGATCAACGCCATCAACTGTTACATTGGCTGCATGAGCATAGACCTTGTTGAGACGCCCAGGGTTTTTCATCGCCATATCAATGCCGATAATGCCGCCATCGCTCCAGCCCACGACCGAAACCTTGGGAATTTTCAGATAATCCAATAGAGCCACAAAATCTGATGCCATCAAGCTATAGCCATAAGGCTGTGCATCGCGGCTCGAACGGCCATGACCGCGGCTATCGGCAACAATAACCTGGTTGGTCTTGGAAAGTTCAATCACCTGGTTTGACCACACATCGGAATGGCCAAGGCCACCATGAATGAGCAGAACGGGTTCGCCCGCACCATAAACCGCATAATACATTTCAATGCCGTTCACAGGGGCATATCCAGTCTGCGCTGCCGCAGGCATCGCTGGTTGTTCAGGCAAGGTCATCCAGCGGTCTTCGGCCAGCGCAACTGCGCTGAACGAAAAAAGGGCAACTGCAGCGAATAAATATCTGAGTATTCTCATGTTTTTTCCTCCCAATACTGCATGATCTAAACATGCGGAGGACAAAATAACAACGGTGGAGAAATCCCCGCCGTTTTGAGTTCAAATTTCGAAACAGATCACCGTGAGTAGTATTCCACCACGTAGTTTGGTTCCATCTGAACCGGATAGGGAACATCGGTCAGCGCAGGCACACGCACCAGCTTTGCCGTCATCGCCTTGTGATCGACTTCCACGTAATCGGGAACATCGCGCTCGGCCAACTGGATGGCTTCCAGGACAACGGCAAGTTCCTTGGACTTCGCCGTGAGCTCAAGCGCATCGCCCGGCTTGATCCGCATGGAAGCGATGGTCACGCGGCGACCGTTGACCTTCACATGGCCGTGGCTCACAAACTGGCGGGCGGCGAACATGGTTGGAACAAATTTGGCGCGGTAGATAATCGCATCCAGACGGCGCTCCAGCAAACCGATCAGGTTTTCCGAAGTATCGCCCTTCATGCGCGAGGCTTCCTCATAAACCTTCGAGAACTGGCGCTCGGAAATATTGGCGTAATAGCCTTTGAGCTTCTGCTTGGCCTTGAGCTGAATGCCGAAATCCGACATTTTGCCCTTGCGGCGCTGGCCGTGCTGGCCGGGGCCATATTCACGCTTGTTGACTGGGCTTTTGGGCCGGCCCCAGATGTTTTCGCCCATACGGCGATCAATTTTGTGCTTAGCGGGTTGACGCTTTGTCATTTACGGTGCTCCATAACCATTTCAGTTGGAACCCACCCTCCTCCTCTGGTCTCCCAGTCGACAGAACTCCGAAAAGCTCACGGGCAAGCAAGCGTGGGCTTCTAGCGGAGCAATCCCTGGATGTCAAACCGGCAGATCGACGAATTCATGGGCCGAAAAACCCCTATTGGTATAAGCAATTAGTGATTTTTTTGCGCTATCATTGGACGAGGTAAGCAGCAGCGTATTGGCCTTTGGAACGGCTTCGTCAGGTCCTGCCAGCCTGAGTGTCGACAAGACATCAGCCACCCGCCGCGCAATGGCAGGGGCTGGATCGAGATAGTCAACCTCCCAGGGCGCAACCAGTTTCATTTCCTCAATCAGCAGCGGATAGTGCGTGCACCCCAAAACCACGACATCGGTTTTTTTTCCGCCGCGTGTCCGAAACACTGGGGTGACCTCCTGGCGCAGCTCTTCAAGATCAGGCGCCTGCCCCATGAGTTTGCGCTCGGCAATTTCAGCCAGCCGCTTCGCACCATGCAGAATGACTTCGCAGTGGAATGCATAAGTGTGAATGAGTGTACGGGTGTATTCGCGACTCACAGTTCCAGGCGTTGCCAAAACACCAATCACGTTGGACTTGGTCTGCGCTGCCGCAGGCTTGATGGCAGGAACAGTTCCCACAAACGGAACTGAGAATTTCTCCCGCAAAGCCACCATGGCCAATGTTGAGGCTGTATTGCAAGCAATCAACACAACATCAGGCTTGGTTTTTTCAATGAGTGTACCAATCACATGCAAAATCCGGGCAACCAGTGCATCTTCCTTCCATACGCCATAGGGAAAACCTGCGTTGTCAGCTGCATAAATCAAATCAGCGTTTGGCAATTGTGTGCGAACACAGGATGCAACGGTCAATCCTCCCGTGCCAGAATCAAAGATCAGAATGCGTGGAGCGTTCACTCCCTTGGTTCCTTTCGCCTGAGATGCGTGCGCGTGAGCGAAGATACCAAACCACGCAGTGTTTTTATCTCCTGTTCCGCCAGTTCGGCCCGCGTGAACAGGTTGCGGATACTGCGCAGCATCGTTGGCTTCTTCTTGTCCGTCTTGAAAAATCCGGCCTCGTCCAGCTCGTGCTCAAGATGGTCAAAAAAACCATAGAGCTCTTCCTTGGTGGCAGGCCGCGTATCGGGCATTTGCAATCCGGGGCCATCAAGGGCCGCAAGTTCGTGAGTCTGTTGCCCCAAAGTCTCAGCCTGATTTTTGTACCACTCGTAGCCCATAAGCAGAACAGCTTGCGCGATATTGATCGAGGCAAAGGCCGGGTTCACCGGCGCCGTGACGATGATGTCAGCGAGCGAAATTTCATCATTGCTCAGGCCAAAGCGCTCGCGGCCAAATAGAATGGCGACCCTTTCTCCCCTAGCGACGCGCGCGCGCATGTTACGGCCCGCCTGCTCCGGCGTGATCACTTCCTTGATCATGTCACGCGGCCGCGCGGTGGTTGCATACACATAGTTCACGCCTGTGAGAGAGGCCGCCACATCGTCATAAACCTTGGCACCCTCAACGATCCAGTGCGCTCCCGATGAGGCATTCAGTGCCTTTTCATTTGGCCAGCCATCACGCGGAGCTACAAGGCGAATTTCATGCAGACCAAAATTAGCCATGGCGCGCGCTGCCGTGCCAATGTTTTCGCCAAGCTGCGGATGTGCCAGCACCACAAGGGGCGCCGGGCCTAAAACCTGATTTTGTGTCTTGTCTGTGCCTGCCATGTCAAAACGGGAATTAGCGAAATTGAAAGCGCGGCGCTAGGTTTTTCCTTGCAGCTTCTTGATCACCCGCAATTCGGGAAACCAGCGAGCCCACAGGCCGGCAACCGCCATCGTTCCCGCGCCGCCGACAGCCACGGCCGCCACAGTGCCAATGACAGCTGCCATCACACCAGCGCGGAATTCACCCAGCTCATTCGACGCCCCGATGAAAACCCGGTTTACGGCGTTCACCCGCCCCCTTACATTGTCCGGCGTCCAGAGTTGCATCAAAGTTTCGCGCACATAAACACTCACCATGTCAAACCCTCCCATCAGCATGAGGGCAGCAATCGACAGTGGCACATAGGTCGAAAGGCCAAACACCAGCGTGAAAAACCCAAACAACCCAACGCAGACAAACAAGATGGCACCCGCCCTGTTCTTGATCGGAAAACTCGCCAGGTAAAGCGCAACAGCAATGGCGCCAATTCCTGGAGCGGACCGCAGCAGCCCAAGTCCCCAAGGCCCTACTTCCAGAATGTCGCGGGCATAAACCGGCATAAGAGCTACAGCGCCTCCGAGCAAAACCGCGAAAAGATCAAGCGAGATGGCCCCCAGCACAACTTTCTCATGACGGATGAATTTGAAGCCCGCGAGAAGTGTCGAGAGATTGGTTTCCTGGGCATGATTCTTTTGCGGCACCGAACCGATGAAGAATACGAATGCGATGGCGGCCATCAGGAGAGTCATCGCCGTGGCGTAAGCCAACGACCCTGAAACTCCATAAAGAAGCCCACCCGCCACTGGCCCCGTGATCGTGGTCACCTGCCAGATCATGCTGTTGAGAGAAATGCCATGCGCAATGGCTTCGGGCGGCAAAAGATTGGGCGCCAAGGCATCAGCCGCCGGATTCATGAACGCCCGCGCGAAGCCCAAAACCACCAGGATGCCGAAAATCGGCAAGACACCAAGGCCCGCGTTGAATGTGATGAATAGAAATCCAGCGGCGCAGAGCACTTCAATCGCGAAGCAAATGCTGATGATCAGCCGCCGGTTGAACTTGTCGGCGACCAATCCGGTGACGAGTACCATCAACAAGGCCGGCAGGAACTGCGCCAGTCCCACAAATCCAAGATCCAGCGGATCGCGCGTCAGGTCATAGACCTGCCAGCCCACAGAGACCGACATGATCTGCACGGCAAAGCCGGCCGAGCCCAGGGCCAGCATGTAAAATACGTATGGTCTGTGATGAAAAGCATTGGAAGACGCCAGCATGTCCCCTCGTGCCACGGGGCGGATATGCTTGTCAAAAACTCTCTTTCTAGATGCAAGTGCGCCTGCTATAGGAACCCGGAATTTCAGCACAAATCATGAGGTTTCCCAAATGGCTAAGATAAAAGTCGCCAATCCTGTTGTTGAGCTTGATGGCGATGAGATGACCAGGATCATTTGGGATTTGATCAAGAAGAAACTCATCCACCCCTATCTTGACGTTGATTTGCACTACTACGACCTTTCAATTGAAAACCGCGACGTCACGAATGACCAAGTGACGGTCGATGCAGCCAACGCCATCAAGAAACATGGCGTGGGCGTCAAATGCGCCACCATCACGCCTGATGAAGCGCGCGTCAAAGAATTCAACCTCAAGCAGATGTGGAAGTCGCCCAATGGCACGATCCGAAATATCCTAGGCGGTGTTATTTTCCGCGAACCCATCATCTGCAGGAACGTGCCGCGCCTGGTGCCTGGCTGGACCAAGCCCATCATCATCGGCCGTCACGCATTTGGCGATCAGTATCGCGCCACGGATTTCACCTTCCCCGGCAAGGGCACACTCACCATCAAGTTTGTGGGCGATGATGGCAGGGTGATTGAAAAGGAAGTGTTCAAGTCCCCCGGCGAAGGCGTTGCCATGGCCATGTACAACCTTGATGACTCGATCAAGGAATTCGCCCGCGCCAGCCTGAACTATGGTTTGCTCCGCAAGTATCCCGTTTACCTCTCAACCAAGAATACGATTCTCAAAGCCTACGACGGCCGCTTCAAGGATATTTTCCAGACCATATTTGACGCCGAATTCAAAACCGATTTCGACAAGGCGGGCATCACCTATGAACACCGCCTGATTGACGATATGGTTGCCTCGGCGATGAAATGGACAGGCGGCTATGTCTGGGCCTGCAAGAACTATGATGGCGATGTGCAGTCTGATCTTGTGGCGCAGGGTTATGGTTCGCTCGGCCTGATGACATCCGTATTGATGACGCCTGATGGCAAGACAGTTGAAGCTGAAGCTGCCCACGGAACCGTGACGCGCCACTACCGATTGCATCAACAGGGAAAGCAGACGTCAACAAACTCCGCCGCCTCGATCTTCGCGTGGACTGGCGGTCTTAAACACCGCGCCAAGCTGGATGACAATTCGGCCCTTGCAAAGTTTGCGGTAACGCTCGAGGCTGTGACCATCGCCACCATCGAAGAAGGCAGCATGACCAAGGATTTGGCGGTTCTGGTGGGGCCCGAGCAAACATGGCTCTCCACCGAAGGCTTCATCGATGCAATCGACAAGAACCTGCAAAAAGCAGCCGGATAAGAAAATCTAAGCCGCCCGCTCCACCGCATCAAGAACGCCCGGCAAGTCCACCGGCTTGCCGAACACGCCCATGGCGCCCGCCGCCATGCCTTTCATGAGCAAGTCATCGGCGCTATAGCCTGTCATGAAATAGATTTTTGCGTCCGGCCTTTCAGCGCGGATTTCGAGGAAACTGTCAACGCCATTCTTTCCCGGCATCATGACGTCAAAAAATCCGAGATCAAAGTCTCGCAAGCGATAAGCATCCACCGCATCCTGCCCGCTATAGGCAACACTCACTGTGTGGTCATCCATCGCAAGAAGTTCGGCCAATGACTCGGCATTGTCCACGTTATCATCGAGAACCAGAATCGAAAGTTTGCGTCCCATTTCGTGCGATCCATCTAATGCAACCGGATAAGCGGCTCATCCCCCAACAAATCCGGTCCTTGAGTTATAAAAAGTCCGACCCATCATCAACTATGGGCGCACGAAAAGAGCCTGTCATGCCGCATGTTCCCCAATTTCAGATCGCGCGGGCAGCCACAGGGTGAAACCCGCGCCATGCCCTTCGACGGATTTGATGTCAAGGCCGCCGCTGTGTTGCTCAAGAATTTGCTCCACAGCCGAGATTCCAAGCCCCGTGCCAAAGTTCTTTGTCGTAAACAGCGGCTCGCGGATCTTGAGCATGTTCTCCATTGAAATGCCGGGGCCATTGTCTGCGACCATGATTTCAGCTCCGCGCGCCGTCAACTTCGTGCTGATGGAAATTACCGGCGTCTCAGTGTAGCGGGACTTTGGATCATCGTCCTTGCCGACCAGCGCTTCCGAAGCATTCGAAATCAGGTTGATGATCGCGCGTTCAAAGCGGCCCGGCTCGATCTCCACAGTCCTTTCGCCAAGGCCAAAATAGCATTCGATGGAAACAATCTCGGGCAATTTTTGGGCTTCCATTTGGACAAGCTTTTCAAGCCACACATCAAGAACAATTGGTTCGAGCTTCACCGGCTTGGAGCGCGAGAAATCAAGCAATTGTGTTATGATATTATCACACCGGATGACGCCGCTGTTGATGCGCTGCAATTGCGGCTCGACGCCAAGCCCCTTGTCCATGAGCTTGCGCGACAGGAGGTAGGTCGACGTTCGAACCGTGCTCAGGGGATTGCGCAGTTCATGCGCAACGGTAGCAGTGAGATTTCCAAGCTGCGCCATCTTGCCTTTGCGCAAAGCTTCTTCCTGGGCTATCCGCAATTTCGATATGTTCTCGTTCAGTTGCTGGTTGAGAACGCCCATGTCATTGTTGACAAGCTGTATTTCCTTTGAGAACACCAATGCCTGGTCATGGGACTCGGCAAGCTTCACGTTCGATTTTTCAAGCTCGGTGAATTTTCGCCTTAACAACCACCCAATGACAAGCCCGTAAAATGCGAAACAGCATGTTGCCAGGACAAATACCCAGCTCACGACGTACTCGAATTTCCGCAGTCCAGAAATGTTCAACTCGGACCTGATCGCTGAATCGGCTTTGACCCGCCCGATAAGTTGAATGAGGGCGAGCGAGTCGCGGCGCAGTGACGTGTAGCTGCTGTGCAATTGCGAAATGGCCGATTGGACAGAGCTCGTATTGCCTGCTCTTGTTTCGCTTGAAATGGTTGCCGCGAAGTTCTGCATGGCCGCCATCGCCGCGTCCATCCGGTCAATTAATGAGATAGCCCTCTGGGTGGATTCCTTGTCAAAATTGAGCTGGATTTTCTGACGCAGTGACGCCGTTTGCAGTTCGAATTCCTGTGCTTTGGAATTGAGCATGGTGCTGGCGGTTTCCAGCGCATTTGTGTCTCGCAGTTTGACATACTCCGCTTGGGCGTCCGTCGCGAGGTCGGAAATCAGCAGAGAACGGTCAAGCTGGGCATCAAATTCGGCCTCCACGGCATGGTTTTTTTGGTGCAATCCCACGACGAGATGGTTGAGATGCAAGCCGAGGAATATCACGGCAAGATTGAATGCGGCGATGAGAAAATAGACAAGTTGCATCTTGGGCCAAGGTCTTTGCCCAAAACCCGAAATTGCCTTCCCCCACATTTAACCCGCCCCTATAGAAATGCCCAAAGGCAAATTGAGGCCCCAAACTGCGGCCTTTATGGTAAACAAAGGGTTGAGATGCTGGAATTTTGGCTAAGGCATAAAAAAATGGAAGAATTCTCTGGCGGCTGCCAATGCGGAGCGGTGCGCTTTCACGTTATCGGAGTACTGGGAAGGGCCGGAATATGCCACTGCCGCATGTGCCAAAAAGCCTATGGTTCCTGGGGAGCCGCGCTTGTCTCGGTGCCTGTGGAACAACTCACCTGGACCCGCGGAAATCCGCGGGAATTCAGATCCTCAAGCATCGTGGCGCGGGGCTTTTGCACCAAGTGCGGCACACCGCTTTACATGCGTGAAAATGGCGATTCAAATTTTGAACTTTCAATCGGGAGCTTCGATGATCCAAATCGCGTTGGACCGCTCGCCGAGCAGGCAGGCGTTGAGAGCCGGGTCCGTTGGTTCAACGACATGCATCAGCTGCCGGAAAAGGAAACAAAAGACTGTCGAACGCCGGAAGATCTGGTCCGATTAAGAAGCTTGCAGCACCCTGACCGCGACACGGACCACTGGCCTTAAGCTATTTCAGCAGATTGCGAATTGCGGCAAGGGCCTCTTCGGCCTTGTCAGCATTTGGGCCGCCGGCCTGCGCCAAGTCTGGTCGCCCGCCGCCGCCTTTGCCGCCAAGCACGGCCGATCCCGCGCGAACCAGATCAACAGCACTGTTGCTCGTGGCCCTGTCCGGCGTGACGCCTATATAAAGGCTCGCCTTGCCATCCGCCGCCTTGCTGATTATCGCCACCACGCCGGAACCAATTTTCGCTTTGCATTCGTCAACCAAACCTTTCAGCGCGTTGGAATCCATGTCGCCCAGAATTCGGCTCATGAAGTTGACGCCATTGAATGACTGAATATCCGTGTCGCCGCCAGAGCTTCCGCCGCCCAGGGCAAGCGCCCTCTTGGCTTCCGCCAGTTCGCGTTCAAGTTTCCTGCGTTCGTCCACCAGGCTTTCAATGCGCGGGACCAATTCAGTCGGAGATGTCTTAAGCGCCGCCGCCGCCGCATTCACACGGGCGTCCTGCATTTCCAGATATTCACGCGCCGCCGGCCCAGCGAGCGCTTCCATGCGCCTGACGCCCGCCGCCGATCCGCTCTCGGAGACAACCTTGATCAGGCCGATGTCGCCGGTGCGCGACACATGCGTGCCGCCGCAAAGCTCAAGGGAATAAATCGGTCGGGCGGCAGCTTCTTCATTGCGCCCCATGGACACAACGCGAACCTCATCGCCATACTTTTCGCCGAATAAAGCCATGGCGCCTTCGGCCACAGCCGCATCAACCGACATCAATCTTGTATTGACAGGTGAATTCTGCAGAACGATTTCATTGGCCATCGTTTCCACAGCCTTGATCTCATTTGAATTCATGCCCTTGTTGTGCGAAAAATCGAACCGCAAACGATTGGGTTCAACGAGAGAGCCCTTTTGGGCTACATGGGTTCCGAGTGTTTTGCGCAACGCTTCATGCAACAGATGCGTCGCCGAATGATGCTGGCGGTTGCCCGTCCGTCGGCCATGGTCAACACGCAGTTCAACGGCTTCGCCAATGGCCAGCGAGCCGCTCTCGACCAGGCCCTCATGAATGAAAAGATCGCCGACGCGCTTCTCCGTGCCCGTCACGCGAAAGGTTGCTCCGCTGGCCGTCTTGATCGCGCCATGGTCGCCGGTTTGACCACCGGACTCGGCGTAAAACGTCGTCTGGTTGACGACAATCGCAGCCGTGTCTCCCGCTTTCAGGTTCTCAACTTTCCTTCCGCCGGCAACGATTGCCGTCACAACGCCCTCGGCGGTCTCGGTGTCATAACCCAAAAATTCCGTGGCCCCCACGGCTTCGCGGATTTCAAACCAGATCGTGTCCGTCTTGGCCTCGCCCGAGCCTTTCCAGGCGCGCCGCGCTTCGGTGCGTTGAACATTCATGGCCGAATTGAAACTTTCCGTGTCAACCACAATGCCACGCGAACGCAAGGCGTCCTGGGTCAAATCGAGCGGAAAACCATAGGTGTCGTAGAGCTTGAACGCCGTTTCGCCCTTGAACACATCGCCCTTGCCCATGCCTTGCGACTCGTCGTCAAGAATGTGCAATCCACGCTCCAGGGTTTTGCGGAACCGGGTTTCTTCCAGGCGGAGCGTTTCAGTGATCATGTCCTGGTTCTGCACCAGTTCCGGATAGGCGCCACCCATTTCGCGAACCAGTGTTGGAACCAATTTCCACATCAGCGGTTCACGCTGGCCCAGCAACTCGCCATGCCGCATGGCGCGGCGCATGATGCGGCGCAGAACATAACCCCGGCCTTCATTGGAAGGCAGCACGCCATCGGCGATCAGGAATGATGAAGCCCGCACGTGATCGGCGATCACCCGGTTCGAGGCCTTGTTCTTGCCCTCGGCGGCAACACCCGTCTTTTCAACGATTGACGATATCAGGGCGCGGAACAAATCCGTTTCGTAATTGTCGTGGGTGCCCTGCAGGACAGCGGCGATGCGCTCCAGCCCCATGCCCGTATCAATCGAAGGCTTGGGCAGGCTGATGCGCTCCTGTTTGCTCACCTGCTCATACTGCATGAAAACCAGGTTCCAGATTTCAATGAAGCGGTCGCCATCGGCGCCGGCGCTTCCCGGAGGGCCGCCTGGAATCCTGTCGCCATGGTCATAGAATATTTCAGAGCAAGGGCCGCAGGGGCCCGTGTCGCCCATCGACCAGAAATTGTCCGATGTCGGTATTCGGATGATGCGACTGTCGGGAAGGCCCGCGATCTTTTTCCACAACCCAAAGGCTTCGTCATCTTCAGAGAATACCGTGACAGTGAGCCTGTCCGCAGGCAAGCCGTATTCCTTGGTGACCAGCGTCCAAGCCCATTCAATGGCATCCGGCTTGAAATAGTCGCCGAAGGAGAAGTTGCCGAGCATTTCGAAGAATGTGTGATGCCGTGCCGTGTAACCCACATTATCGAGATCATTGTGCTTGCCGCCGGCCCTAACGCATTTCTGTGCCGTTGTGGCGCGGCTGTAGGAGCGGCGTTCCGCGCCTGTAAACACGTTCTTGAATTGCACCATGCCCGAATTGGCAAACATCAGCGTTGGGTCGTTACGCGGCACCAGAGGCGAGGACGCCACAATCTCGTGGCCCCGTTTTTTGAAGAAATCCAGGAATGTGGAGCGGATTTGAGCAAGGCCAGTCATATGATTTCCAACGTCTCTTTCAGAAAGTCCAAACTTCAAGGAATGGCATGCTCTTTAAGGGGCAACGTGGCCCGCTGTCCAGAATTACTCGCAAAAGGGCCGTATCCCGCGTGGGCGGCGCCCCAAAACAGAACAGCGTCCTCCGGGGGCAACGGAGGACGCTTCGCCTGCGGTGTGGGGAAACACCGGCAATACCCGCCACCCTTAACAACGGCGGCAGGGAATCAAAATCAGTTAGAATTACTCGTCAGAGTCTTCGGCGGCGGCGGCACCAATCGTGATCTTGGCTGCGATCAATCCCGCATTGGCGCGAATGGCCGCCTCAATCGCATTGGCCATATCCTGGTTTTGCCGCAGGAATTCCTTTGCCTTGTCGCGGCCCTGCCCGATGCGTTCGCCATTATAGGAGTACCAGGAACCGGATTTTTCAACCACGCCAGCCGTCACGCCAAGGTCGACAAGCTCGCCAACCTTGGAAATGCCCTCGCCATACATGATGTCGAATTCGACCATCTTGAACGGCGGCGCCACCTTGTTCTTGACCACTTTGACGCGGGTCTGGTTGCCGACAACCTCTTCGCGGTCCTTGATGGCCCCGATGCGGCGGATATCCAGCCGAACCGACGCGTAAAACTTGAGCGCATTGCCACCCGTCGTGGTTTCCGGACTGCCAAACATCACGCCAATTTTCATGCGGATCTGGTTGATGAAAATAACCATGCAGTTGGATTTGGAAATCGAGGCGGTGAGCTTGCGCAGCGCCTGGCTCATCAAACGCGCCTGCAGGCCAGGAAGCGAGTCACCCATCTCACCTTCAAGCTCAGCCTTGGGTGTGAGGGCTGCAACCGAATCAATAACCAGAATTTCAATGGCGCCGGAACGTACCAGCGTATCCGCGATTTCAAGCGCCTGTTCGCCCGTGTCAGGCTGGGAAATCAGCAAATCATCAATATTCACGCCAAGCTTCTTGGCATAGCCCGGGTCCATCGCATGCTCGGCATCCACGAAGGCGCAAATTCCGCCGCGTTTTTGCGATTCTGCGATCGTTTGCAGCGCCAGCGTCGTCTTGCCGGAAGATTCAGGACCATAAATTTCAATCACGCGGCCACGCGGCAAACCACCGATCCCCAGAGCAATATCAAGCCCCAGCGAACCTGTCGAAATTGATTCGATTTCGAGAGCCGTGTTGGCTCCGAGTTTCATGATCGAACCCTTGCCAAAGGCCCGTTCAATTTGACTTAACGCAGCATCAAGCGCTTTGCTCTTATCCATGTCAGAAGTGTTTTCAACAACCTTAAGGTTCGTCTGCCCCATCACCCATACTCCTTTATTCAGATGCCTCGCCCGGCGCAATCGAATTGCTATGTACCAGCGATGTTTTTGTTATGTTCTAATTTTGTTCCAGATGCAAGAACTATTTGCATCCCCCTGTGGATATCCGCAGTCAACCGTCCATAACATCCTTAACCTTTTCCACAAGCTGCTTGAGCGAAAATGGCTTCGGCAGGAATGCAAAATCCGTCTGTCCTTCGAGATTTTTCTCGAATGCGTCTTCCGCATAGCCGGAAACGAAGATGACCTTTGTTTTCACGCCGCGTCTGCGCAATTCGCGAAGCATGGTGGGCCCGTCCATTTCCGGCATCACCACATCCGAAAGAATGAGGTCAAATCCTTCCTTCTGGGCTGCCATGACTTCCAGGGCGCGCTCGCCGGAATCCGCTTCGACGACCGTGTAGCCGCGGGAAGAAAGAGCGCGAATGGCAAAAGCCCGAACGGCATCCTCGTCCTCAACCAGCAGAATGCGGCCTTTGCCCGTAAGATCCGAGCGCCTCTCCTTGGCCTCGTCTTTGGCCACCGCCGCCAGAACATCCGCTTCTTTTGGATAATGGCGCGGCAGATAAATGCTGAAGGTTGTTCCCTTGCCAACAATACTGTCACAGAAGATAAAACCACCTGTTTGCTTTACGATGCCGTAGACGGTTGAAAGACCAAGTCCCGTCCCCTTGCCAACATCCTTGGTTGAGAAGAACGGCTCCCAGATTTTCTGGACTATATCGGCAGGAATGCCTGAACCCGTATCCCGCACTTCACACAGCACGTACTCACCCGCAGGCATCGGTTCACGCACGACAGCTTTGGACTCTTCTTCGCTGATATTCTTGGTCACCACAAAAAGTGTTCCGCCCCTTGGCATGGCATCGCGCGCATTGACAGCCAAATTGATAATCACCTGCTCAAACTGGTGAATATCGACAAGTACCAAACCAAGGTCCCGGGCGTGGCTGACTTTGAGTTCGACTTTTTCTCCCAGAACCCGGTCCAAAAGATTTCCAAGCTCGGACATGGCGTCCGTCAACGAGTGCACCTTCGGCTGCAATGTTTGCTTGCGCGAAAACGCCAGAAGCTGCCGGACCAGATTTGCCGCCCGGTTGGCGTTCTGCTTGATGTTCATGATGTCGGCGAAGGCCGGATCAGTCGGCCGCATCTTGGCCAGCAGAAGATCAGCAAAGCCAATGATGGGGGTGAGCACATTGTTGAAGTCATGGGCGATGCCACTTGCCAGCTGGCCCACCGCCTGCATTTTCTGGCTCTGCGCCAATTGAACTTCCAGCGCCTTGCTTTCGGTCTTGTCGACCGCAAAAACCGTGAAGTTCGGCGAGCCTCCACGCAACCGCGCAAACGAAAACTGAACCAGCCGCGGATTGCTATCGTGGACTGTCGCATCAACAGTAACAACAGAATCCTTGTGCGCCTGAATTTTTTCAAGCCCCAGGCTAAGTTCAACGCGATCACCTTCAATAACCATCGCATCCAGGTTCGCGCCGCGCCGCGCCCTCGGCGAGAAGGAAATGAACATGGAGTTCGCCGACTGAATGACGCCCTGCGGATCAATTTCGGCAACACCTATGGGAGCAACCCCCACAAATCGCGCCAGGGCATCGCTGTCTTCCCTGTTGGATTTTTTATCCCGCCGGGGAATAACCAGGGTTCGCGCCGGAAGCATCTTCGCGTTCTCGTCGAAATCCACCCGGTGAATAATCTCGACCGGCAAGACCGAACCGTTCTTGCTGGTAAGATCGAGGTTGAACAACTCGGTACGCCCGCCATTTGCGATTGGCTGCACAGCGGTCAACAGCTTTGCCCCTTCGTCACCCAGAACATCGCCGAGTTGCAACTCGCCGCCCTGGCTTTCGGCCACATCGAGGCCCAGCCACTCAGCCAGCGTGGCATTCAGGTAATCAACTTTCTTGCTTGGCAGTGTGGAAAAAAAACCAGCTGGCGCGTGGTCAAGATATGTGATGATGAACTGCAGACGGCCAAACGCCTGTTCCTGTTTCGCGCGGTCAAGGCTGACATCCTGCAAACGCCAAAGGACATAACCATGTTTGGACAAATCAACGACGGGAGCAACGCTTATTTTAAGCCATCTCGGCGCATCGGGGCTGGCGCCAGGAGCGGAAGAACCTGCGGGCACGCGGATTTCACGGCAATCGCTTTTGCCCTCCAGCGCTGCCTGGGCCAATTGATAGATTGGCTCCACAAACGCCGCTTGCCCCGAATACATCAAATCCAGTCCAACAAGCCGGCCGATACCTGCCGTCTTGACGAGTTTGAGATACGCCGCATTGCCATAAACTGCCCGGGATTTGTTGTCGGTCACCACGCATGCATCGCCGATCGCGTCAGTCAGGCCATCAAAGAATGTGCGGGTTTGGTTTCTCCTTTCAAACCGCAAAAATCCTGCCAGATATCCAAAAATGGCAAGTAGCCCCACAAACGAAAGCAAGGCGCCAACGATAATCAGCCACAGGGAAAATTGCGATTTCAAAACCCAGACCGTCGCGATGACAATCGACGCCAGCAAGATAGAAACAGCCAGCGACAGCACCGCGTAGCCGCTGCCTCCAGCCAGAGCCCTGCTGGCCGCCTCAATTTTCTCAGAAGGACCGTTTTCCGCCATCAAATTCCCATCCCGAATCAATGCAGTATAGGCGATTCTTGCTAGCACGGGATTCTTCCCCTGATTTAATGGCACGGAAAACAAAACTTTGCTCTCGCCATAAAAAAATTTGTGATAAGAACCATTGACCGTGAATCGGGCAGAGGAAACACCCAATGGAATTTCTTGCGACATACTGGATTTACATGGTAGCGGCAGCAGCTATTGTAGCTGTTTTACTGCTCGGAATTGTCATAACAAGAATGTTCAACCGCCGCGTTCGCGGGCGAAAGGGACAGCGGCTTGCAATCAGCGAATATCATGAGATAGATGAAACCCGGAGGCTTGTCCTTGTCAGGAGGGACGAAACCGAACACCTTCTGCTCATCGGCGGCGCACAGGATCTTGTGGTTGAAAGCGGAATCAATCTCAATTCGCCGATGATGGAAGAGGATCGCGAACCGGTCAGGCAACCCATACCAATCCGCGCTGCTCCGCGGGCACCCGTGTTTGGTGACCGTCGCCCGGTTCTACGCCCAGTGGAGCCTGAGATGATGTCCCACCGCAGTTTCGAAAACGGCGAGAACTAGGAAAGGCCAGGTTGTTTGCCTGGCCTCTTCTAAAATCAAACCTATGCAGGTGTTCCGCGCTCAGCCATGAAGCGGTCAAATTCGTCTTGATCCTTCGCTTTGCGCAGCTTGTTCAAGTGCTCGCCAAATGCTTTCTGTTCTTCGTCAAGCTTGCGGCGCTCTTCTTCAAGACGCGCCAACTGGGTGCGTTTGTATTCGTCAAACGCCGTGTTACCCGTGTGCGAATAGCTATGGGAGCCGGGCTGCCAAATACCCATTGAAGGCATCTTCCATCCGGCCCAGGGAGCATTGCCTTCTGAAGCCCCGCGCCACATCTCACCGTTCTTCCACTTCAGAAACAGCGCAATGAGGCCCAAGGGCCAAAAGACGATAAAGCCCAGAACCATGGCGCCGACCTCATAAGCCGACCAACGCGACTTTCCGGTCCTGCATGATTTCCATTTCTTCTCTTCGAATGCACCTGCTTCGGCGTGTGACATGAACGTCCTCCTGATTGTCCAACAGCAATACAGGTAGGAAGGGCAAAGTAGGATTCAAGGGTCAAATTTAACGCAATCCAGGACAAGTCTTGTTTTCGCACTTTCATCATTTAATGTTACAGGTTGGGCATTTGCGGGCCCCGGGAGCAAGTGATGTTTGACTATGGTCATTTCAAATTTAACTCGAAGCAGGAGCTTTTTGAGAAGGCCATCCGCTACTGGAATCCCGACAAGACCAGGTTCTGGCAGAACGCTGGTATTGATCTCGTCATCGACAAACGCGAGGGCTACTGCCTTTACGATATGGATGGGCGAAGGCTTATAGATCTTCACCTCAATGGCGGCACCTATAATCTGGGCCACCGCCATCCTGAACTGGTGGAAACCCTGAAAGCGGCCCTTGACTATTTTGATATAGGCAACCACTGGTTTCCGTCGGTTGCGCGCACGGCGCTGGCTGAATCACTGATCAATATTTCGCCTGGCATGAAATATGCTGTATTTGCACCAGGCGGCGCTGAGGCTGTCGACATCGCCATAAAAAGCGCGCGTTACGCCACCAAGCGCCGCAAGATCGTTTCCATCGTCAAGGGCTATCACGGCCATTCGGGTCTCGCCGTTGCCACTGGCGATGATCGCTTCAGCAAGATTTTTCTGAGTGACCAACCCGACACTTTCATTCATGTGCCCTTCAATGACATTGCCGCCATGGAACACGCCCTTAAAGGCAATGATTGCGCCGCGCTGATCATGGAAACCATACCGGCCACCTACGGTTTCCCCATGCCCCTTGACGGCTATCTCAATGCCTGCAAGGCACTGTGCGAAAAACATGGCGCCATGTACATCGCTGACGAAGTTCAAACCGGACTGATGCGCACGGGCTCCATGTGGGGCTGGCAGGCCTATGGGATTAAACCTGACATCATGGTGACCGCCAAGGGGTTGTCTGGCGGGCTCTACCCCATAAGCGCCTGTCTGGTGAATGAGAGGACGGGCGAGTGGCTGAACGAGGATGGCGCTGCCCACATCAGCACAACCGGCGGCGCTGAACTCGGCTGTGTCGTTGCCCACAGGGTTATTGAAATGCTGCTGCGGCCCGAAACCATGGCCAACGTTCACAGCGTCACCGATTTCTTCCGGAGCGGCATGAAAGTGATGATGGAGCGCCATGGCGACATATTCACCGGTGTGCGCCAGAAGGGTGTGATTCTCGGGCTCGAATTCAATCATCAAGAAGGCGCCGTAGCGGTTTCACGCGCTCTATATGAAAACGGCGTATGGGCCATATTCTCATCGCTCGACAAACGCGTGTTGCAATGGAAACCTGGCCTTTTGCTGAGCTCGGGCATGTGCGAGGAAATTCTTGATCGTTTTGATGCGTCCATGCCCCGTGCCCGTGAGCTTCTGAAAGCAGGAGCCTCATAACTTGTTGGAACTGGCAAAAATCGCGACACAAAACTATGCGCTGCCTGACAATCTCGACGTAAAGATGGTCAATCTCTCGGAAAATGCCACCTTCAAGGTTGAATCACCCGACGGCCGGCGCTGGGCGCTCCGCGTTCACCGCGATGGATACCATTCCAAGGCGGCAATAGCCTCGGAACTTGCATGGCTCGTGGATCTGCGTGAGAGTGGCGTTGTCGTCACGCCAAAACCTGTGAAGGGTCTGAACGGCGAAATCATACAGGAAGTTTTTAGCCGCTACGTCGTGTTGTCAGATTGGGAGACGGGCACTGAACCGGGCATTGGCCAGAACCTCATCAAGCCGTTTGAAATTCTCGGCGAGGTGACCGCCCGCATGCATGCTCATACGCGGAAATGGACGCGGCCAGATTATTTCGAACGCCTCACTTGGAATTTCGAAACGGCCCTTGGTGAAAACAAACCCCATTGGGGCCGCTGGCGCGATGGCATGGGCGTTGACGGCGAGAAAGCCAGACTGTTTCAACGCACGGTTGATCTCATTGGCAAACGCCTGGACACCTATGGCCAGGGCAATGATCGCTTCGGCCTCGTTCATTGCGATCTCCGATTGGCTAACTTGCTCATTGACGGCGATAACGTGAAAGCCATCGACTTCGATGATTGCGGCTTTGGCTGGTACATGTATGACGCGGCAACACCGGTTTCATTTTATGAGCACGAACCACAAGTGCCGGGCCTGATAGAGGCCTGGAAGGTCGGTTACCGCAAAGCGGGAAATTTGCCGAAAGCTGATGAACACGAAATTCCAACTTTTGTGATGTTCCGCCGCCTGCTGCTGGTCGCGTGGATTGGCTCCCATGCCGAAACTGACCTGGCAAAATCCATGGGCCTTCCCTACACTGAAGGCACAGTTGAACTATGCGAAGAATATCTGCGGACGATGGGCTGACGGCCTCACAGCAAGCCCAGCTCAGCCAAATCCCGCCGCATGGATTCGCTCATGTCTTCCCCGCTGCCGCCTGTTTTCAAATCTGGCGGCGCATCATCAGCGCTCAAATAGCGCCACCCCTGAAACGCGCGCCGAGGCGTTGGCCGCACGGGGACAATCTTCGGCTTGAAATCTATCCGGCACCGCCCGATGCCATCTTCGCCCTTAACAGCAACAAGATCCGCAATGGGTTGCCGGCACAAGATCATACCGCGGATGACCCAGTAAAGCGAGCCGCCATCCAGAATTTCGGCGCCCCGGGTGGGAAACATGCGCGTCGTGTGGTCAAGGCTGTCCAGCCCTTTGCGGGCATCCTTAACCCACTGCCTGAGGTGGGAAACTTCTGAAACACCAACACATAATTTCACAAGATGAAGCGGCATGCTGCGTTCGACTACCCCGGGATCAAGGCTGTATTAACTACGCTATCCGGACCGTTGAATAAACCTAATATTAACGCTCTAAAAAGGTTGCACAATCACGCTAACGTGACATTTCGGGACCCCATTTGATTAGCGAAATGCCGGGAGCCTGTTCATCTTGGGGACATGGACGACAATGACAAAAGCAGCTTGGCCGAATTTCTCGGCGGCGATCACTCAGGGTTAAAGGGCTATTTAGGCACTGCCGCCTTTGACGCCGTTGGCCGCAGCTATTGTGCAAAGTACCCGTCGGAAATCCAAAACACCAAATGGTTCTCCTGCAACCTCCCAAAGTTTCTTGGACAGACAAAGCCCTATAGCCAGAAGCCTGAGCTTGCGGAACTGGCCAGCCTGGAACTGGCATTGAAGGATGCTTTTGAGGCCCCGGATGTGTCCCAAATGTCGCTCGATGAATTTGCCAAGTTCACTCCGGAGGATTTGTCTGCCTGCACCATGGTGCTGCATCCCTCGGTCAGGCGCTTGCGTTTTTCAACCAATGCCACAAGCCTCTGGGCCGCATTGACCTGCGCGGAGCTTCCACCCCGGCCAGAACGGCTGGACGAACCCTTGGAGTTGATCGTCTGGCGTCAGGGCCCCAATCCAAGATTTAGAATGTTGGGTTGTGAAGAAGCCGCAGCCTTGGACGCAGCCGCCAACGCGATTCCATTCTCAGAGCTTTGCGATTTGATCGCCAATCTGGAGGGCTGCGCTTCACCGCCAAAATCAGCGCTTAATTACCTGCGTGGCTGGATCGAAGCTGAGGTTGTGTCCGAACTCCGCGGCGGAAAAAACAGCCCTTAGAAAATCAAGGATCAGGAGTTGAGCCTGCTGACATAGCAGGAAACGCCCTTTGCCTTCAGCTTGACACAGGTGGACTTGGCGGCGTTCTGGTCCTCGAATCCACCGAGGCGGACGCGGTAGACAACGCCTTTCTTGCCAAGATTAGCCCTGATCACAACCGGCTTCTGACTCGCAAGCACCCTATGCTTGGCCTGCATTTTCTTCCACGTCGACCACGCCGAATTTTCACTTGCCGCCGATGCAACCTGCACGCTCCATGACATGTCAGCAGCGCCCACGACCGGCGCAGTCTCGGCAGGGGGCTCATCTTCCACCGCTTCCACGGCAACAATCTTCTCCTCTTCCACAACCGGACCCGGGGCAGCCGCCGCCATTTTTTCCTCAACAGGAATGCGATCAACAATCTTGGCGGCCGTAATCGATGCGGTAAGGATCGGATCGCTTCCGCCATTCAGCAGAATGTCTTCGGGCTCGACGGCTTTTGGCAAATCGGGTTTGCGAATAATAAGTTCACCGCCAACACTCATGACAGCTTGGTTCACTGAAACGTGCGTTGGCGCATTGCCGATCATCATCGCCAATTTTTGTCTTGCGGGCTTGAACTTGGGGTTTGCAGCAACGGCAAGCTCCAATGACTTCCGCGCATCGTCCGGACGCTTCAAACTTTCATAGGCAAGCGCTTCCGCGTAATAGACCCGCGCGATATCCGTATGATTATGGCGGCGGGCTTTTTCGTAGTCAGAAAGCGCAAACAGCAGTTGTCCGCTTTCGCGCAGAACATTGCCCCGGCTGTAGTAGGAAAGCGCGAATGTAGGATCAAGGAACAGTGCACTGGTAAAATCCTCAATCGCCGCTGATGATTGGTCCAGTTTCTGATGGGAAAGACCGCGATTGTACAAGGCATTCGCCCGAAGCTTTGCGCTCATGGCATCGAGCTGCAACGCGGAAGAATAATCGTTGATGGCGACTTCGTGCTCGGCCCGCTGCTGATGCGCCAACGCACGGTTAACGAGCGCGTTTGCCAAAGCTTCGACTGGAAGCTTCTGAGATTCAATAGCCTGTGTATAGGCAATGATCGCAGAGAATTGGTCTCCGGCCGCTAACGCCTGATAACCCTGTTCAGCAATCAAGAGGTTGGGATCTTTGGACGCAGCGAAAGCCGGACCGGATGCAGCCACACATGCAGCAAGAAACGCGGAACTAACAGACGCAAGAACTACACAACGAACACTCATAAATGGAGTAGTACCGCGTTAGGGTTAACACTCCGTTTCCACGCAAGAGCTTGAAATGACACACATGTTTAACGCCCGCTAAACAGGTTGACGAAACATATAGTTAACTGGCACAACAGCGGCGCTCGGTGCTCAAAAGCCAAACGGTGAAAGAGCCTAATAGGGAACACGGTGAGGACGACCCAAATGGGGCCAAAACCGTGACTGCCCCCGCAACTGTAAGCGGCGAGGTTTTGGTTGATCTATGCCACTGGGAAACCGGGAAGGCCCAGCCAGAACCAGCGACCCGCGAAGTCAGGAGACCTGCCGGGCGGCAACCGGAGCATTCAGCTCCAAACCATATCGGTCGCACGGAGGGTGTCCATGACCATAGTAAAATCAACAACCCAAACTATAAGCGTTTCGCAGCGCGTGACAGCAGGCGCCATTTGCCTGTTTCTCGGCGCTTCACTCGTGTTCCTGGTTGGCATGTCTCACATGGGTGTTGTTCATAACGCGGCTCACGACACACGCCACTCCATCGGCTTTCCCTGCCACTAGATATCAGGGACCAAAATCATGATTGGAAGGCTTGTGCTCGCGGCACTCATCGCGGGAATGGCGGCTGGCTTTATCTATGGTGGCATTCAGCACGTGCGAACCACGCCATTAATTCTCGCTGCCGAAGTTTTCGAAAACGCGGCCAAACCTGCAGCCCACGAGCACGCGGCAGGAACGCCATCACAACACGAACATGCAGCCGAAGAATGGGCCCCCAATGACGGATGGCAACGCACATTCTCGACAACACTCGCATCCGTCATCACAGGCGCTGCTTTTGCCGTCATGCTGGCAGGCGTTTCCCTGCTCACCGGACTTCCCATAACCCCCCGGAATGGTTTGGTCTGGGGCATGTGCGGTTTTCTGGCGGTAACAGTTGCACCCGGTGCCGGGCTTGCTCCCGAACTGCCGGGTATGCCGGCTGGCGATTTGGTTTCACGCCAGATTTGGTGGGTGGCAACAATCATCGCCACGGGGGCCGGGATATTCCTGATTGCCAAAAGGCGCGAACTGCCCTGGCTGGCCGCAGCGGTCGCTCTTATCGCCCTGCCCCACATCATTGGTGCGCCTCAACCGCCCACCCATGAAACGGCGGTGCCCGCTGGTCTTGCCGCAAGCTTTGCCGCAAACACCATTGCGGCCTCAGCCGTGTTGTGGAGCCTGATTGGATTGTTCCTCGGACTGGCAACTGAGCGCTTCTCCAAAGAGATTTACGCCACATGAGTCTCGCAAAAATTCCGACAACAATCATTACCGGCTTCCTCGGGGCCGGTAAGACCACCCTCATCCGCCATATGCTGGAAAACGCCAATGGCCGCAGAATTGCCCTGATCATCAACGAGTTTGGCGATGTGGGTGTTGATGGCGAAGTTTTGAAAGGCTGCGGCGAAGCTGTTTGCAGGCAAGAAGACGTCATCGAACTGGCCAATGGCTGCATCTGCTGCACCGTGGCCGATGATTTTGTGCCAACCATGAAGAAGCTGCTGGATCGCCCTGCCCCATTCGATCACATCGTCATTGAAACCTCCGGCCTTGCCCTGCCGCAACCCCTCGTTCGCGCCTTCAGTTGGCCTGAGATTTCATCGCGCGTCACCGTTGATGGCGTGGTAGCCGTGATTGATGGCAAGGCCAATTCGGAAGGCCGCTACGCTGACGATGAGGAAACCATCCAGGCCATGCGCAAAGCCGATCCCAACCTTGAACACGAAAACCCCATCGCGGAACTCTTCAACGACCAGTTGAACTGCGCCGACATGGTGATCATCAACAAAACTGATTTGTTGAGCGCGGCCGAAACAGCCGATCTCACACAAACCCTCGAAGCTAAAATTCGCAAAGGCACACGCATCATTCACAGCCAGCATGGCAAGCTCGATATTTCAGCCCTTCTTGGCCTTAACGCCCAATCCGAAACTGATATGGCGAACCGGTTGTCAACCCATGAGATGGAGGGTGAGGAACAGCATGACCACGATGATTTCATCAGCTTCACAATCGCCCTCGGCGAAGTAGAAAACAAGAATGCGCTGCTTACCCGCATTTCCAGCGTCATCCAAGACAGCACGATTTTGCGGCTCAAGGGCTTTGCAAGCATCGCAAGCTCAAACTCGCGGCTTCTCATTCAGGCCGTGGGCCCACGCCTCAGCAGCTATTTCGACCGGCCTTGGAATGACACTGAAATTCGCGCAACCAGACTCGTGGTGATTGGTGTAAAGGGGATGAACGAACAAGCAATCACAACGGCATTAAGAGGCTGATGCACCTACTGGCAACGACGAGCGGGACTATCGAAGGGGCAGCGGATGCCGTTGATCTCAAGCAGTCACCCGCCGACATCGTCGTTCTAACTGCAGCTGACAGCGAGATTGCATCCCTTGCAAGCGCCTTCGATGGAACATCCGTCATCACTCTCAGGCTTGCAAATTTCCTGGGGTTGCAACATCCGCTTTCGGTTGATCTCTATATCGAGAAAACCCTTGCGCACTCGCGGCTAATTGTTCTGCGCTTGCTCGGCGGCGCAAGCTATTGGCCATACGGACTTGATCAAATCGAAGCCATGGCCAAAGCAAACAACATCATGTTGGCCGTGCTTCCAGGAGACAGCCAGCCAGACGCCGAGCTGACCAGCCGCTCAACTTTGCCGCTGGGCGACTGCGAAAGACTGCGCGGCTACCTCGTGACTGGCGGTCAACCCAATGCCCTGAAATTCCTGGACTATTGCAGGCATCTGCTGGACGGCACAGAAATTCCGGTCCCCGCTGAACCTCTGCAACCTGTGGGCATTTACAGGGATACCCGCGCCCACCACGACTTTGCGTCTGGGATCATATTCTATCGTTCAGTCATAGAGGGCGCGCAAACAGCGCCTATCGACGCCCTCGTTGACGCGCTCGCAGAACGTGATATTGGCTGCGTCGCAATTTTTGTGAGCAGCCTGAAAGATGCGGCAAGCGCAGCTTTCATTCATGAAACCCTCGGCCAGCGCAAACCAAGCCTTCTGCTCAATGCTACGTCCTTTGCCACCTCTTCCGGCGATCCGCTCGCTGTCTATGATTGCCCCGTGCTGCAGGTCATTCTGGCTTCAGCAACTGAAAACAACTGGCGCAATAGCGCGCAAGGATTGGGCTCCCGTGACCTCGCCATGAACGTGGTTTTGCCGGAACTCGACGGCCGCATTCATTCACGCGCAATTTCTTTCAAGAGTGACAGCCATTTCCACGAAGCCACCCAGTGCAGGATTGTAACCTACAAGCCAATGGGCGATCGCGTGACGTATGTGGCCGATCTTGCGGCAAACTGGATCGGCTTGCGCCATACACCAGCATCCGAACGAAAAGCCGCCATTGTGCTTGCCAACTATCCGAACAAGGATGGCCGCATCGCCAATGGCGTTGGCTATGACACACCCGCCAGCACAATAGCAATTCTGCTGGCCATGCAGGCCGCGGGTTTTGACACCGGAGAATTGCCACGCAGTGGCAATGATCTGATCTTCTCCTTGGCGTCTTCGCGTCACCGCGACGACAATGTGCTGGAACTTGATGTCTATCGCAGGCAGTTCTCGCTCCTGCCCCATAAGGTCCGGGAAAAAATTTCTTCCCAGTGGGGAATTCCGGAAGCCGACCCGTTATACCGCCAAGGCGCATTCCACCTTGCGATTCAAACCTACGGCAATGTGGCCGTCGCCATACAGCCCGCTCGCGGCTACAACATTGATCCTAAGGCGACCTACCATGATGCGTCACTCGTGCCGCCCCATGGCTATCTGGCGTTCTATTTCTGGTTGCGCCATGTGTTTGGGGCCCAAGCGACTATCCACAACGGCAAGCATGGAAATCTGGAATGGTTGCCCGGCAAAGCCAATGGCCTGAGCGAGGAGTGCTTTCCTGAAATTGCCCACGGCCCTGTGCCACAACTCTATCCCTTCATCGTGAACGATCCCGGCGAAGGCACGCAGGCCAAGCGCCGCACGTCGGCTGTGATCATTGATCACCTGACACCACCCCTCACGCGCGCTGAGACCTACGGTCCGCTCAAGGACTTGGAGGCCCTCGTTGACGAATATTATCTCGCTTCCGGTCTTGACCGCCGGCGCATTGCTGCGCTGAAGAAAAATATCCTCAATCTCACCCGCAGTTCCAGCCTTGATATCGATGCAGGCTTCACTGGCGACGAGGACAGCGACCTCTCAAAGCTCGACACCTATCTCTGCGACCTCAAGGAAGCCCAGATCCGCGACGGTCTGCATGTATTGGGAACATCTCCCACCGGCCAGCAGGAAACGGATTTGCTCGTAGCCCTAACCCGCGTGCCAAGAGGAGCGGGCGAAGGCGGCGATCAATCCCTGATCCGGGCGCTGGCCAAGGATTATGGATTTGGTGACTTCGACCCGCTGACTTGCAACATGAGTGATACGTGGAAAGGTCCGAGACCCTCCGAACTGCTGAAATTGCTGAGTGCGCCCTGGCGCACTTGTGGTGACACGGTTGAGAGACTGGAGACTTATGCCTCGCTCCTTGTTCAATCATCCCGGCGAAAGCCGAATTTGCTGGATCCTGACTTTCGCCGGGATGACGGGAGTGGGGGTGGCGCGGTTCTCCACGAAATTGAAACCAAAATCCGCCTCGCTCTCGCCGCCTGCGGCCCCAACGAAATCAGGGGATTGCTCGCGGGCCTCGACGGCAGGCGCGTGGCCCCTGGTCCATCGGGCGCGCCTACGCGGGGCCGGCTCGATGTGCTGCCGACGGGCCGCAACTTCTATTCCCTCGACAATCGCACGGTGCCAACACCGACCGCATGGAACCTCGGCCAGAAATCCGCCGAAGAGCTGCTCATTCGGCATTTTCAGGACTTTGGCCACTATCCCAAGGCCCTCGGCCTTTCAGCCTGGGGCACTTCAAACATGCGAACCGGCGGCGATGACATCGCTCAAGCCCTCGCTCTTATCGGTGCGAAACCCGTGTGGGAACCTTCAAGTTGGCGGGTATCCGGGTATGAAATCACTCCCCTCGCAAAACTCGGCCGCCCGCGAATTGATGTCACACTCCGTATTTCCGGTTTCTTCCGCGATGCATTCCCGGCCCAAATCGAACTTCTCGACAAGGCCATGCGCGCCGTTGGCGCATTGGATGAAGACGAGACGGACAACCCCATCGCCACCCGCATGAGGGGGGAAACCAAAAGCCTGCAAAAATCCGGCATCCCGGAAACCGATGCCAGGCAAATGGCTGGCTATCGCATTTTCGGCTCCAAACCCGGTGCCTATGGCGCTGGCCTGCAAGCCTTGATTGATGAAAAAATTTGGAGCGCGCGCGCCGATTTGGCGGCAGCCTATGTGACGTGGGGCGCCTATGCCTATGGCGCCCGCGAACCTGGTGTGCAAAACGAGGCCGCCTTCACAACCCGCCTCAAGAACATCGAGGCTGTGGTCCACAACCAGGACAACCGCGAGCATGATGTGCTCGACAGCGATGACTATTATCAATTTGAGGGCGGCATGTCCGCGGCTGTTGAACAAGCCTCTGGCAAACAGCCCCGCGTCTATCATAATGATCACTCCCGCCCCGAGCGGCCTGTCATCCGGACTCTTGAAGAAGAAGTGGGCCGCGTCATGCGATCCCGCGTGGTGAACCCCAAGTGGATCAGCGGCGTAAAGCGCCACGGCTATAAGGGCGCATTCGAGATAGCCGCCACAGTGGACTATATGTTTGCCTTCGCGGCAACCACGGGTGCGGTCAAGACCCATCACTTTGATTTAGCCTATGACGCGTTTCTGGCCGATGAGGAAACCCGCAAGTTCATTGAGGCCAACAACCCGGCGGCGCTGAAGGAAATCGCCCAGCGTTTCGAGGAGGCCGCGACCCGTGGCCTTTGGACACCACGCCTCAATTCAGCTTATGATCTCCTGAAGGAATTGCAGCAATGACCGAAGACATCGACGCCGCCCGCCATCATGAAAAAATGGCCAAGAAAAAAGCCGCCCGCGACAAGATCATGGCTGGCAAAACCATTGAGCGTGGCCTGCTCATTGTCCACACCGGCAAGGGCAAGGGCAAATCCACCGCAGCCTTCGGCATGGTGTTCCGCCATGTGGGTCATGGGCTTCGATCTGGCGTCATCCAGTTTGTCAAAGGCTCATGGGGAACCGGCGAGCGCACGGTTCTGGAAAAATTCCCGGAACTGGTGACCATCAAGGCGATGGGCGAAGGCTTTACCTGGGAAACCCAGGACATCAACCGCGACATCGCCCATGCCCGGGAAGGCTGGGAGGAAGCCAAGCGCCTGATCGCCGATCCGAGTTACAAGATGGTGCTGCTCGACGAGCTTAACATCGTATTGCGTTATGACTATCTGCCTTTGGCAGAGGTTCTCGAAGTCTTGAAAAACCGCCCCGCTGACAAACACATCGTCATCACAGGCCGCAATGCCAAGGAAGAACTGATCGAAATCGCTGATCTGGTGACTGAAATGGAACTGATCAAGCACCCTTTCCGTTCTGGCGTTAAGGCGCAAGCAGGCATTGAGTTTTAGCTTCGCGCCACCCCAGTCAATGGCATCCGCACGCCTTTGTTGATCACTGAAGGATCATAGGCCTTTCGCGCAAACACTTCGCGCACCATGGGCGCAAAAAACGCGAGCGGCCTGGTCTCGTAATCCGGATCAAAGCTTGTTTGATCCCACTTTTCACAAAACGCAGCGCAGTCATCGAAATAGGGATTATCGCGAAAAGCTTCCCGCTTATCAGGATTGCCACCGACATGATGGGCATAATACACTATCTGGAAATCGCCATGGGTCTGCACAACCCAAGCGCATTGTTCGCGCACAAATGGCTTCAGAATTGTGGCGGCATATTCATCATGATTATAGGGCGCATAAATGTCGCCAACATCATGCAGCAGCGCAGAAACAACCCAATCCAAATCCGCGCCATCATGCCAAGCCCGTGTGGCGCATTGCAGTGAATGACCAAACCTAGTGATTTTGTAGCCCGACAAGGACTTGTCGAGATCAACCATGGCGGTTAGCAGCCGATCTGCTGTTCCAGCCGCATAGTCCGTTTCATGGGCGTTGAGGAAGGCATAATCCTCGCGGTCGCCGTCCTTCATCTGGGTGAATTTGACCGTTTCCATGATTGCCGCCTTTTCGCCAATCATATTCGTTTCCAGCCTTGTTGCGCAAGCGCCGTTGCCCTAGAACACATGCTTCAGCAGCGTTCCCCTTGAGGGACTGAAAGCTATTCCAGTGCGGCCGACCCAGAAGGGGGCCAAAGCTGGAGCTGCCTTCCGTGTCCGTTTTCGGACAATGCTGCGTTTTGGAAGGCAGGAACAATGACAAAACTGGGCGTCATGCTATGTGGCCACGGCAGCAGGAACAAGCAGGCGGTAACTGAATTTGCGGTTCTCGCTGAACATTTGAAGCGGCGCATGCCGCAATACGCGGTTGAATATGGCTATCTTGAGTTTGCCACGCCCATCATTCGAACAGGCCTTGATTCATTGAAATCCCAGGGCGTCGAACGGGTGCTCGCAGTACCTGGAATGCTGTTTGCCGCAGGCCACGCCAAGAATGATATTCCTTCCGTACTCAACACCTATGCCGCCCAGAACGACCTCAAAATAGATTATGGCAAGGAACTTGGCATTGACCCCAAGATGATGCGGGCCGCCGGCGACCGGATTCAGCAGGCGCTCGATGTGTCACCTTCAAAAGTTCCCATCCATGAAACGCTTCTGGTTGTCGTTGGCCGCGGCGCTTCTGACCCCGACGCAAACTCCAACGTATCCAAAGTTACCCGCATTCTGTGGGAAGGTTTTGGCTTTGGCTGGGCCGAAACAGCTTACTCTGGCGTAACTTTCCCATTGGTTGACCCCGCTCTCGAACATGCAACGCGGCTTGGCTACAAACGCATTGTCGTGTTTCCCTATTTTCTCTTTACCGGAATTCTGGTGCAGCGCATTTATGCCGCAACTGACATTGTGGCAGCCCGCCATCCTGAAATTGAGTTCATCAAGGCGGCCTATTTGAATGATCATCCCGAAGTCATCGACACATTCGTTGAGCGCATCGAACAGATCCTGACGGGCGATATCGCGATGAATTGCCAGATGTGCAAATACCGCACACAGGTTCTGGGCTTTGAGGCGGAGGTGGGCGCCGTGCAGGAAAGCCACCATCACCACGTGGAAGGCATTGGCACAGCCGCTGACTGCAAGCTTTGCGATGGCAATTGCACCGGAGCCTGCCAGGCGGGGCCGTTTGAGCTGAAAAACCTGCCGCCCAAACATGATCATCCACATACCCACGATCATGAACACGGGCACACCCATGCGCCCTACCCACACGCCAAGCACCCCTTGGGACCGCTAAGCATGAAGAAGACGTGATGGACCATATCCGAGATCCGGCAGCGATTTATCAAAAGTCATTTGCTATCATCAGAGCCGAGGCTGATCTTTCGGGCATAACGGCCAATGCCCATGATCTCGCTGTCCGCATCATTCATGCCTGTGGCATGACAGATATCGTTGGTGAATTACGGATATCAGAAGATTTTGTTGAAGCAGCCGCCACGGCGCTCTCCAAGCCGGTTTTGGCAGATGCTGAACTGCTGCGCCACGGCGTTATCGACAAGACCCTTGATATCATCTGTACGCTGAGCGATCCCCGTGCAAGCGAAATCGCAATCGAAAAACAAACAACCCGGTCCGCTGCCGCGGTTGACCTGTGGATGCCACACCTGGCAGGAGCTCTGGTCGCCATCGGCAATGCACCCACCGCCCTTTTTGCGCTGCTCGAGATGATCGACGCTGGTGGGCCAAAGCCCGCAGCCATCGCGGCCTTTCCGGTTGGATTTGTTGGCGCGG
>VFJY01000204.1 GCA_009885825.1 Rhodobiaceae bacterium | reverse complement strand
TGCCGGTCAAGCATCGCCTGCAGCAGGGCCACGTTCGACTGGCCATCGATCCATTCGTCCTGGCGCTGCACGACTGCCTGGTCGTGCAGGCAGAAGGCCCCGTTGATGCTGACGCGGCTGCGCCCGGCATTGCTTTTCAGGAAGGTCTCTTCGCCCTTGGCGAACCAGCCATAGGCCGGAACGCTGTTATGCTGGGCATGCACCGCGTCCATGAAATACAAAGGCGTTGCTTCCGAGGCCTGCGCCACAAGCGGCTCCAGAACGTCATGCAGAAAAGCTTCTTGCGCCGCCCGGTCGGCCTTGGCCGGAAAGCGCTTCGGCTTCTTGTAGGAAAATCCAATCCGCTTCAGAAGTTTCGTCATGGCGTTCGGCGAGTAGGCGTGGCCGAACGTTTCCAGCACCCAGGCGCACACAGCTTGCGATGTCATGAAGATTTGCGTCCGCAGCCGGGCTTTCAGCGCCTCGGTCTCAGCGGCGGACATCATGCTGTTCGGGTTGCCCTTGTAACACAAAGCGCTCACGCCCGCAGGACCCTTCGTGGCATAAAGCTGATGGTATTCGGCCACTGTGCGTTCATCCAGATACAGCATCCGGGCGATCATCCCTGCCGCCACACCATCATCCAGCAACAACAGCACGTTCATCCGGCGATGCTCCAGCGCAGGCTTCTTCGTCGCCTTCAGGGCCGCCAGAAAAGCACTCCGGTCTTCAGCCTTGAGAATCACTCCGCTCATGAACCCCATGAATCACAAAGCTCCTGAAAAAGCTACACCTGTGGATTCAGGGTATACCAGTTCACCGGTGTCACGATCATTACGCCGTGCGCTGCCGCCCACATGGGATAGATCTCGTTCATCCAATCGCTGGTCTGCCCCATGGCGAAATTCGGATAACACGAGCATGGCCAATGGCATAACGGCTGCGCAGTGGAGACACATGCCTTGCAGGGGTGGATGACCCGACCATACTGTGAGGTGAGCAGCGAGAGGTCGAGAATTTCGGTTTCAAAACCCGTTGTGGCATGCACAACTTCTTCAGCGAGTTTCAACAGTCGCCAGGATTTTGACATTTCGCCGGGGCAACTCTGATCTGATCGCCGGGGCAACTCTGATCTGAGCGCATTGATCCGTTTACGAGAAGAATTCGGCTTGGTGATTTGGGGTTTTTCTGGCGTGTTTGTGCTGAGTCTATGGCCGCCTTGGCTTCCAGCCATTCAATTGGAAGTGAGGCGTTGGGTTTTGAATAGCCTTCAGCCGCCACGCCCTTTACCGGGTTCTTGCGGTAGACATTATAGCCATCCCAGGCCGTGTCGGTTATGGCTTTGAGCGCCGCTTCATTTTTGACAAAGGCAGGATCAAAGAAACGGTCACGGAAGCGCCGCTCGAATTCCTCGCGGCTCAGTTGGACGTCTGGCATGCCTTTGCGAACTTCGATTTGAACTATCATATCTTCCAACTATTTAATGCGAGGCTGTCTGACCGCAGCCTCGAAATCAAGTCACAGTCAAAGACAACATTTCCGAATTTTCGATGCTCAGACTTTGTCAGAGGCAAAACGCCGTTGTAACGCTCGCATGATTTCCATGAACAACGGTTCACCAGCGCGTGAACGCTGATTGAATAGTACACACTGAATTGGGATCAATTGTATTGAGTTGTGATGCCACTTCTGTTTGGAGCGATGCTAACTACCAGTCCTGTTGAACGACGAGTTTTCAACACAACGGAGTGACGAACGAAATCATGGACCTGAATCAGGTACGCTATTTTCTGGCCCTGGCCGACACGTTGAGTTTCACGAAGGCCGCTGAGAAATGCAATGTGACGCAGCCGACGATGTCTCGTGGCATCAAGTTGTTGGAACAGGAATTTGGTGCTGAACTCATACGACGCGAAAGAGGGCGTACCCATCTCACGGAGTTGGGGCGCATAGTCAGACCCCGCCTTGAGTTCGCATTGGCGGAAATGGATTCGGTGCAAGCCGAGGCAGTGGAGTTTTCTGCGAACACCAGGGCGACGTTGAAACTTGGTGTCATGTGCACAATTAGTCCAACACGGCTCATTCCAATCATCTCACTTCTATCAGTGCGCGCGCCCCAACTCAGCGTTGAATTGCTGGAGGCGACGGGTCAGAGCATCGTTGATATGCTTGTCGAAGGAAACCTTGATGTCGCCGTCGTTGGTGTTCCCAAGTACCCGGAAATCATTTCGACCAATCCGCTCTATGATGAGCAATATGTTGTAGCATTCCCCAGCGGGCATCGGTTCGATCAGATGGATAGCGTCCCGGTCAAAGAACTGCACGGCGAGCCTTATCTCGAGCGGCTGAACTGTGAATATGTTTTGCACTACAACGAACATAGTGGCGTATTCCCGTGTAAGCCAGACGTCCGTTACAAGAGCGAACACGAGGATTGGATTCAGGCAATGATTTTGGCCGGGATGGGCTGCGCCTGCATGCCTGAAAACATGTCGCTGTTTCCAAATTTAATGCGCAGGCCTCTGGTTGAACCCAAGATCAAAAGAACCATTTCAGTTGCAACCGTTAGAGGGCGACGACACACGCCCGCAATTGATCTCTTTTGCCGAATTTGCATGGATTTTCATCGGGATCAAAAGTGACACAATGGATGACAGCTTCATGACCAAACACCATACGCAGCGCGTATCGAACCCATACGCCTCACTGCGTTCCCCAATAGCCCTAGCCGTAATAAAAAACCGTGCCGTCAGTGGTGTCACTTTTGTCGAAGCGCCATTTGGTGAAATTGAGATTTTGGAGGATTTTCAATGACTTCGAGTGACAAGAAGACCGCAGTAGAAGAAATGACTGCCAATGCCATGATGGATTTCCAAACAGCATGCGTCGGCGAATTCGTCGCCACCATGAAACGTATGGGCAATGCAGAAGGTGGTGTGTCCAAGACCTTTGCCGATTTCGTCGACAAAGGCATGGAAGCTTCCATAGCAGCGCAAAAGGATGTGATGCGCATCGCAACAGAAGCCCTGTCAAGCAAGGACCCGCAAACCGCGATGGCCCTGCCACAACAGCTTATGCAGAAAACGATGCAGCAAAGCATGGAGCATTCAATCCGCAACATGCAGTTCGCACAAACCTTGTTCGCGCAAATCTATCACGCCGCAAAACCAGGTGGTGAAAAGTAGACGCGCTGCTTCTTGATTCCAATTCGAACCGTCAACCTTAAAAGAAGGACCTACCCAATGATGCCTACATTTCTGAAAACATCCGCACGCACTATGATCGTTGCAGCGTGTGGCGTAATGCTGTTCGTCACGCCAGTATTGGCAGGTGAATGCGCTGCCGACAAGATGAAAGAGGGTGCCCGCAAAGGCGGCGAAACCGTGCCGAAGGGCGTGAAGGACGAAGTCCTCGCAACAATCGATCTCTCTAGCAAGGGTGAGGCGTTCAAGGGTTACATGCTGCGCATGCGTCGTCTGACGATTGAACCAGGTGGCATTGTGCCGTGGCATACCCACGATCAGCGCGCTGCAAACATCTTGATCCAGGAAGGCACAATCATTGAATACAGCAGCAATTGCGCTGGCAAGATTGTGCATAAGGCCGGTGACATTGTTGCGGAATTCAGCCCAACCCTTGCCCATTGGTGGAAAAACGAGAGCGACAAGACAGTCGTCATTCTCGCGGGCGATCTTTTACCTCCAGCGATGCCAAAGCCAGAGACGATGTAGTCAACCAAGGGTCTGTTGCACAGACTCGTGAGACCAAAATGACTTCGGCGCAGCGATAAGAGAAACTGCTGCGCCGAATGATGTGTCGATTGTTCAATCAGTCAAGGTGGAAAATACCAACATGTTCAAACATCAGTTGCTTAAATCTTCACGCAGCAAGAGCCGGGCGTTTGCATCGCTTTTCACAGCCTTGGTCGCATGCTCCGGGGTAATTACAACAGCACCTATCGCTGTCGCCGGCCCTGCCGACATCCAATTGCAGGGTGATGGCTTGATGCGCACGCGCAGTGCCTATTCCGTCGACGAAACCGCAAGTCGCATACGGGCCGACATCAAGAAAAAAGGCATCAAGTTTTTCGCGACCATTGATCAGGCCAAGCTGGCCAAGGGTGCAAAGATAGACTTGAAACCATCGCAACTTCTGATTTTTGGAAACCCGCCACTCGGTGTGCTGTTCCTGACATCAAACCCGGAGAGTGGTGTTGATTGGCCGGTGCGCATGCTGGTGCATCAAGACGACGATGGCAAAGTTTGGGTCGTTTACCAGAATTGGGATTGGGTGTCTCAGCGCTATGGCATCACCAACCGCAAGACTGAGTTCGCCAAAGCAACGGAAGTCGTTGCATCAATCGTCTCATCAGTCGCCGACTGCAAAAATTTGGCTGACTGTACCAATTAGTTCGCGGCACACCGATCCAAATAGGTCGGTAGCCAAACACGAAGCTTTGCATTTTTACCTGTTGCAGGTCGCCGACCTGCAGCACGTGCGCTTACGTATGTCAGGAGAGAGTTCGAATGGACAATACCGTTAAGGATATCAAGAAACTGGGACAGATCGCGCTGGTTTTGCAGGGCGGTGGTGCGCTTGGTGCCTATCAGGTTGGGGTCTTTGAAGCGCTCCATCATGCTGGCGTCGAACCAGACTGGGTGATCGGCACATCAATCGGGGCCATCAATGCGGCCATCATTGCTGGCAACGAGCCAGCTAACAGACTTGATCGCTTAACTGAATTCTGGAATCGCATTGAGCAGAAACAGAATCTCGGCCTTGCTGAAAGCTGGTTTGGCGCGATGTCGCGCAATCTGCAAACCATCAGCGTCGGCTTGCCTGGCTTTTTTCGTCCACGCCCATCAGCTTTTATCAATCCGCACACCATCCTTGGTGCCGAGGAAGCAGGTTACTACTCAGTTGATCCCCTGCGCGAAACATTATCTGACCTGATAGACTTCGAACATCTTGAAAAATCCAAGACACGCCTGACTGTTGGTGCATCGTCTGTTCGCACCGCAGAGATGAAATATTTCGATAGCCGCTATATGCCGCTGCAGATGGACCATGTGATCGCGTCAGGCGCTCTGCCTCCATCCTTCCCCGCTGTGCGCATTGATGGGGAACTTTATTGGGATGGTGGCATTCTCTCCAATACGCCGGTGGAAGTCGTGTTTGATGACATGCCGCGCCGCAACTCTTTGGTCTTTGCAGTTCACATGTGGAACCCGGAAGGCAAAGAACCTGAGACCATGTGGGAGGTCACAAACCGCCAAAAGGACATTCAATATTCAAGCCGTGCTGTGTCACATATCAAGCGTCAGCGTCAACTGCACCGGCTGCGCCATGTGGTAACACAATTGGGCGAGATGTTGCCTGAGGCGGCACTGAAGAAAGAAGCCGTCATCGACTTGCTCGAATATGGCTGCAAGACTTCAATGCATGTCGCCAGGTTGCTGGCACCGACACTGCCAAGTGAAGATCATTTGAAAGACATTGACTTCAGCCGTGAAGGCATCCGCCAACGGCGCGAAGCTGGTTACCGCGACGCCAATGTCATGCTCGAGAAATCACCTTGGCGCACCAACAATGATCCCAATGATGGCGTCATCCTGCATGAAGTTCGCAATGGCGAGATGGTAGAGCCGCTCGCCGTCAATTGAGCCCATGTGGCTTGAGGAGAAAGACAATGAACATGAATGGAAAAACTGTAGTCGTTACGGGATCAACGTCAGGTATTGGTCTGGGCATCGCGCGCGGCTTTGCTGCTGTCAACGCCAATGTTGTGGTCAATGGCTTTGGCAACGCGGCTGACATTGAAAAAGAAGTCCAAGCACTGGAGAAACTTGGGTCAGGCGCGGTCGTTTATGACGCTGCCGACATGTCGAAGCCAGATCAGATCGTGGCCATGATTTCAAATGCTGAAGCGCGCTTCGGCTCGGTTGATGTAGTTGTTAACAACGCCGGTATCCAGACAGTTGAACCCGTCGAGACATTTCCGCCGGAACGCTGGGACTTGATCATCGCCATCAACATGAACTCGGCATTTCACACAACGCGTGCCGCACTGCCTGGCATGAAGCGTAGGGGATGGGGCCGCATTATCAACATCTCGTCAGCGCATGGGCTTGTGGCATCGCCTTACAAGTCAGCTTACGTCACAGCCAAACACGGCATCACCGGATTCACCAAAACCGTAGCACTTGAAGCAGCGCAGAACGGCGTGACCGTGAATGCCATTTGCCCCGGCTATGTTTTGACACCACTTGTTGAAAAGCAAATTCCTGAAACCGCTGCCGCACGGGGCATTTCCGAAGAAGCCGTCAAGCGTGATGTGCTTCTGGCTGCGCAATGGACCAAGAAGTTCGTCACGGTAGAACAGCTCGCAGGGGTAGCGTTGTTTCTCTGTTCAGACGCTGCCGAAAACATCACTGGCATCTCTCTGCCTGTTGATGGTGGCTGGACTGCTGCGTGACGAAGGGCGTTATGACCATCGTCCCCAGGGTCATAATTGTGGGCGGCGGCTTTGGCGGCATTGCCGCCGCCCGCAGCCTTGCTGGCACCAATGCCGACGTGCTGTTGATCGATCGCAGAAACCATCATCTATTCCAGCCTTTGCTCTATCAGGTCGCAACAGCGGCCTTGGCGCCTGCCGAAATTGCCCAGCCCATCCGCCACATGTTGCGCAACTTCAAGAATGTGCGCGTCCACTGGGATGAAGTCACAGCAATTGATCGCACAAAACGCACAGTTGAAACCAGTTCTGGAAGATCACTCCCGTTCGACTATCTGATCGTCGCCACAGGTGCCACCCACAGCTATTTCGGCAGGGATGATTGGGCCAAGGCGGCACCTGGCCTTAAATCAATCGAGGATGCTTATGAACTGCGTCATCGCATTCTCGGTGCCTTTGAACGTGCCGAGATGGAAGCACACGGCCCAAGGCGTGACGCACTTCTGGAATTCATAATCGTCGGTGCTGGCCCCACTGGCGTAGAAATGGCAGGTGCCATTGCCGAACTTGCTCGGCATTCCCTTGTCCGTGATTTTCGTTCGGTCTCGTCCCACTGCGCCAAGATCAAGCTGGTTGAGGCAGGCCCACGAATTCTTGCGTCGTTTGACGCCAAATTGAGTGCTAAGGCGCAAAAATCCCTCGAAGCACTTGGTGTGGAAGTGCTGACGTCGACCCGTGTGACGGATATTCGTGTAGGCTCGGTCTTGCTCAACAACGAGCCAATCGACACTGAAACTGTCATCTGGGCAGCGGGCGTGCAAGCATCTCCGGCCGCAAAGTGGTTGGGCTGCCCGGCGGATCACACGGGCCGTGCGCTTGTCGATGTACATCTGCGACTTCCCGATGATGACAGTATTTTTGTGATCGGTGATACTGCCGCACTCATTCCCAAAGGTGCCACCCAGGCGCTGCCCGGCCTTGCGCCAATGGCCAAGCAGATGGGCCAACACGCTGCCAAAGTGATCAAGTCCCGTTTGCATGGTCAAGCGATGCCGGATCCATTCCGCTATCGCAATTGGGGCACCATGGCCACCATTGGCCGCAACAAAGCGATTGTTGATCTGGGTCGTTTTAAGTTTTCCGGATTTCTGGCGTGGATCGCCTGGTCATTCACACACGTGTCTTTGCTTTATGGATTTACCAATCGTCTCTCCGTCAGCTCCAGTTGGATATGGTCGTACCTGACATGGCAACGCGGCGCCCGGGTGATGCTGATCTCAGTCCAACACAACATGACAGACAAGGAGGCTTGAGACATGGCGATTTCGATTACAGGTCTGTTGATGGGAGATCGCCCGCGCGATGTCGTGCGGCGCTCGGTCATCATTTCGATCGTCAGTTTTCTGACGCTGATTGATCTGTTTGGCGCGCAAGCCCTGCTGCCGCAAATCATTGTCGCTTTCAGATCTGATCCCGGCACCGCTGGTTTCGCTGTCAACGCCGCTACGCTGGGCATGGCCGTTTCGGGAATGACGGTTGCATGGTTCGCGGATCGCATTGATCGCAAACGCGGCATTTGGGTGTGCCTTGCACTGCTGTCAATTCCGACGGCGCTGCTGTCCATTACCCACAGCATTTGGATATTCATGGCTTTGCGCGTCATCCAGGGCGCACTGATGGCAGCTGCGTTTACGTTAACAGCCACCTATCTGTCTGAAAGATGTGACATGACAGCAAAGGGCGGTGCACTCGCCGCCTACATCACTGGTAACGTCGCTTCAAATCTGTTTGGTCGTTTGACGGCTGTCACGCTGTCCGATGTCACATCACTTTCGGGTTCATTTCTGTTTTTTGCCGGCCTGAACCTTGTTGGTGCAGCATTTGCCCTGATCTTGATCGGCCCGTGCGATGACGTTCCTCCTATGCGTGCCGACAGCGCGCTGGATGCTTGGAAACGGCACTTCTCAAACCCGGCCCTTCGAGCCGTATTCGGAATTGGCTTTTTCATTCTGTTTATCTTCGTCGGTGTCTTCACCTACGTAAATCTTTATCTCGTCAACCAATTGCATCTATCGCCAATGTCGTTGGGCTTGGCTTATCTCGTCTTTGCGCCCGCCATCATCACCACTCCAATGGCCGGAAATCTGGTGCGCAAGTTTGGACCCCGGACAGCTTTGACTTTGTCTCTGGGAGTAGCCCTCGCCAGCCTGACACTCACGCTGTCATCGGAACTATGGGTGGTGCTCACCGGGTTGGCGCTGCTCGGCATGGCAACGTTTTCCGCCCAGGCTGCGGCGACAGGATATGTTTCAGCAAATGTCAGCAGTGATCGTGCCCAGGCCAATGGCCTCTATCTCACGAGCTATTATCTTGGAGGGCTCGTGGGAGCGCTCTTGCTTGGCCAGGTCAACGCCCACTTCGGCTGGTCAGCGACAGTCCTGGGAGTTGGAGCCGCAATAGTTGCAGCGATTGGTTTGGCCCGCAGTTTGGGACGTTAGCAGCATAGTCAATCTGATTTGGGTGAACACAGCCCCGTGATAAAAATCCACAGCAATATTTCGAGGGCAGCATGTGCGCCCCGCAATCCATTCAAATTATTTGGGTCTGCCACGGATTACCTTCTCAACAACACCGATCAGCCAATTGCCCAAGTTGCGCTGGAGACTGGATTTGCTGACCAACAGCAGATGAACCACGCCTTTCGCAGAAGATTGCGTCGGACACCAGGATCGTTCCGGGAGAGAAATTGATCGGCTTTGCTCAAATCCGATCAATAGTGAAACTTATATACCCTGAATCCACAGGTGTAGCTTTTTCAGGAGCTTTGTGATTCATGGGGTTCATGAGCGGAGTGATTCTCAAGGCTGAAGACCGGAGTGCTTTTC
>VFJY01000002.1 GCA_009885825.1 Rhodobiaceae bacterium | reverse complement strand
GGCACAGCGATGGCTTCGGGAGAAAGCGGACATCGGTGATTGGATGTCAGCTTAGCCATGATGAGCGGACGAGACGTCGTTTGCCCATGAGGTCTCAAACGGGCCATCAGCGGTCATGCGGTGAGTGGCAGTTCGTCTGCTCCAAGCACACTCCATAGGCAACATCTCTGGCTACATGGATAGCGGTGGGTGACGGGTGGTGGTCAATCCGGCAGCCCTGCAAGGCGGTAGGCGTCAATCCACGCTTGCGCATCTTCCGGGTTCTTGAATGGCTGGCTTTCCACCCATTTGCTGATCCGCCAATGGGGGCTGGTCGAAAGAAAGAGTTTTGCTTCCTCCCGGGCCTCTGAAACGCGGCCCAAAGCCGCAAGGGCTGCGGCAAGAATCCGCCGTGTGGCAGTTCTGTAGGTTTCCTCCCGGCGCAAGGTTCGGACCGCATCCTCATACTGGCCATTGGCAAATTGGGCGAAGCCCAGGTTCCAATAATACCAATGGGGCGGGCGCGGATTGAGGCGCAGTGCCAGCTCGGCTGATTGCACACCCTGCTGAGGCTTTCCAATGAGGGTTTTGAAATCGCAAAGGAGTGCCAGAGCATTGGCATCATTGGGATTCAAACGAATGGAGGTTTCGTAGTGAACCTCAGCTTCGTCCCAGCGGCGCTCGTAGGTCAGGGCAAATCCGGAAGCCGCGTGGGCGCCTGAATCATTTGGATCGAGGTCCACTGCGCGCTGGGCATGGGCGATGGCATTAGGGCGGTTTGGCTCCTCTGGTTCTCCCCAATGGAGCCAGTTATGTACATGGGCCATCGCCAGGCGCCAATGAGCCTCGCAATAACCGGGGTCAAGGGCAATGGCACGTTCGAGGAGGGATTGCACAGTTTGAGTTGACGCGCTGTCTTCTGCCCACAAGGTTCGCGCCCGCACACACAGATCGTAAGCCTCAAGATTGGAGGGCCGGTAGCGCTCAACAACCGGGAAAGCAGCAAGCTTGCCGGCGATTGCCTCCACCACCCGGCGGGCGATTTCATCCTGTACGACAAAGATGTCTGCGAGATCGCGGTCAAAGCGTTCAGCCCAGACATGATTGCCGCCGCCTGCCGCATCAATCAGCTGAACATTGATGCGCAAGCGCTGGACCGACCGCCGGGCGCTGCCTTCGAGGATGTATTTCACACCAAGAGCTTGGGCGATCTCGCGCACATCGGTCGGCTTGCCCTTGTAGGCAAATGTTGAATCGCGGGCAATGACGAAGAAACTTGGCACATTCGAGAGGTCGGTAATGATGTCTTCGGTAAGCCCGTCGGTGAAAAACTCCTGATCGGGATCGCTGCTGAGGTTGCGGAACGGCATCACGGCAATCGAAGGTCTTCCGTTTGTCACGGCTGCTGGTGGCTCCGCCTTTGTGGCTGCAGGGACAGCCTCAAGGGCTGCTTCCTCGAAGACGTAGCCGCGCCGCGGCACAGTCCTGATCACCGAGGACGCCTGCCCGAGTGCTCGCCGCAATTCGCCGATACACTGCGTGAGCGAGTCCTCGCTGACGGTAACACCCGGCCATATGGTGTCGAGGAGTTCTTCCTTCGGCATTACCCTCCCGGCATTCTCCACCAGGCAGGCGAGGAGATGAAAAGCCTTCGGCCTGAGGTCTACGGCGCCGCTGCCATCACGAAGAACGCCCCGGTGAAGGTCGAGCGTGAAACCGGAAAAAGCATATTCGCGCGCGCTGTCCAAGTCCCCACCTTACTTAATCTTTCGGAAATCCTTCGGTTGTCTCTCAGGACTTTAGCTTCTCCGCCGGGCACACTCCATTGTCATGAAGAGCACCAACCTTGGAGGATAAAATGATCTCACGCCATTCCATTCTTGACCAACTGGCCCCGGGCACGTCGGTGACGGCGGGGCATCGAAACGCGCTCATCTCGCTTCCCGGGCGCATGGTGCTCAACTGCAAGAGGTGGTTGCGGAACCGCCGCGAACTTCGCAATCTCGACAGCGACCAGCTGCGTGACGTGGGTCTTTGCCGGGAAACGGTGGAACAGGCCTGCAGGCTAAATTTGTTGCGGCAGTGAAATTCCCGGCCTGTCCTGGCGTGTTCGCTGCCAGGTGCCGGACCGGTGGTTCAGACCCATCTACCGCGGCCAATGGAAGTTGATTCCCCGCGGTGATATTGGCCGGGGGCTGGCTACCCCTCAGAGGTCATTCATAGATTGGATAACAGGTTGTGAAGTGTTAGCCTGGGACTGGATAGCAAATCCATTCGAGACCTGGGGGCACTTCAATGGTCGGAAGCCGTTATGCGTCTTGAGCATTGCCACAATTTTCATGACTTTCGCAAGCTTGCTAAAAGGCGGCTGCCGCGTCCGATTTTTGATTACATTGAAGGGGCAGCGGATGACGAAGCGACCTTTCGGCGGAATACGGTTTCGTTTGAAGCGTGCGACCTGATCCCGACCGTGCTGGCGGGCGTCGCGGAAATCGACATGTCCGTCACAGTCATGGGCCAGAAGCTGGACATGCCGGTCTATTGCTCACCGACGGCAATCCAACGCCTGTTCCATCATGAAGGTGAACGTGCTGTCGCAGCAGCTGCTGAGAAACATGGGACAATGTTCGGAGTGTCAACACTGGGCACAGCCAGCCTCCAAGAGGTGCGCAAGCACAAAGGCCCTCAAATTTATCAGTTCTTTTTTCACAAGGATCGCGGCCTGAACCAGTCAATGATGCAGGAAGCGAAGCGGGTAGGCGTAGATGTTATGATGCTGACAGTGGACAGCATCACCGGCGGAAACAGAGAACGTGACAAGAGATCGGGCTTTGCAATTCCCTTTCACCTCACGCTGGGAAGTCTGGTCCAATTCGCAATCAAGCCAATGTGGGGCATCAACTATCTGACCCATGAGAAATTCAGCCTGCCGCAGCTTGACGGGCACGTCGACATGGGTGCCGGGGCCATGTCCATCAGCCGCTATTTTACTGAGATGCTCGATCCGTCAATGGATTGGAAAGATGTTGAAGAGATGGTGAAGCTTTGGGATGGGCAGTTTTGCCTGAAAGGGATCATGAGTGTTGCTGATGCCAGGAAAGCCGTTGACATCGGCTGTAGCGGCATCGTTGTGTCCAATCACGGCGGGCGGCAACTTGACGGCTCACGCAGCCCGTTCGACCAGTTGGCCGAGATCGTCGATGCTGTGGGCGACAAGATTGATGTGTTGATGGATGGCGGTGTTCAGCGCGGTACCCATGTGCTCAAAGCATTGTCACTCGGCGCCAAGGCCGTGGGCATTGGCCGATTTTATCTCTACCCATTGGCCGTGGCGGGACAGGCAGGCGTGGAGCGTGCGTTGGATTTGATGAAATTAGAAATTGCCCGAGACATGAGGCTGATGGGGTGTAAATCCATCGCCAGGCTTTCCCGCGAAAATTTGCGCTTCAGGTAGGGACGCAACTGGACCATGGTGTTCAAAAAATTGCCGTAAAACCACGAAGGACCTGTCTATCCGCACCTTGCCATTTTTGGTTCGCGAGGCGCAAGCTTTCTTCGCCGGCAAAGGGTCAAAGTGACGAGAATGGCGGCCGCCGAGCCATTTCTGCTGAACATTTTCATGCAAATCAATTTTCTCAGACAACGGACATTATTGATCCAAAGTCAGCTCTGCGTTGAAGAGCGGACAAACTGCATTCTTGCTGCGAGGTCTCAAACGGGCCAACAGCAGAAATTGCCCAAGGGCTACAGCTTTAACTCCATGACCACGATGGAAGCTAGAACGAGGGCAATGCCAACGCCCTGGAGCGACGATACACGCTCACCCAGTATGACCAGGGCGAAGATAATGCCAAGAAGTGGTTCGACATTACTGATCATTGTGGAACGGACCGCCCCAAGTATCGGTACAGCACAGAAGAAGGCCAATGTGCCGACAGTGTAGCCGACGGCAACACCGCCGAAACCGACCCATCCAGTGAGCGTTTCCGGGAGCGCAATTGTTCCGAAAGACAATAGCGGCAGGGCCAGTGTAATGGAGGCCGAAAGCATCATGTAGAAGATGACGGCGAGGCTGCCCGCCTGCTTCATTGCGCGGCCATTTCCAACGACGACAAAGACGCATGTGACTGACGATAGGGCAGCTAAGGCGATTCCCGCCAGATTGAAGTTGGCGAAAGACAGTCCGACTGCAAGACCTAGGCCAGCGAAAGCGGCAATTAGTGCGAGGACCATTTTTTTTGAGATGACTTCGTGACCAAGCCAAGCCGCTACGAGACCAACCAGCAGAGGATGGGTAAAATAGATGAGGATAACTGTGTTGACGGGAATAAAGGCCACGGCACCCAGAAATCCGTACAACATGACGGCGTAGAAGACGCCCGTCGCCAGGCTGATCAACAGAGGCGTTCTGCCTAGCCGCAGGCTCTGGCCGAGAACAACCATCACCAACCAGGTCAATAAGACGGTGAGGATACTTCGGGCCATAATGACAGTAAGGGTGTTGCTTCCACCATCGAATGCAAGTTTGGTGAAGGTGGGAACAATGGCGATTGCTACTGTAGATAGCGCAACCATTGCCGCACCTATAGCTTGGAGGCGTGGACTTGGAACGGACGCCGCCGACAAACCTGCATCGATTTCTGGCATCATCTAATTCCCTTGAACGGACTATCCGATCCAACACGATCGGCTGAGCCGATTGCGGAGGCTCGAGATTGGTTTGAATGAGCCGCATTGGCAAGAAGTTAGTGGCCGCCACGAAGCAAAGCAGCGAAGTCGGCTTCGGGTCAACATGAGACCAAGTGCAGCTGTCAAACCATGTCGGCTGGGCCTCCGCATGCAGACCAATTGTCTGAAAAAAGTAGACATTGCAGGCTCATTGTCAGCTTTGCCACAATGAGCGGACAAATCGCAAACCCGCCGCCAGTTCTCAAAAGGGCCATGAGCGATCCTAGCTTCGACTTTTTCGCCGACATCCAGCGGCTGATCGC
>VFJY01000035.1 GCA_009885825.1 Rhodobiaceae bacterium | reverse complement strand
GGCTTTTAAGGATCGTTTGCACGGCAGCGACGACCCCGCAATCTGGAATGATGCATTCACGAATTTCTTCGAGGCTCGCTTCATCCTTTCACCGTTTCAGAAATCCTCAATTTAACCAACACCCGCCCGAGGACCTGATTATTGAGCCTGAGGTTGCGCCAATTGGAGGGACACTGGCAAGATCGAACTTTGGGTAGTGGGCGTGGATACCCATATCGCCGCACTCGAGAAGAGAAATACTAAACGCGGCTAAGTCGCCATACTTTCTCTAGCAAGACGGCCACGCCCATACTAACATTCAGACCGCAGCCCTCAAATGAAGCTGATCAATCGACCACAATCAAACCGGGAGGCCAGAATGAATGCGTTGATCAACCGTTCAATTATATTGGCTTCACGGCCACAGGGTGAGCCGCTTCTCGAAAATTTCCAGCTTGTTGAGACACCATTCCCCAGGCTCTGTGACAATGAGGTCCTGTTGCAGACCATATGGCTGTCGCTCGATCCCTACATGCGGGGACACATGGATGAAGGCGAGTCCTACTCGCCACGCGTAAAGTTGGGTGAGCCAATGAAGGCCGACACGGTCAGCCGTATCATTCAGTCAAATCATCCAGACTTTTCTATTGGTGATTTCATCGAAGGTTACACATTCTGGCAAGAGTATACTGTCAGTAGCGGCGACGGTTTGCGCAAGATTGATCCGAACCTTGCCCCTCTATCCACAGCACTTGGCGTTCTGGGAATGCCGGGGATGACGGCTTATACGGGTCTCCTCAACATCGGCCAACCGAAACCCGGTGAGACCCTCGTTGTAGCTGCGGCGTCCGGTCCCGTGGGCTCCCTTGTTGGTCAAATTGGAAAGCGGATGGGCTGCAAGGTGGTCGGTATTGCAGGTGGTGCTGAAAAGTGCCGCTATATTCACGACGAACTCGGTTTCGATGCAGCAATCGATCACCACGATCCCGCACTACCACAATTGCTGACCAGAGCCTGCCCCAATGGAATTGACATCTATTTTGAGAATGTCGGAGGCCATGTATGGAAAGCCGTTTTTCCACTTCTCAATGACTTTGCCCGTGTGCCGGTTTGTGGCCTGATCGCTCACTATAGCGATGTTGGACTGCCGCCTGGTCCGGATCACCTGCCGGAACTCATGGATGCAATTCTTGTGAAGCGGCTAACCTTACGTGGGTTCATCGTTTCGGATTTCAACACGCAAGCCGAAGAGTTCCGTCGCGAGGTAGCGTCTTGGCTTCATAAGGGTGAAATCATCTACAAAGAGGACATCGTCGAGGGATTGGAACGTGCCCCGGAAAGGTTCATCGGGCTGCTTAAGGGCAATAATTTCGGCAAGACCCTTATACGTGTTTCGACAATTTGATTCTGACCAAGCCGCGACCTCTCAATGAGCCAGTCGTCGTAGTTGGGCGCGATATTCAACGGTCCGCTTCTGGCCCGTTTGAGACCTCGTGCCCTTGCCGCAGCTTGTCCGCTCATCGTGCCAGAGCGGACTTTCAATCAACAATGTCCGCTTTTTCAGAAAACTGGTCTTCATGCAGAGGCACAGCCGACATGATTTTTCAGCTGCGCTTGGTCTCATGTTGACCCAAAGCGGTCGCATTGCCCTGGTTATGCCGGCTTCAAATGGCCGAATTCAAAAACTCTTCGGAACTTTTTAGGAAGAATTCGGTGCCAGCTTCATGACTCCGAACCACCATCCTTGCATTGTGTGAATACATTCAAACGAGGAGGTTCAGATGCCCAATGTTCAAGCACTACAGTCCAGATTTTACGGCATGCAAGGCCTCCCGGCTTTTGGGTTTTCCGAGGTGGCGGAAGCGATCCGTAACATCGCGCAACAATGGCGTGCGAGCAAGACTGTTTCGACCCTAGGCCGCCTGAATGACGGGGTTCTTCAGGACATAGGTGTCGACCGCCATGAGTTGTTTGAGCTACTGCGAACCGCGCCGCCCGCCGCCATTCCAAGTGAATTGCAGGTGCTTCGCACCAAGCGGTCGAGTTCTCTGTGCGAGTAACGCATATCCATTCAGACCAATTCGAAAGCCATTCACACAATTCCACAAAGCAACAGGAGTATGCCATGTCGACTTATGCTGCCGCTCTTCCTAAATTTTTCCCATGGCTTGCCGTAGCTCCGCGGCATGTGCTAGCCCTTGGGCTCGATAGGCTTCTGAATTGGCGGCAACGCCAGAAGATCATCCGCGAACTCAGCGAATACACGCCACGAGAACTGAGCGAACTTGGCATCAGCCCGGCGGATATCGAAATCGTTGCCGCCTCGGTTGAGCCTCAATAGTGTCGACTGCCGCAATCTTCTCGTCAGACTGCAGAGAACAGGAGCTAACATGAGCAGATTTTTCAGGATTTCCAGCGAGGACTTGCCTACGCCAATGCCATTTGGAACACTCAGGTTCCTCTCCAGTCCCCTTTTGGTGGATGCCAGACAACTCACTGTCATCGATGGTGTGTTCGCAGTAGGCCAAGGCCATAGCTTTCACCGGCATCCTGATCAGGAGGAGGTGGTATTCATCCTCGAGGGCACTGTTGAGCAGTGGATCGAAGACGAAAAGCGCAATCTTAACGCTGGCGATGCGGCTTTCATTCCGCAAGGGTCAGTTCATGCAACTTTCAACGTGGGTGTCAGCACTGCGCGGCTGCTGGCGATTTTCGGCCCCTGCAAGGGCGATGGATTTGAAACCGTCGACATGAGCGATAAGGCACCCTGGAAGGAACTTAGAACGTGAGGCGTAGATCTGCTGCGGCGGGGACAGTAAAAGGACGGAATGGACAAGCAAGAGATGGAGGAATAAGTGGGATTAGAAATTATCGGGCCTGGCTTTGGCCGGACGGGCACTAACTCGCTGAAGATCGCGCTCGAACAGCTTGGCTTCGGTCCCTGCCATCATATGTTCGAGGTGCGCGATAATCCCGGTCAACTGCCGGGTTGGACTGCCGCGGCCAAGGGAGACAAAGTGGACTGGGCCCAGTTGCTGCGTGGCTATCGCTCACAGGTCGACTGGCCAGGAGCGCGATACTGGCGCGAACTCGTGGCAACCTTCCCACAGGCCCGGATCATCCTCACTATTCGCGATCCGGGAGATTGGTATGAAAGCATGCAGGCAACGATCATCCCGCTGCTGGCGACTCGCGGCACACTTGACGTCCCGTTTGTGAACGACCTTCTTCATATGGCCCACTTAACCTTTGTCGAGCAGGTGTTCGGTAGCCGACTGAATGATCGCGACCATGCGATACGCGTATTCCGTGCTCACATCGCAGGGGTTCAGGCGGAAGTTTCCGGCCATCGCCTACTTTGCTATGAAGTCAGCCACGGCTGGCAGCCGCTTTGCAACTTTCTCCAAGTAGATGTGCTAGACGCCCCGTTTCCAAAGACGAACTCGTCCAAGGCCTTTGTTGAAGACGAATGGAGGGGCGCTAGTCCAGTCCTGCCAGCCTCAGGCCCGTAGCTAACCGCTTACGGTCCTCGACAAGAACGTAAGGGGCTGTCTCTTCGAACCAGTTTGCCGTTGCGTGTGGAATGGCAGCTTTCAGGTCTCGAATGATTTGTGCCGTTGCGGTTTGACTTCCCAGATGGCCCGCGCAGGCAAGAGCTATCACCATGGGGTAGACATGACCGGGCCGCAACTGATGTGCCCGCATGGCAAATTCCAGTCCGCGGGTGTAATCCGCTCCGGCAAAATGAGTGAAGGCATACTGCTGTGCGAAGGCACCCTGAAAAAGCTCCCGTGGACTCAGCCGCACCGCCTGCTCGAGGCGGGAGAGAGCTTCCGCGTAGCGGCCCGAAAATGACAACGCCAAACCCAGCATGCCTTGGCCTATGGCGAAATTGGGATTGAGTTCGACCGCTCGCTCCATGGCGGAAACAGAGAGGCCTGAGTCCCGAGTAGCAATGCCGACCGCGGCTCGCCCCAGCCATGCCCACGGCTCGTTGTCGTCGGCCGCTAGAGCCCTCTGACTGGCAGCGCCAGCTTCGACCAACACGACCTGCATGTCGTCCCAACCTTGAACGGCCCTCCAAACCATGACCCAGGCCATCAAGCCCAACGCCTGAGCATAACCTGGATCATGGGCTATCGCCTGCCGTAGCAGGTCGAGGGCGGCATGACTGTCCTCTCTGGACATTCTGGCACTTAGAAACATGCCGCGGACGAGGCACTCCCAAGCAGAGAGATTGTCAGTGGCCTTGCGCACCGCACGGGCATTTTCGGCGGCCAGAACCTCGGGGCCGATATGGGCAATTACATTTGCGGTAATCTCGTCCTGGATGGCAAAGATGTCATCTGCAGCCCGTTCGTAGCGGTCGCCCCAGATGTGGCTGCCAGAGGCGGCATCGATAAGCTGGGCAGAAATCCGAATTCGGCCTCCAGCACTCCTGACACTGCCTTCTAGGATATAACGCACCCCCAGTTCCTCACCGAGGGCTTGGATGTTCACCGGCTTGCCCTTGTAGGTGAACATGGTGTTGCGGGCGATTACGAAGAAGCTCTTCAGCCGGCTGAGTGCAGTGGTGATCTCGTCAGTTATGCCATCGGCGAAGAAACTATGCGCCGGATCGGGGCTCATATTGTCGAAGGGCAGAACCGCGATCGAAGGTTTGCCGTCCTCGGCTCGCCCGGGAGTAGGGTCCCCTCCCAACGGCTGCGGTTCAGTCGGTGGAGTGGGTGCCGTGGGCAAAACCAGCTGATAGCCGAGGCGCTGAACGGTATTGATCCATTCACCACCCTCTGGAGAAGTGCCGAGCAGCCTTCGTAAGGCTGCAATCTGAACCGAAAGATTGCTTTCCTCAACGTTCACTCCCGGCCAAGCCGCATCCATCAGGTCGGATTTGGATACAGGTTTTCCCTCGGCCACAAGCATGGCCTCGAGCAGCGCCATTCCGCGCTGACCCGGCTGAAGGGTTCTGCCGTTCTTAACCAACAACTTCCGCCTTAGGTCCAGCACGAACGGCCCGAATTCGAAGTATTGACGGTCCATACATAACCCTAGCGCGATTCATTGCGGTTTGGAAATGTATGGCGCTATGGCTAGGTTCCAGTATCTGCCGTCTCGAGTAAGGTCGTAACGGAACTCGGACCCGTCTGCGCCAATTGGCTCGCCCAGGAGCATGCCAATAGAAAAACCTAAAGTGTTGGTACATGGCCGGTAATGGCCCGAAGCCGACCTCACGGGCGTTTTGCAAGATGTCTGCTCAGCTGGGTAGACCAGACATGGCGCCTGCAACGTCCGCTTTTTCAGACAATTGGTCTGCTTGCGGAGGCAAAGCCGAAATGGCTTGACGGTTGCACTTGGTCTCCTGTTGACCCGAAGCGGACACTTTTGTTACAAAAGCACGTTGGACAAATTTGCATGAAGTTCACTCAAATCGGTGCCCGGAGATCAAGATCGTTTTCATTGGTCAGATAGTCGAATGTGCATTAGGATTTGGCGATCATGGCTACGCGTCCTGCCAGCGCCTCAATTCCGCGACCTCATAAAACGCAGGCGCACCTGGTCAGGCTTCTGATTTACACCCTGCTGGTTTCTTGGTCCCTTGTCTGCCTGTTTCCCTTGTACTGGGTTGTGATTACCTCACTGAAGGGCGGGCCGGAGATAGTGCATGGGCCACTTTACCTCCCATTTGTAGATTT
>VFJY01000083.1 GCA_009885825.1 Rhodobiaceae bacterium | reverse complement strand
CATACATCCGGGTCAATCGCGTCGGTTTGGCAGCTTCGGCCGTGTGTCCGGTCATTGGGCCATTCCAGACATGGCGGTTTGCCCTTGAAGGTGTCGGCCCGGACGTGATTCCAGCTCCCAAACTGGAGCCGCGAATCATGCGCTATGATTTCAATGACCATGAGTGGGTCGTCATCAAGCCGATGTTTCCGAACAAATCGCGCGGCGTTCGGCGTGTGCCTGCCTTCATCAAGCTGGTGTCAATCCGCATTTGGCTACGCGCCTATGAGTTCGCGCCCTAGAGCGCTATGACGTTAGGTGGAATCACCAAAGCATCTCCCTCCCCCTTGCGGGGAGGGATTAAGGGTGGGGGTCGCTCCGAACCCGCCGCATATTGTTTGAGCCTTTATTTTCACCACTGCCCGACCCCCACCCCAGCCCTCCCCACAAGGGGGAGGGAGTTTCTGGGTCGATCAAAAGTCATTCCGCCCTAATGAAAATCCCGGGATTTTGGCACGGTTCGGACGTTGCGGGGGTGGCGGTGCTTGGCGGCCTGGGAGGCGAAGGGCGGGGCCTGCATCTGGTCTTCCGACAGGCGCTTCAATTCGTGGGTCCTATCATAGATGCGCTGGGATACGAGATGGACGACGCCTTCGGGGCTGCGCTGCACACGGCCTTCCACCAACAATAATCTGGCGCCCATGATTTCGCGGCGGAAAGTTTCAACCAGCCTGGGCCAGACCACAACATTGGTGACGCTGGTTTCATCGCTGAGTGTGATGAATACAACGCCCGCATCGCCCGGCATCTGGCGCGTCAGCACAATGCCGGCGCAGCTTGCCCATTTGCCATCTGGCGCCTTCGAGATTCCTGCGCAATCCAGAACGCCTTCGCTGCTAAAGAGATCGCGCAGGAAAAACATCAGGTGGGCGCGAAGCGACAGGCGCAGCATCTGATAATCCGCCAGAACATGCTCGCTCAGGGGCATGGGCGGCAATGGCTCAATCTCCTCTTCGTCCTGCTCTTCCACATATTGGGCAGCGAACAACGGCAAGGCATCATCATCGGCGATGCGGCGAACGGCCCAGAGAATTTCGCGGCGGTCCATGGCGATGGACTGGAAGCTGTCGGCTTCGGCCAGAATAATAAGCGCGCGTTTCGATAATCTTGCACGGCGCGCCACATCGCCCACGGCATTATAGCCATTGCCGCGTGACGCGAGCAGTGTTCTGGCCCAGTCCTCGCGGAAGCTGTTGACCTGGCGGAAGCCCAAGCGAAGGGCGAGCGAGCCATCGGGGCAAAGTTCAAGCGTGTTGTCCCAATCGCTGAAATTCGCATCGACATGGCGCACCTCGACATCGTGTTCGCGGGCATCCCTGACGATCTCGTCCGGCGCATAAAAGCCCATAGGCTGTGAGTTCAATAGCGCGCAGGCAAATGCCGCCGGATGATGCTTCTTGATCCAGGCTGAGACGTAAACCAGATGGGCAAAGCTCGCGGCGTGGCTTTCGGGGAAACCATAGGAGCCGAAGCCTTCGATCTGCTTGAAGCAGCGCTCGGCAAATTCCTGCCTGTAGCCCCGCGCCACCATGCGGCCCACGAATTTTCCCCGGAAACTGTCGATGGTGCCGATATTTCGGAAGGTCGCCATGGCGCGGCGCAGGCCATTGGCTTCATCAGCCGTGAATTTCGCCGCCACAATTGCAAGCTTCATCGCCTGCTCCTGAAACAGCGGGATGCCCTTGGTTTTGCTGAGCACGTTGAAAAGCTCATCCGGCGGGCCATGCTCTGGCGCGGGCGAGGGATATTCGACGGGTTCAATGCCGCTCCGCCTTCTGAGATAGGGATGAACCATATCACCTTGAATGGGGCCGGGACGGACGATTGCGACCTCGATGACGAGATCATAGAACGCCGCAGGCTTCAACCGGGGAAGCATGTTCATCTGCGCCCGGCTTTCGACCTGGAACACGCCGATGGCATCGGCCCTCTGCAGCATTTCATAAACTGCCGGGTCTTCGCGGGGCAAGGTGGCGAGGTCGTAGGTCTTGCCCTCGTGAATGCGGATGAGATCGAAGGCCTTGCGGATGCAGGTGAGCATGCCGAGGGCCAGCACATCGACCTTCATCATGCGCAAAGCATCAATGTCATCCTTGTCCCATTCGATGAAGTGGCGGTCCTCCATGGTGGCGGGGCCTATGGGCACGATCTCGTCAAGCCGGTCACGGGTCAATACGAAGCCGCCCACATGCTGGGAGAGATGGCGCGGAAAACCAATGAGCTCGTTGGCGGCCTTCACGGCGCGGGCGACCAGCAGGTTGAACGGGTCGAGCTGGCTTTGCCTGACGTGATCTTCCTTTAAGCGGCTGCCCCAGCTTCCCCATACACTGCCGGAAAGATTCGCGGTCACATCCTCGGTCAAGCCAAACACTTTTCCCGCTTCGCGAATGGCGATGCGCGGGCGATAGCAGATGACAGTCGCGGTCAGCGCCGCGCGATTGCGGCCGTAGCGCTGATACACATTCTGGATGACCTCCTCGCGCCGCTCATGCTCAAAGTCGACATCGATATCGGGCGGTTCCCTGCGCTCCTCGCTGATGAAACGCTCAAACAGAAGATCGACCTGCATGGGGTCAACGGCGGTGATGCCCAGCACATAACAGACGGCGGAGTTGGCGGCGGAGCCCCTGCCCTGGCAGAGAATGTCCTGGCCCTTCGCAAAACTCACGATGTCGTGGACGGTCAGGAAATAGGGTGCGATTTCCATCTTGCCGATGAGGGCCAGCTCCTTTTCCAGCGTCTCGCGCACCTTGTCTGGAACGGCGCCCGCATAGCGCCAGGCTGCTCCTTCCCAAGCGAGGTCCGACAGTTGCTGCTGCGCCGTTTTTCCCCTGGGCACTGGCTCATCGGGATAATTGTATTTGAGCTGGTCGAGGGTGAATGCGATCTTGCCGGCAAAGCGGATGGTTTCGGCGATGGCGTCTGGCGCTTCATGGAAAAGCTTTGCCATATCATCCGGCGCTTTCAGGTGCCGTTCGGCATTGGCTTCGAGAAGACGGCCCGCCTGGTTCAGTGTCACATGCCCGCGAATGCAGGTGACGATGTCCTGCAATTCGCGCCGCCCGGGCACGTGATAGAGAACATTGTTGGTGGCGAGCAACGGCACGCGGGCCTGTTTCGCCAGGCGCTGCCATTGCCGCAGGCGGCGCTGATCATCGCCCAGATACGGCATGGATACGCCAAGCCAAAGCCTGCCGGGCGCCATACGGCACAGGCTCTCGATGGTGAGTTGGGTTTTCTCAAAACTTGCCTGGGAATTTTTGGCATAGACTTCAGAAGGTATTTCTCCCACCTCCGCATCTTGCAAGGCGAGGTTGGCGTTCCAGAAATTTTGCGATGGGCCTTGCACCACTTCCTGCTGGTCGGGGTGTGGAGGCATCACCACCAGCAACAAGCCCTCCTGCCATTTAAGGAGATCGCCAAGAGCCAGGACGCACCCGCCTTTGGGGGCGCGCAATTTTCCGGCACTCAGCAAGCGGCAAAGGCGGCCATAGGCTGCCCTGTCTGTTG
>VFJY01000178.1 GCA_009885825.1 Rhodobiaceae bacterium | reverse complement strand
CCGCTGCTCGGCCCTAGCCCGGTGCACCACCATGGCCAGCGCGTCAACGGGCTCGGCATTCACCAGAATGCCCATGCGCACCAGATCGCCCTTTTCGTAGCCCGCCATCTTGTAGTCGAAACTGGCGTAACCGCGGCTGACAGATTTCAGCCGGTCATAAAAATCAAACACCACTTCATTGAGCGGTATTTCATAAATCAGCATGGCGCGGCTGCCCGCATAGGTGAGCTGCTTTTGCCGCCCGCGCCGGTCCTCGCACAGCTTCAATATCGATCCCAGATATTCATCCGGCACCAGAATCGTGGCCTCGATCCATGGCTCTTCAATGGATTCAATCAACATGGGGTCGGGCATGTCGACCGGGTTATGCAGCGAAATCTGCTCGCCCGAACGCAGGTTTATTTTGTAGATAACGCTCGGCGCCGTGGTGATGATGTCCACATTGAACTCGCGCTCAATGCGCTCGCGCGTGATTTCAAGATGCAGCAGTCCCAGGAACCCGCAGCGGAAACCAAAGCCCAGGGCGGCGGAAGTCTCCATGTCAAAAGAGAAGCTCGCGTCATTGAGCCGCAACCGCCCCATGGCCTCGCGCAGGTCCTCGAACTTGGCCGCATCCACCGGAAAGAACCCGGCAAACACCACGGACTGCGCTTCCTTGAAGTCCGGCAGGGCTTGCGCCGCCGGATTTTTTTCATCCGTCACCGTATCGCCAACCCGCGTATCGGCAACCTGCTTGATGGCGGCGGTGAAGAACCCGATTTCGCCGGGGCCAAGGCTCGCCACCATTTCTTTTTTCGGCCGCGAAACGCCAACCCGGTCGATGAGATAGGAACCACCAGTTCCCATCATCTTGACGCGCATACCCTTCTTGAGTTCGCCATCAATGATGCGGAGCAGCACCACAACGCCGAGATAGGAATCATACCAGCTGTCAACCAGCAGCGCCTTCAAAGGCTTCTTGCAATCACCCTTGGGGGCAGGCAGGCGGTGCACAATGGCTTCCAGAACATCGGGCACACCAAGGCCCGATTTGGCGGAAATCAAAACAGCTTCCGAGGCATCAATGCCGATCACATCTTCAATCTGCTGGCGGATGCGCTCAGGTTCCGCCGCTGGCAAATCCACCTTGTTGAGAACCGGCACAATCTCGTGGTTGTTGTTGATCGCCTGATAGACATTGGCCAGCGTCTGCGCTTCAACACCCTGGCTCGCATCCACCACCAGAAGCGATCCCTCGCAGGCCGCCAGCGAGCGCGAAACCTCATAGGCAAAATCCACATGCCCCGGCGTGTCGATCAGGTTCAACACATAGTTCTCGCCATTCCTGGCCGTGTAATCGAGGCGAACCGTATTGGCCTTGATGGTGATCCCGCGCTCGCGCTCCAAATCCATGGAATCCAGAATCTGGTCCACCATGTCCCGGTCGCTCACCGCGCCACAGAGCTGGATAAGCCTGTCAGCCAGTGTGGATTTACCGTGATCGATATGGGCGATGATGGAGAAATTGCGGATATGCGCGGTGTCGGTCATGTTGCGCGGTGTTTGGCATTGGCCTGCCCAATGGTCAAGGGCGGATGAGGGTTCTCACTTTCGCACAACTTCAAAAAACTGGTCACGCATGTTCCTTTTTACTTTGGAACTGCAAATCCCTTACAAAAAAGACGAATTTCAGATATGACTTTTTCCCCTGCCGCAACCGTCGTGAAACCTCTATCGCCGCCGTCGCGGCGCAACCGCCACCGCCGTCAAGGGATCTTCCGGCCAAGAATGCTTGGGGTAACGCCCGCGCATGTCTGCGCGCACGTCCGGATAGCCATTGGTCCAGAAGGTCTCCAGTGACTTGGTGACGGCCAGCGGGCGGCCAGCGGGCGACAGGAGTTCAATGCGCAGCTGGGCGCGACCCTTGGCAACGCTTGGCGTCTTGGCAAGCCCAAACATTTCCTGCAACCGGACGTGAATGACCGGATCGCCTTCCGTATCATAATCGATAGCGACATGGGACCCGGATGGAACTTCAATGCGGCGCGGCGCCAGAACATCCATCTGCCGCTGCAGGTTATGGGGCACAAGATCACGCATGATCGCCAGCATATCCAGGTGGTTAAGATGGCTTTTGCGGGAAATGCCTGAGAGATAAGGCTTAAGCCATTGGTCCAATTCGCGAAGCAGTGCGTCGTCCGAGAGATCGGGCCATGCCTCCTCAGGAAAATGGCGCCTGATGAAAGCGGCTTGGGCGCGGAAACTGCTGGCCCCATCGGTCCAGGGCAGGCACCCAAGCCCCATTTCGCCAACACCCTTCACCATGGCATCAGCAATCGCTTCCGGATTAGCATCGGTCAACGCGCGCTCTTCGAGGATCAGCGCCCCAAGTCTCCGAACACGTTTTGCATTGACAGCCTGTGAGCGGCCATCCCATGCCACGCTCTCATCCACTTCAATGAGATGCGGGAAATGATTTTCAATCTCGCCCATCGTCAGGGGTGCGGCGAGGAATATTCTCTGGTCCCCCGCCGCCCCATCAGTCGTCGCAACGGCCAGCCATTCAGATTTCCCCAGTCCATCGTGCTCTGGCAGAATGGCACCGCCACCACTCGACAGCCGGTAACGCCGCTCGCCGCCCCGCCTCTGGGCAATGCGGTCGGGCCAGGCCAGTGCCGTCAACACACCTTCGCCAATCGAGGCCGTGTCTGTTGCAGGACCAACAATCCGCTTGATTTGTCGCGCCGAAGCTTGCATGCGCTGGCGCGCATTCCCCCGCGTGGCCATAAGCCGGGAAGCGATATCGCAACCTGCATCCCGGCCCAGGCCATCGCGCTCCGAAAGGAAGGCCGCAAGTTCCGCCGCAGCCTCGCCAGCGCCCAAAGTGTTCCCTTTGACCACCATATGCGCAAGCCGGGGATGCAGCGGCGTCTTCACCATCGCCTTCCCCATGGCCGTGATGCCTCCAGCGCCGTCAACAGCTTCCAGCTTCCTGAGCAAATCCTGCGCCTGGGCAAAGGCGGCGGCGGGTGGCGCGTCAAGCCATGCGAGTGAAACCGGATCATTCACGCCCCAGGCTGCAAGCTCCAAGGCCAGCGGCGCCAGATCGCTCACCAGGATTTCCGGCAGGTCATGGGGGCTAAGCGCTCGCGTTTCAGCCTCGGGCCACAAGCGATAACAAACTCCTGGTCCCAATCGGCCGGCGCGCCCCCGCCGCTGGTCAGCCGACGCCAGACTCACGCGAACCGTTTCCAGGCTCGTCATCCCGCTGGCCGGGTCAAATCGGGGGCTACGTTTGAAACCCGTGTCAATCACCGCGCCAATGCCTTCAATGGTCAGGCTGGTTTCCGCAATTGTCGTGGCCAGCACAACCTTGCGAAACCCGGCAGGCGGTGGCTGGAGCGCCGCATCCTGTTCCGCAAATCCCATGGCCCCATAGAGTGGCCGCACCAGAACAGTGCCCGGCAAGTTGGTCGCGCCCAACATGTCCGCAGTCCGGCGAATTTCAGATTCACCCGGCAGGAACACCAGTATGCTCTCGCGGGTTTCCCGCAGGGCAAGCTGAATGGCCTTGCAGGCATCGGCTGAAATGGTGTTGCGCGCCGCCTTGGCGAGATAGCGCGTCTCCACTGGAAACACGCGCCCGGCGGTTTCAATGATTTCAGCGCCCCCCAGATGTCTCGACAATCGCCCGGCATCCAGCGTGGCCGACATCACCAGCAGCCGCAAATCCTCCCGCAAGCCGTGCCGCATATCCAAAGTGAAAGCCAGGCCCAGATCGCCATCAAGGCTGCGCTCGTGAAACTCGTCAAAGATGATGAGGCCCGTGTCTTTCAGTTCCGGATCGTTCTGCAGGCGCCGCGTGAGAATGCCTTCGGTGACAACTTCAATACGGGTCCTGGCAGAAACCTTGCGCTCCAATCGGACAGTGTAGCCAACTGTCCCGCCAATCTCTTCCCCCAGTGTTTCCGCCATGCGCTTGGCGGCAGCGCGCGCCGCGAGCCTCCGCGGCTCCAGCATCACTATCTTTTTTGAACCCAGCCATGCGCTCGGGAGCAGCGCCAAAGGCACCCGCGTCGTCTTGCCTGCACCCGGTTCCGCCACCAGTATCGCGGTTGACCTCTGCGCCAAAGCTTCGGCCAGTTGCGGGATTACAGCATCAACTGGAAAGTTCATGGGCCCAGGGCGGGTTGGCGCCTTCGCGTGAAACCGTGATGGCGGCGGCGCGCGCGGCGAAATCCAGCGCGGCATTGAGCGACGCTTCGTCAAGGCTTGCCATCGCGGCCTTGTTAAGTTTACCAGCTTTGGAAAGCGAGGCCAGGATTCCAGCCGTGAACGTATCGCCCGCCCCCACCGTATCCACCACCGCGACTTTCACCGAAGGAAGTTTCACGGAAATTTTCTTGCTGAAAGCCTCAACACCTTCACCGCCCTTGGTGATAATCACAACTTTGGAGCCTGCCCGCAGCCACTTCTTGGCGGCTCCTGCCAGGTCATCCGCGCCGGTGATCCACTTAACATCCTCATCGGAGATTTTGAGAATGTCGCACATCGCGATGAGCCGGCTGACACGCGCCAAATATTCCTTGCGGTTCTTGATCAGGGTGGGGCGGATATTGGGATCAAAGCAGATCACCCGTTTTTTCATTTCGCGTTTCATCAGGGCTTCAAGCGTTGAAGCGCCGGGTTCCGCAATGAGGCTGATGGAGCCAAAATGCAAAGCCTCGACATCGGCTGCGAGTTTGGGCAAGTCCCTCCTGGTCAACATGCGGCCAGCCGAATTGTCATCAAAGAACGAGTAGCGCGCATTGCCATTGTCGAGCTTCACAAAGGCCAATGTGGACGGCCGGTCCCAAATCCTGGTGTATTTCAAATCCACGTGGCTTTCCTGCAAGCCAGCCTTCAGGCTGTCGCCAAAGAAATCCGTTGAAAGCCCGCTGAAAAACCCGGTCTTTATGCCCATCCTGCCGAGCGCTATCGCTGTGTTGAAAACCGAGCCGCCATTGAAAGGCTGGTAAACCGCAGCGCCATCGGCGCCCTTGCGCGGCAGCATGTCGATCAGCGCCTCGCCGCAGCAAACAATCATATTACCCCTCCAATTTTCTACTATTCTTCGCCGAACCTCAATCAAAAATCAATAAATCAATGGAATTGACTTATTGCAAAACAGCCGGGCGGCGTGTAGATCGCCATTTTGATGAACGTACCTCAAATTTGGAATGTGTAAGAAGATATGACGCCAAGAACAATTCCTGTTGATGTTTTTGACCTGGTTGTGTTCGGCGCCACTGGCGATTTGGCAAAGCGCAAATTGCTGCCAGCGTTGTTTCACCGCGACGTGCAAGGTCAAATCCCGGTTGACGCGCGCATAATCGGGTCATCTCGCCGCGCCATGACGCGCGACGCCTTCCGGGCCTTTGCCTTGGCGGCCATCGAAGCCCATGTCGCCCCGGAGCACCGTCAGCAAGTCCTCTGCCAACGCTTTATTGAACGCCTCGACTACGTCGCGGCCGAACCCAGTCAGGAGCAGGGCTGGTCTGAGCTGGAAAAGTCCTTGCGGCCGGAACAGGATCGTATTCGCGTATACTATCTGGCCGTGGGACCAGATCTGTTCGGCCCCATTTGCGAGCGTTTGGGCCAACACAACCTGGTGACGCCCAACTCCCGTGTCGTGGTGGAAAAGCCACTGGGCAAAAATGGCGCGTCAGCCAAGGCGCTGAACGAGCAGATCGGCCGCATTTTTCCGGAGCCTTCGATTTACCGCATCGACCATTACCTCGGCAAAGAGACCGTGCAAAATCTCATGGCGCTGCGCTTTGCCAACGCCCTGTTCGAACCCATCTGGAACGCGGCCCACATTGACCACGTGCAAATCACCGTGGCTGAAACACTGGGCGTGGAAGGCCGCGCCGGATATTATGATACATCAGGGGCGCTGCGTGACATGGTGCAAAACCACATGCTGCAGCTCTTGTGTCTTGTGGCCATGGAGCCGCCCACCTCCATTGATGCAGACGCGGTGCGCGATGAAAAGCTGAAGATCCTACAGTCTCTCAAGCCGATCACGGCCGAAAATATCGCAAACCATACGGTGCGCGGGCAATATCGCGCCGGAGCCTCCATGGGCGGCGCTGTCAATGGCTATCTCGAAGAGCTCGGGTCCGACACGTCCAAGACTGAAACCTATGTGGCCCTGAAAGCCGAAATCGGCAGCTGGCGCTGGAACGGCGTTCCCTTCTACATGCGTTCTGGCAAGCGCTTGGCGTCCCGCATGTCCGAGATCGTCGTCCAGTTCAAACCCATTCCCCATTCGGTATTTGACGCAAGCGCCGGAGCTATATCATCCAACCGGCTGATTATTCGCCTGCAGCCCGATGAGGGCGTGAAGTTGACTTTGATGATCAAGGATCCCGGCCCCGGCGGCATGCGCCTGCGCTCGGTGCCGCTGGACATGAGTTTTGCCGATGCCTTTGGCGTGAGAAATCCCGATGCCTATGAGCGACTGCTCATGGATGTCGTGCGCGGCAACCAGACACTGTTCATGCGCCGTGATGAAGTCACCGCCGCGTGGAAATGGATTGACCCTATTCTTGAATATTGGAAAGAATCGCCTGAGCTGCCCAAGCCCTATACATCAGGCACCTGGGGGCCATCGGCTTCTGTGGCCTTGATCGAGCGCGATGGCCGGACCTGGCATGAAGGCGATGACTGATGATCGCGGCGGAGCGATTGTTTGACAGCCGTGAAGGCCTCGCAGCCGCGCTCGCCAGCGATGTCGCCAACGCCCTTGCCCAATACGTCAAATCAGATGGCAAGGCCTGTCTTGCAGTATCCGGCGGCACAACGCCAAGATTGTTTTTTGAAGCTCTCTCCAGCATT
>VFJY01000066.1 GCA_009885825.1 Rhodobiaceae bacterium | reverse complement strand
GGCCGCATGAAGCTCAGCAGGTCGCCCTGCCCGAGGTTGGTGAAATAGGTATCATATGAAACCGAAACGGACTGGTTCCCCGCCAAAAGCAGGCCGGTTCCGGACGCGGCCAGCATCGTGGCCAGGGTGGCGATGAAGGGCAAAATCTTCAGTTTTGCAATCAACACGCCGTTAATCACCCCGGCGAGAATACCGGCAGCGACACCGGCTGCAAGGCCCTGCGCAAGGCCGTAGGAGCTGAACAGCGCAGAAACAACGCTGCACATCGCAGCAACGCTTCCCACCGACAGGTCTATGCCTCCCGTCATGATGACAAAGCACATGCCAAGGGCAACGAGGGCAAACATCGAATTGTAGCGCAGAACCGACTGCACATTGTAGGTGCCCAGGAACCCGTCATAGCGAAGGGCTGCGATCGAAACGAGAATGACAAGGACTAATATGACCGCAAGGCTCGGTGTGATCCGAAAATTTTTCATCAGGCATGCTCCTGGCGCTGCAGCCAAACCGCAAGAATTATCAGCCCGGCCTTGACCACCAGGGCTGCAGCATCCGGCACGCCGTTGGCGAGAAGCGTGTATCGCACCAACTGGATAATCAGTGCGCCGAGGAGCGTGCCCAGAATGGTGGCCCTGCCGCCTGTCAAAAGCGTGCCGCCCACGGCCACGGCCGCGATGGCATCGAGCTCCATCCCCAGGCCGATCAGGTTGGCATCGGCGGCGGAATTCATGGCGATAACGATGAGCCCGGCAATGCCGCTGCAAATGCCGGACACCGTATACACAATGAGCTTCACCCGTTTTACCGGCACGCCGGAAAGCCGTGCGGCGTCCTCATTGCCGCCGACGGCCAGCACCTGCCGACCAAACACAGTTCTTTTCAAAACAAAAGCCGCAATGACCACCACGACGACCATGATCCAGACCTGGAACGGAACGCCAAGAACCCGGCCAATCGCTATGGCCTGGAACTCGGGAACCTTGAAGACCTGCAAGTCACCGTT
>VFJY01000154.1 GCA_009885825.1 Rhodobiaceae bacterium | reverse complement strand
TGCGGCGGCGAATAGAATTGATAGTTTCTTCATGTAAAGTCCTCCAAATGCGCCGGAAAACCGGCTGAAAATAGCGTTTTGGAGATAACGGCCAGTCTTCGTAGACGCCCTGCTTTTCAGCTGGCGTTCCCACTACGGCAAACCAAGACGTCCTCCCTGTGCACGACCCTGCTGACTTTTGTAAGCGCTGCCACAACCCTGCGGGCAGCCCCCTGCGTCTGTTCTTATTTCAGGATCTTGGGGGGATAATAAGCACAGCCATGCCAAAGGTCACAAGATTTTTTTTGATCCGATGGCGGAATATTTGTCATGTCACCAGAACTCTATTTCCACCTGGCTCAGTCTTCCGCCAATCCGGATTGGCGACACCTTTAATGCAAGTCCGGTCTTGTCGTCCGTCTCAACCGCCACGCCACACACGGTGGCTGGTCCTTCGGCGGGTTTGAATTTTTCAACCGGCAGCTTGCGCTGGAAACGTTGCAAGGGTTCGGCCTTGTCCATGCCAATGACGGAATCATAATCGCCGCACATGCCTGCATCCGTCATGTAAGCAGTGCCGCCCGGCAAAATCTGATGGTCAGCGGTCGGCGTATGCGTGTGAGTGCCAACCACCAGGCTGGCCCGGCCATCCGCAAAATGCCCCATCGCCATTTTTTCCGATGACGCCTCGCCGTGGAAATCAAGCAGAATGGCATCGCAGTCGCGCGCCAAGTGGCACCGCTCAAGCTCGCGCGAAACGGCTGGAAAAGGATCATCCAGCATCGGTTCAATCATCACGCGGCCCATGGCGTTCATCACCAGCACCCGCTGTCCGGAAGGCGTCACCACCATAGCTGTGCCAGACCCCGGACATCCCGCCGGCCAATTCAAGGGCCGAATGAGATTTGGTTCCCGCTCGATGAACACCAAAGCCTCGCGCTGGTCAAAAGCATGATTGCCAAGGGTCACCACATCAGCCCCGCATTCGCGCAGCTTCTGATATATGTCCAAACTGATGCCAAAGCCATGCGCGGCGTTTTCACCGTTCACAACAACAACATCAGGATTATAGCGTTCGCGCATAATGGGCAATTCCCGGCAGACCGCCTCGCGCCCCGTCTTGCCCACCACGTCGCCCAGAAATATCAACCGCATTTAAAAGTCTCGCGCTCAGTCATTATCCAATCCAGTGGTTGATCATGTTCATCGCGTGGCACCTCTTCCACTTCCTGCCCCGAATAGGCAACACCAATGGCAGTAATTTTTTTGAGGCCACGCAGTTTCGCCAGGGTGCGGTCATAAAATCCCCCGCCATAGCCCAGGCGAAACCCGCGCGCGTCATAGGCCAGCATGGGCACCAGCAGCAGATCGGGCAAAACCTCAGGCGAAGTTTCGGGCGGAATTTGAACGTCCCACAGGCCGGAAACCAGGGCATCGCCCGGAGCCCAGCGGCGAAAGATCAATGGTTGCTCCTTGCCCACGACGACTGGCAAGGCCGTAACGCAGCCCCCCAAAGCCAATCGCCCAAAAAGCTCAAGCACCGAAATTTCACTGAGATAGGGATGAAAACCAGACACGATCCCGCTTTTCAATCCAGGCGGTAATCCGCGTGCGGCCAGGGCCTTGCCCGCTTCTGCCCCAACTTGCGCATGGATGGAGTTTCGGTTTTGTGAAGCCTTGCTGCGCGCCAGGCGTTTTAGTTCAGCAAGACTCATCGATATCCTTAATTCAAAGCGGCGAGCCACCATAAGCCGTGGAAACTGACGATCCCGGGTCCCTACTCACGTAGGTGGGCGCCATTTAAGCCGGACCACGGTCCAGCCCAGGGACAGCTCCCTAAAGATCGATTATAGGCCCTGGGAAAAAATGTTCCTGCACAAACCAGGCAGCCCGCCGACGATATATGTAGGCCTGCGGGCGTTAAAAATCCAGCCGCAAGTGTCTTTGCCGCCCATTAACCAAAAAACTTATCCGAATATTCACTTGCAAGCGCGGATTCGATTGCCAAGCCGCCCCAGCCCGGAAAGAATACTGAAAATACTCTTAAACCGCCGAAACAGGACCATGGAAATGAAAAAGCTTTTGCCGGCCGCAGCCCTTGTGGCCATCTGCCTTGCAGCCGTCGCAACAGCCAACGCCCGTGGCGGCTGGGATGGCAATGGATTGAGCGTCAGTGGATTCGACACGTGTTCACTGAACAACGTTCAATGCACAGTGCCTTTGGAAACGAGCGTCGCAGATGTGAACCTCCTCGCCCAGGTCGACCAGCCCGAAGTTGCCAATGCGCCAGGCTCGGAGTTTGAACTGATCTCCGTTCCCTTGAACAAGTAGGTAGAATTCTGCAGTCAACCGCATCTTTGACTTTTCCCAAGCGAGCAGCCGTGTTGGCGCTCGCTTTTTTGCTGCTTTCAGGAACTGCCGTTGCAGGCGGCTCTATCAAGGCTGTCCGCGCCGATGGCACCCAATTCCAGGTCACGTTCTCCGATGGCAAGGTGCTGACGTCTCGTGAACTGGTGGGAGCGGACCTGGAGGTGACTATTGCTGGCCACGATATAGGCCTCCGCATTGACAATGTGGAGAGCGATCCGGTCGCCTCAGGCATTCTGCTGCATGAGTTTTCAGTAAGACAGCCGGATGGCGGCTGGAAAAATCTTTGCAGGAAGGATTCCACCGGCCGGTCGGCGGGATTTCCGCTCGCGGGCAAAAGCCGGAGCAATGGAACGTTGGACACCAGCGACCCATCCGCATTTGAACTCGCCTGCACATCAGGAGTCCAAGCCAAATGTGTGCGCTATGGCTACCTGCCCTGGGCGGCGGCGTCAGACAGCGCCCCGCTGCTTTCGGCCTTCAACGCCTGCGTCCTCATGCTGCGCGCCGACTATGCCGGCGACAACACGCCCGCAACCCGCGACGGCACAAAAATCGACATCGGCGATCGCTGGAACATCCAGACACTGGACGCCGATGGCGGCAGATTTGAAGCGGGCTGGGACGCGGCCGGAGCGGTCTGCGTCCATCACCCCCGCATCAGCGAAAACATGACGCATGAAAAACTCGAAGCCGGCATCCCAAGACTGAAAGGCCGAACCGGGCCAGCCTGCACACCGGAACTTGCCAAGCAACTCGGAGCGCTGATTTTCAACCGGTCCAAGCGCTGAATTGAAAACGCGCCCGGCCCGCAAGGCCAGACGCGCAAATTTCTCCTGAGTTGACTTACTGAACCACGGTCACAGCGGTTGCGGCCTTGCTTGTGTCATCGAATGCCACCTTGACCTTGATCCCGGCGGCGACGCCATCAACGGCAACGCCTTCAGCCAGCACAAAGGCTGAGCCGTCTTCAAGGGTCACTGTCTTCGTGGCTTCATCAAAGGTCTTGACCACGCCTTCGATTTCCCCGGCGTAGGCTGTCCCCACCATGGCGGCGGACGCAATAAGCAATGCAACAAACTTCTTCATTTTGGATTTCCTTTGTGGTTGACGCCACTGGCCGGAAATTTCCGGCGCAGGGCTGCTTCATTTCCCGGCAGATCAAACTCAAATCCGGCGTCCAACTCAAGGCCGTTTTGGACAGCCGCGAGTATGTTCCATTTTTGCCGCGCGGCAAGTTAAGAAAATTTAATTCTGAAGGCGCAACCATGTCGGGAATACGGGCATCAGGTGGCGGAAGAGCGTGAAAACACGTCCTCTACTTCGCCATGGCCCTGGCGATCGTCTCCAGTTTTTTTGATGCGCTGTCGAGCCGGTCGGTGACTCTCGCTTCGAGGTCCTTGGCCTGCAGCAGTGCGACATTGCGTGATTCGCGCAGGCCCTTGATCTGGTCTTCCAGCTCCTCGATTCGCCGCACCGACTCGGACAGGCGGTCAGCCACCATCAGTCCGCTCATCACCAGGAGGCGGATGTCGCCGATGGCTCCGACACTCTGCTTGATGCGCACGATCTCCGCGTCGAGCAGCGCCGCCAGTTCGCGCAGGTGACCTTCCTCGCCATCGGGGCATTGCATCGTGTACGGACGATCGGCGACGGAAACGATGACATTGGCCATGCCCTAGCCCCCGCTATTGCTGTGTAAAACCGAGCGAATCCGCGACATTGCAGCATCTATCTTGCCGACTGCTGACTTGTTCGTGGTGACAAGCTCGGTGGCTTTCGTGCGCACGAGGTCAAGCTCCTGCGCGATCTTGGTGCGATCGCCGCGCAGCGCGTCAACCTCGCCCGCCACCATCTGCCGTTTTGTCAAAGCCCCCTCGAATTTCTCCAAGGCCGCTTCAAACCTGTCAAAGGCATCGTTCAATTTTTGTGTGTCCGCCATGTCCGTCCCAAAGCAAATCACTTAATTTGCCGCCCAACACAATATGTTACGTTAAGCGCTTAACTTCAATAGGTCAGTTTAACCCATTGAAACTGTGGAAAAGTGACGGTTGACTCAAAGCCAACTGCTGTTATTCAGTGGCCCGACTCACCCCAAGATCAAGGATTTTCCCAAGCCATGAACGCGCCTTCCCCCGACACGCAGAAAAATATGGCCAATGCCATTCGCGCGCTCAGCATGGACGCTGTGCAAAAGGCAAACTCCGGCCATCCGGGCCTGCCCATGGGCGCGGCAGACGTGGCAACAGTGCTGTTCACCCGGTTCATGAACTTCGATGCCAGCGACCCACACTGGCCGGATCGCGATCGTTTCATTCTGTCCGCCGGCCACGGCTCCATGCTGATCTATTCCCTGCTCTATCTCACGGGCTACAGGGACATGGCGCTCGAGGATTTGAAAAATTTCCGCCAGCTGGGATCGAAAACCGCGGGCCACCCGGAATATGGCCACGCCGCTGGCATTGAAACAACCACGGGGCCCTTGGGCCAGGGCATCGCCAATGCCGTGGGCTTCGCCATTGCCGAACGCCATTTGGCCGCCCGCTTCGGCGATGAGCTCGTCAATCACAAAACCTATGTGCTGGCGGGCGATGGCTGCCTGATGGAGGGCATTTCCCAGGAGGCGATTACGCTGGCCGGTCATCTCAAGCTCAATCACCTGATCATGCTGTGGGATGACAATGGCATTTCCATTGACGGCAAGGTCAGCATGTCTGATTCAACCGATCAGGTCGCCCGCTTCAAATCCGCCAACTGGAATGTCACCAGCGTTGATGGCCACGACACAGCCGAGATCGCGGCGGCCCTGCAAGCGGCTCAAAGCTCAGACAAGCCAAGCATGATCGCCTGCAAGACAATTATTGGATTTGGCGCGCCCACCAAGCAGGGCACGGCGGCCACCCATGGCTCGCCCCTGGGTGCGGAGGAAATCGCAGGCGCCCGCAAGGCCCTGGGCTGGAATCATGCTCCCTTCCATGTGCCCGATGATATCCTGAATGCCTGGCGCGACGCCGGGTCACGAGGAATCCAAATGCGCAAGGATTGGGAACAGCGCTTGGCAAGCTCCACCCACAAGGCTGAGTTCTCCCGCGTCGCATCCGGCGGCTTGCCCGCCAACTTCGACGAGGTCATTTCCAATTACAAGAAGGAACTGGCCAAAAACCCGCCTTGGATCGCCACCCGCAATTCATCGCAGAACGCCCTCGACGTGATCAATGCGGCGGTTCCCGAAACCATCGGCGGCTCGGCTGATCTCACCGGCTCCAACAACACCAAGTCAAAAGACCTGAAACCCCTGAACGCCGCCGACTATGGCGGCCGCTATGTCTATTACGGCATCCGCGAACACGGCATGGCCGCCGCGATGAACGGCATGGCGCTCCATGGCGGCGTCATTCCCTATGGCGGCACATTTCTGGTGTTCACCGATTATTGCCGCCCCTCCATCCGGCTCGCGGCCCTCATGGGAATCCGCTCCATCTTCGTGATGACCCATGATTCCATCGGTCTCGGCGAAGACGGCCCCACCCACCAGCCAGTCGAACACCTGGCAGCGCTCCGCGTCATTCCAAACTTGCGCACCTTCCGTCCCTGCGATGCGGTTGAAACCGCCGAATGCTGGCAACTCGCCCTGCAAAACGCCACGGGTCCAGCTGTGTTGGCCCTCACCCGGCAAAAGCTGAAGCCCGCCCGCCTTGCCTATTCGGCCAAAAACCTCTGTGCCCTCGGGGCCTATGAAATCGCCCCCTCGGCAAAAAAATCCAAAGCCGTAATTTTCGCCTCCGGCTCCGAAGTTGAAATCGCCATGGAGGCCAAGGCGACGCTCGACAAGGCCGGAACGCCAACGCGCGTGGTTTCCGTGCCGTCCATGGAACTCTTCGAGAAACAATCGAAGGCCTATAAGGAAAAACTGCTCGGCGCGGAAAAAATCCGCATCGCCATCGAAGCCGGCGTGGCCCAGGGCTGGAACCGCTTCATCGGCAATGACGGAGTCTTCATCGGCATGAATACCTTCGGCGCTTCAGCGCCGGCCGAAGATCTCTACAAACACTTCGGAATTACCGCCAAGACAGTCATCAAGGCTGCGAAGAGGTAGGGGAAAAACCATGCCACACTTTAACACCCTCGACGATGCCAGCGTGGAGGGCAAGCGCGTGGTGATCCGTGTCGATCTCAATGTGCCCATTGAAAAGGGCAAGGTCACCGACGCCACCCGCATTGAGCGCGTGGCGCCAACTTTGCGCGAATTGCTGGACAAGAAGGCCGCCGTCATTGTGCTCGCCCATTTTGACAGGCCAAAGGGCAAAGTGGTGCCCGAAATGTCCCTGAAGCCCGTGGCCCCGGCGCTTGAAAAAATTCTTGGTCGCCCGGTGAAATTCGTGGCCACCGATTGGCTCTCGAAGCCGGGCGTGAAGGTGAAGCCCGGCGAATGCGTGCTGCTGGAAAACACCCGCTTCCACCCGGGCGAAGAAAAAAACGACGCGGACTTCGCCATGGTTCTTGGCAGCCTCGGCGATATTTTTGTGAATGACGCCTTCTCGGCGGCGCACCGCGCCCACAGCTCAACCGAGGGCATCGCCCACACCATTCCAGCCTATGCCGGCCGCGCCATGGAAGCCGAGCTCAAAGCCCTCGAACAGGCGCTCGGAAATCCCAAGCGCCCGGTGGTGGCTGTGGTGGGCGGCGCCAAGGTCTCCAGCAAGCTGGAGCTGCTTGGAAATCTTTCAAGCCACGCCAACATGATTGTCATTGGCGGCGGCATGGCCAACACCTTTCTGGCGGCGCAAGGGTTCAATGTGGGAAAATCCCTGTGCGAGCATGATCTGCTGGCAACGGCCAAGAAAATCATGGCCACGGCCAAGTCCAAAGGTTGCATGTTGATCCTGCCAACCGATGTGGTGGTGGCCAAGGAATTCAAGGCCAAGTCCCCCAGCCGCAATGTGTCCATCACCCAGGTCGAACCCGACGACATGATCCTCGACGTGGGCAAGGCAACCATCGCCACCATCCAGTCGACTTTTTACGCGGCCAAAACCATTGTCTGGAATGGCCCCCTCGGGGCCTTTGAGGTGGCCCCCTTTGATGCCGCGACAATTGCCTGCGCCAAGCTGGTGGCCCAGCTCACCAAATCCGGCAAGGTCGCCTCCATCGCCGGCGGCGGCGATACGGTGGCGGCCCTCAATCATGCGGGCGTGGCCAAGGATTTTACCTATATTTCAACAGCCGGTGGCGCCTTCCTCGAATGGCTCGAGGGAAAATCGCTGCCCGGCGTCAAAGCCCTGGAGAGGAAACCCATAATGACAACGAACAAGAACAAGCTGGCCGACATCGCCCAGCGCATGGTCACCGCAGGCAAGGGCATTCTCGCCGCCGATGAAAGCACCGGCAGCATCGGCAAGCGCCTTGAATCCATCAACACGCCCTCAACGCCCGACACCCGCCGCGATTACCGCGAAATGCTGTTTGGCGCGACAGACGCCATGAAAGCCTATATCTCCGGCGTCATCCTCTATGATGAAACCATCCGCCAGAAGGGCCGCGACGGCACGCCCCTGGTGAACATGATCAAGGCCACCGGCGCCATTGCCGGCATCAAGCTGGATACGGGCGCCAAGCCCATGGCCCTCTGCCCCGGTGAAACCATCACCGAGGGCCTCGACGGCCTGGCCGACCGGGTGGCCGAATACGCCAAAATTGGCGCTGAATTCGCCAAATGGCGCGCCGTCATCGACATCGGCAAGAACCTTCCAAGCCATAACGCCATTCACGCCAATGCCCATGCGCTGGCCCGCTATGCCGCCATCTGCCAGGCGGGCGGCATCGTCCCCATGGTGGAGCCCGAGGTTCTGATGGACGGCGACCACGACATCGACACCTGCATGCGGATCACCGAATGGGTTCTGAAGGAGCAGTTCCAGGAGCTTTATTATGCCGGCGTGAAGCTCGAAGGCATCATCCTGAAGCCCAACATGGTGATCTCCGGCAAGAAATGCGCGGTCCAGGCAAGCCACGAGGAAGTGGCGGAGAAAACCCTCATCGTACTCAAGCGCTGCGTGCCTTCGGCGGTGCCGGGAATAGCTTTCCTTTCCGGCGGCCAATCCAGCCAGGATGCCACGGTCCACCTGCATTGTATGAACGCCGCCGGCCCCCTGCCGTGGAAACTCACCTTCTCCTATGGCCGCGCCCTGCAGGCCGACGCGCTGAAAGCCTGGGCAGGAAAGGACGGGAATGTGGCGGCAGCGCGCGCTGCCCTATCCCATCGGGCGCAAATGAACTCTCTCGCGTCTTCTGGAAAATGGTCGAAGTCGCTGGAGAAGTAGCTCCTTAAATGCCAGCCCCCCGACTGTTCCTCGTTGCGCCTGATGCATTGAGTGCGGACCAACTTCTAAGCTGCGCAGCGGCCGCCTGTGCAGCAGGCGACGCTGCCAGCATTGTCACTCCTTCAAGCATAGCGCCCGCAACAGCCGCCAAGCTCCAAAGTCTCGGCCTCGCTGTTCTCAGCCTGGGCACGGCCAATCCCGCCTGCGACGGAATTCACCTCGATACGGCCACAGCCGACGTTGCCAAAGCCCGTGCGCGCGTCGGCAAAAACGGCTTCGTCGGAGCCTATTGCGCCGCGTCTCGCCACACCGCCATGCAGGCCGCCGAAGACGGCGCCGACTACATTGCGCTTTCGCAAAACTCATACGCGCCCAAGGAACCCATCATTGGCTGGTGGGCCGACTTGTTTGAAATTCCCTGCGTCGCCTTTGATCCGGTGGAGCTCAAAAACCTCGACATATTGCTGCCGCAGAAACCAGACTTTATCCGTCCCGGCGATGCCATGTGGGAAACCCCCGAGGAAGCGCGCCGCATTGTGGCGGAGCTGACAAAACGGATGAACGGATGAAACTGATTTTCGCGGTGCTGATGCTGCTGGCTTGGGGAACACCGGTTCTGGCCACGCCCAGCTTTGAAGAAGCAGTGGCCATGTTTGAAGACAAGGATTTCAAGGCGGCGATCGAAATCGCCGAACCCTTGGCCAACGAAGGCGACCCCCGCGCCATGGCCATGATGGGTGCGCTTTATCACTCCGGCAGTGGCGTTGAAGCCGATATCAAGAAGGCCGTGACCTGGTTCACCAAGGCCGCTGAAAATGATCACCCCGGCGCGCAATTCACACTCGCCATGCTTTATCTCGACGGTTCCCTGGGCGAACTCGATCCCGAAACCGGCGCCAAATGGCTGGAAAAAGCCGCCACCGGCGGCAACGCGCAGGCGCAATACAACCTCGGCTTGGTCGCCAGTGGTGTTTACGGCACAACGCCCGATTGGCCGGCCGCCGCCCAATGGTTCAAGAAATCCGCCGAGGCCGGATTTGCTGAAGCCCAGTATAATCTGGGTCTGCTCTATCTCGATGGCAAAGGCGTTGACGCTGATCAACTCACGGCCGCCACCTGGTTTTCCAAAGCCGCCGTGCAGGGCCTGAGCGAGGCCGCCCTTGATTATGGTGTACTGGTCTTCCGTGGCGAAGGCGTGCAAAAGGATGAAGCTGTCGGCGCGAAGTGGATGCTGGTCGCAGCGCGCCGCGGCAACGCCATCGCCCAGAACCGCGTCGCCAAGCTCTACGCCACCGGCCGCGGCCTGGCGCTCGATGTCGTTGAAGCCATGAAATGGAACATCCTCGCCAGCAGGGGCGGCAGGGCCGATCCCTGGCTCGACGACTTCGCCGCCAAACAGCCCGAATCCCAAAGGCAAGAAGCCCAATCCAGCGCCGATGCCTTCAAGCCGGAAGAAGCAAAGAGCGGAAGCTAGCCTTCCCGCTCCAGCCCTGCTAACCCCAGCCCACAAAACAACAAGGAACCCCCGTGGCCGCTTCTCCCTCCATGACCATCATGATTGCCGCTGTCCGCAAAGCCGCGCGTGGCGTGCAACGCGACTTCGGCGAACTCAGCAACTTGCAGGTTTCGGTCAAGGGGCCCGGGGATTATGTCACCGCCGCTGACAAGCGCTGCGAGAAAGTGCTGCGCACCGAACTGGAAAAAGCCCGTCCCGGCTACGGCTTCCTGATGGAAGAGTCTGGCGCAGTCAAAGGCTCAGACCCTGATCACCGTTTCATTATTGATCCGATTGATGGCACGACAAATTTCATGCATTCGCTTCCCCTCTTTGCCATCTCGGTCGCATTGGAACGCAAGAATGAAATCGTGGCCGCCGTTACCTACAACCCGATCAGCGACGAACTTTTCACGGCGGAAAAGGGTGCGGGCGCATTTCTTAACAACAAGCGCCTGCGCGTGGCTAACCGCACGGATATTCATGAAGCGCTGGTGGGCTGCGGCATTCCTCACCGCGGCAGTGAAGGCCAGGCCGAACATCGGGCTGAGTTGGCGCTGCTTCAGGCAAAAACCATTGGGCTGAGAAGGCTTGGATCTGCAACGCTTGATCTGGCATTTGTGGCAGCCGGACGCCTTGATGCTTTTTGGGAGCGCAATCTCCACCCCTGGGATCTGGCAGCTGGTGTTTTGCTGGTGCGTGAGGCTGGTGGCTTTACCAGCGACTGCGACACCGATGCCAACCCTTTGCAAACCGGCAACATCATCGCCGCCAACGCCGACCTGCTGCCGCTGATCAAAAAGGAGCTGGCGGCGGCGAAAAAAGTCATCGGCGCCTGATTATGGCTTGGTTTTTATAAAATCGATAAAGGCCCGAAGCGGTGAAGGCATGTGCTTGCGGCTTGGATAATACAGATACGGCCCGCTAAACGGTGAAGACCAGTCTTCAAGAATTGGGTGCAGTTTGCCTGTAGCGATATCGGCCCGCAGAAACTCCTCAAACGTTGCAATAATCGCCAAACCGGCGCGGGCCACGTGCAACTCCATATCGATGGAATTCACCATGAGGCAGCTTGGCGGATCAACACGCAGCGACACACCACCACGCTCAAATTCCCATGCAGGCACGGCACCACTTTGAAAGCGATGCCGAGTGCAGATATGTTTCAGAAGATCCTCTGGGTGTTCGGGCTGCCCGTGGGTTTTGAAATAGGACCGCGATGCCGCGACCACAAACCGCTGTGTGCGGGGGCCAATCGGCACTGCAATCATATCAAGCTCCAGGCGCTCGTCATAACGGACGCCCGCATCAAATCCTTCGGCAAATACATCAACGAAGCTGTCCTTGGCTGTTACCTCTATTTTCAAGCCGGGGTTGGCTTTCATGAATGGCGTTATGATTGGTGGAAGAATGACACGAGCGACAATTGTGGGAACATTCAGCCTGAGTGTGCCTGTGAGCGCACCTTCCGAAACTTTAAGCTCTTCAAGTGCCTGTGAAATATCGCTAAGCGCGGGTGATAGCCCGGCCAAAAGTCGCCGCCCAGCATCCGTTAGCGTAACACTCCGTGTCGTGCGTGTCAGCAATCTCAAGCCCAGGTTTGCCTCAAGCCGCCGCAAAGCGTCGCTCAATGAGGTCGGGGAAATTCCCCGCAAAATTGCAGCTTTCCGAAAACTTCTCGCTTCGGCAACGGCCGCAAAGGCTTCGAGATCGGCAAGGGGCAACCGCTTCATTGTTCGATTATCCGTACACCCTGTTCGATACTAGACGGATTATCGCACAAACAAATGCGCAGTAATAGGGCCCAACTCAACACCAACAGGAGACATGAAAATGAAATATTCAAAACTCGGAACCACAGGCCCCATGGTTTCCGTTCTTGGCCCCGGCTGTATGTGAATGTCAGGCATCTATGGCCCGTCAGATCGGAGCGAAAGCCTCAGCACAATCCATGCTGCAATTGATGCCGGTATAACCCTCATCGATACGGGCGATTTCTATGGCGTCGGCCACAATGAAGCGCTCATTGGGGAAGCCCTGAAAGGGCACAAGCGTGACAAAGCAGTTATCAGCGTAAAATTTGGGGCACTCCGTGATCCCGCTGGCGGCTGGACAGGAGTGGATGCCAGACCCGCCGCAATCAAAAATTTCCTGAGCTATTCATTGCAAAGACTCGGCCTCGATTACATTGATGTTTACCGGCCTGCCCGTCTCGATTCTGACGTTCCTATCGAAGAAACTATTGGTGCTATTGCTGATATGGTGAAGGCCGGTTACGTACGTCACATCGGCCTTTCTGAGCTCGGCGTTGAAAATATCCGGCGCGCTGCTGCTGTCCACCCAATTGCCGATCTGCAAATTGAGTATTCCATACTTTCTCGCGGCATCGAGGATGCAATCCTGCCAGCTTGTCGTGAACTCGGCATTGGCATTACAGCTTACGGTGTTTTGTCACGCGGTTTAATCAGCGGTCATTGGCAAAAAGGCCAAGAAACCACCGCCGATTTCCGTAAATATAGCCCACGCTTCCAGCAGGAAAACGTTGACAAAAACCTGGCCCTCGTGGAAGCGCTGCAAGGCATTGCGCAGGCTAAAAATATGACGGTGGCTCAAATCGCCATCGCCAGGGTGGCAGCAAAAGGTCCTGATATCACTCCACTGATTGGCTCACGCAAGCGTAACCAACTGAATGAATCCTTGGGCGCTCTTGATGTTGCTCTCTCAAAAGACGATTTGGCAAAAATCGAAAAGGCCGTTCCAAAAGGTGCTGCTGCGGGTGGCCGTTATGCTGATGCTCTCCTGGTTCATCTGGACAGCGAGAGGTAAGTGACAGGGTGATTGAGCGAAAGGCATCAGATTTTGGGCAGGGTCCAGTCTATCGGCTCCTGCCCCCTGGCCACCAAAAACTCATTCGCCTTTGAAAACGGCCTCGAACCAAAAAAACCATTATGTGCCGACAGCGGCGAGGGGTGCGCCGATGCCACCACCAGATGCCGCTGGCGATCAACGAAGGCGGCCTTGCGCTGGGCGTAGGCCCCCCACAGAATGAACACCACCGGTCTTGGCTGATCGTTGACCAGCCGGATCACCGCGTCCGTGAAGCGCTCCCAGCCCTTGCCCTGATGCGATGCCGCCAGTCCTGCTTCAACAGTCAAGACCGAATTGAGCAGCAAAACGCCTTGCCGTGTCCAAGCTTCAAGATTTCCGTGGGAGGGCGGCTCCACGCCAAGATCGCTTTTCATTTCCTTGTAAATATTGACGAGTGATGGTGGAGGCTTAACACCAGGCTTCACCGAAAAACAAAGTCCGTGCGCCTGGCCTTCACCATGATAGGGGTCCTGGCCCAGGATCATCACGCGAACCTGTTCAAGTGGCGTGGTATCCAATGCATGGAACCATTCGGAACCTTTGGGAAAAATACGTTTGCCGCCGGCCTTCTCTGCCACCAGAAATTCCTTGAGAGCCGCCATGTAAGGCGCATCAAACTCGCGGGCAAGCGGTGCCTTCCAGCTTTCATGCAACGTGACCATGGCATCGCCTCTAAAGAAAAAGCCGCAGATCTATCAAATCCACGGCCCAAAAACTTTAAACTGGAAAACGCTAGAAACCGCCACCAGCTCCGGCGCCACCACCTGCGCCAAAGCGCTTGGGCTTTTCGATCTTCTTGGGCATGGGCAGCAGGCCTTCGCGCTGCAATTTCTTGCGGGCCAGCTTGCGCGTACGGCGCACTGCTTCCGCCTTCTCGCGAGCTTTCTTTTCTGACGGTTTTTCAAAGTGTCCGCGAAGCTTCATTTCGCGGAAAATGCCCTCGCGCTGCATCTTTTTCTTGAGGACTTTCAGGGCTTGATCAACATTGTTGT
>VFJY01000036.1 GCA_009885825.1 Rhodobiaceae bacterium | reverse complement strand
CCGCCCATAACGCAAGCGTCTCTTCAATCGACGCCGCGCGCGTCCACGATCTCCGAATCATGGTTGCCCATAGATTCAGAAACTTGCAGAAAAGGCAACTGTAATGCTAAGAGCTGCCAGGTTTGTGGACGTTTTGCCATGTTCCCTAAAGCAAAGACCATTCCCTGCTTGGGATAGCGTTCGTTGAAAACTTCGTTCATCCATCGAAGGGCTTCTTGTTCAGATGATCGATTTCGCTCATTGAAAAACATTGCATGTGTTTCCCAATCGCCGTCTTGGTACGAGTGTTGTCCACTATCGTCTTCAAAATTAAATCTGAATTCGTATGGTGATGGGTCTAAGTCAGCCAACTTTTGATCGAAAAAAGATTCCTGCTGGGCCGCCTGTTGAAAGGCCTCTTTGCTTTTCGCAATCTCATCTTTGGATTTTGCCTTGAAACTGAACTTGGTGTTTCGAGGGCGAACTAGCGCGAGGGATTGGCCTTTAGCGGCTGCGTGTTCAGCAGAGCCCACAATGATCCGATTGAAGAACAACGACCTTTCCCTTTCAGGGAACACGCCGTCCACACTAATTGTCTCCTCGTAGGCGTGGCAACTTTCTTCACGCTTGTCACGAGTTGGTTCGCGATAATCGAATTTTACCCAATTCCAACGCTTGAAAATTTGACCGTCTTGGAGGTGACGAAATCTAATCGGATAGAGTCGCTTCCAATGTCCTTCACGTGTAACGCCTGCACAGCAGACGGTTTCGCCGTACTGCTTGCTAGGCTGCGGCAGCGCCTTCACGAGAATTGTAACGCGGGAGCTTTTTGGCGAAATTGACATAGCGGGCGGGACTGTCACCGTATAAATCAAAAATATTGAATCCAGAGGAAATCAACTTCTGGGTTATGATTGATCGATGACACACGATAGGGTCGCGTTCAAAGCAAAGCAAGCAGGTAGGCGCTATCGTTACGGTTTTGCTTAGTTTTGCCAGTGATGCCTGCGCAATTTCACCTGACAGATGTTTTGAATAGATCTTTCGAAATAGGTCGTGATTTCCTGCACGAGCCGCTTCTCGGCCAGGCTTGGGATCGCCCAACGCAACAAAATGAAGGTATTCGATGCCCTCATCTTCCAGCCGCGTCTTAAGAGCATTCTTTGAAAATCCCTTCTTACGGGATAGCGCCACTGCACGAACATCTGCCAGAGTCTTGATCCCAACGGCCTTCAGGGTTTGAACAAATCGTTCAATATCAGTACCTTCGTAGCCGATGGTATATATTGTTTTCATGTATCTGTTCTCCCTGCGAAGCAGTTAACAACTAGTTAACCAATTCGCAAATGCGGCCATGCGACACAACGGTGACTAAGGGCGTTTTTAAAAAGCTTTCAAAAAGCGATGTCGGTGAAATGCTTCACAGAGGTGTGGTGCGACCGGCCTTGTGATCGGCAAGAGCCTCGGCGGCAAATTTATCGAGCCGGCCTGCTTCCGCATCCGCTGCAATCTGCTTGTCCCACAGATCGGCATGAAATTCCGCAAACCAGTCGGCCAAGGCGACGATGTCGTCATGGGGCAAGGCGGCGATGGCCAGTTTGATTTGTTCGAGCTTTGTCATGGGGAGAATATAGCAAAGTTTGAGGAAAAATCCATTGCGTCCTGTTCAAGGAATTTTCTTGCACTAGAGCGAGATGCCATCAGATGGAATCGCCAAAGATCTTCCTCCCCCTTGTGGGGAGGGATTAAGGGTGGGGGGCGCTCCGAACCCACCGCATGTTGTTTGAACCTCTTCTGTCACCACCGCCCGACCCCCACCCCAGCCCTCCCCACAAGGGGGAGGAAGACTCCGGGTCAATAAAGAGTCATTCCGCTTTAAGCGCCTAGGTAATCCCCACGCTTTTGCGACGGTTTTTTCCGACGCCGATGTCAGTCCCCGATGGGTGATTTCCAATAGGCGCCGCGCGCATCCTCATAAAACGTGAACCCTCATTTGACTTGTGGCGCGTTGCCATGGCGTGCGAAGATTGGCGCCATGGCTTCGCCAAACCAACCTCCGAGCGATCTATCGCCGCCGCAGCAGGCGTTGTGGTGGTTGAGGCAGGGTAATTTGGCGATGGGCCCTGAATGGCAAAAAGCCCATGAAATCTGCCAGGCGAAGGAAGGCACCCACGCCTATGACCTCGTTCATGCCCTGGCCCACTGGATCGAGGGCGACACCGGAAACGCCGCCTACTGGTATCGGCGAGTTGGCGAGAAACGCGCCGAAAACATCGCCGCAGAATGGCAGCGCATTTCAGCAGCGCTCGCGCGGCAGGCAGGCTCCGCCCGTGCGAAGTGAAATCGCAATTTATGATTTGGCCTCCGGCGCCGTGCAATCGCTGCTGAAAACACAACGCCTTATTGAAGCCCCGAATTGGACCCCCGATGGCGGCTCCCTCGTCGTCAATGGCGAAGGCCACCTCTACGCGGTGGATCTGAAAAACCCGGAGATGATCAAAATCGACACGGGGCTCGCCACCCGATGCAACAACGACCACGGCATATCGCCTGATGGCAGAATGCTGGTGATCAGCGATTCCTTTGAAGCGGGCGGAAGCCGCATCTACACGCTTCCCTTTGGCGGCGGTGCGCCCATACTGGTGCAGGGCAAATCGCCATCCTATTGGCACGGCTGGTCGCCCGATGGAAAAACCCTGGCCTATGTTGCAAAGCGCGGTCCCTCTTTTCAAATCCACACCTGTCCCGTGGGCGGCGGCCCGGAATTCCAGGTCACCCGGGACTTCGACCACTGCGATGGCCCGGATTATACGCCGGATGGCGAATGGATGTGGTTCAACGGCGAAATCAAGGGCTCTGTCCAGCTCTGGCGTATCAGGCCAGACGGCAGCACCCCCCAGCAGATGACCAATGACGAGCGTGTCAACTGGTTCCCCCATCCCTCGCCCGACGGCCAGCACATCGTCTACGTCGCCTATGAGAATGCAACGCGAGGCCACCCCCGCGACAAAAACATTGAACTCCGCCTGATGCCAGCCAGCGGCGGAACCCCAAAAACCCTGCTCGCCGCGTTCGGCGGCCAGGGGACCATGAACGTCCCCTGCTGGTGCCCTGACAGCAGGCGGTTCGCCTTCGTGCGCTATCAGGCGGAGTAGCTTTACGGGCCGCCCGGTTCCAGCCAGTCGTGCTCGAGCGAGCGCAGCCTGCTCATGAGCGAAATCAGAAAAGCGGTTGACCAGCCCAGCAGGATCAATCCGTTGACCGCCTCGATGGCGCCAAAAATGCGCCAGGCCGGACTCAAAACGATGTCGCCGTATCCCAGTGACGCGAACGTGACGGTGGAAAAGTAAAGCGCCGATTCAAAGTCATTGATGGCGCCGATAGCCAGATAGCCCAAGGCGTAGAGCCACACTTCCAAAGTGTGGATCGCAAACAGGCCCAGCACCACGATGATGATGAGAGCGCCTTGCCCCGGCAGGCTTTCATGGGCGCGAAACCCGCCGCCGCGGGTGCGCAAGATGCGCAGCAGCGCCAGCAACCCGGCAAAGTGGATAGTGACAGTTAAAATCACCATGGCGGTTGCCAATGAAAGATTTGCGAGCAAGTCCCTGGGCCTCCAGCTTTCTCAAATCCAGTCCGGATCACTTCTTCTGCAGGGTGGAAAGATAGGCGACGATGGCGGCAATCTGGTCCGCTTCGAAAGTGAATTCCGGCATTTCGTTGTGGCCCGTCACGATGCCTTCCGCCAGGGCCTCCTCCAGATTGCTGGCGTCATAGCGCTTCATCACGTCACGAAACGTCGGGGCCTTGGCAAGGGGACTGTTCCCCGTGGCCTCGATGTTATGGCAACGGGCGCAGTTCTTGGACATAATGTCATGACCGGTGGCGGCAGCAGGGCTGCCGTCAGTTGGGGTGATGCTCAAGATATAGGCGGCAATAGATTCTGCCTGTTCCATTGTCATCACCCAATCCGGCATGGCCTTGTGGCGCACCGCAAGCCCTTCCATGAAACCGTCAACCAGTTCTTCCTGCGTGTAGTTCAGTGCCACTTCGCGAAACGGTGGAGCGGGCGCAAAGGGGCTTGTCCCGGTTTTGCCGATCGCATGACATATGGCGCAATTGGCCTCGACCAGTTGCTGGCCACCGGCAGCAACATTTTCCGCGGCCGTTGCAACAACGGCCAACCCATGCAAAGCACCAAGGAGAATCAAAAGCCGCAATGTCGCAGACATGGCCGCAACCAGTATTGGATTCCCGGAAATCTAAATTGATCTCGCTCAACTTGCAGGCCGGAATCCCGCCTCAGACATGCACTTGCGCCCTTTCTTGCAAAATGAGACCGCCCCGGCCATAAGACGGTGATCAGCTAACCAGAGAGTTCATATGGCCAACACACTCCGCATCGGCATCGCAGGCCTCGGCAACGTGGGTGTTGGCGTGCTGGATATTATCCGGAAACATGAAGCGCTTTTGGCCGACCGGGCAGGCGTTGCCATTGCCGTCACAGCCGTTTCAGCCCGCGACAAGGCAAAGGACCGGGGCCACGATCTTGCGGGGCTGAAATGGTTTGATGATCCCGTGGGCCTCGCCAAGTCGCCCGGCATTGACGTGTTCGTGGAACTGATGGGAGGCGAAGGCGATCCAGCGAAATCTGCCGTCGAAGCGGCAATCGCCAGCGGAAAGCATGTCATCACCGCCAACAAGGCGCTTCTTGCCCACCATGGCGCAGCGCTCGCCCGCGCGGCGGAGGCCAAAGGGGTGGCGCTGAATTTTGAAGCCTCGGTCGCCGGCGGCATCCCCATCATCAAGGCTTTGCGCGAAGGCCTGGCCGGCAACCGCGTCACCAAGCTGTTCGGCATCATGAACGGCACCTGCAATTACATTCTCACCAAAATGGCCAATGAAGGCCGAAGCTTCAAGGAAGTTTTGAAGGAGGCGCAGGATTTGGGCTACGCCGAGGCCGACCCCACATTTGACATCGGCGGCTTCGACACCGCCCACAAGCTGGCGGTTGTCACGGCGCTGGCATTCGGGACGGAAGTGAATTTGAAAGCCATCGAGATTGAAGGCATCGAAGCCATCACCCTTGACGACATCCGCAACGCCAGCGACATGGGCTACAAGATCAAGCTGCTCGGCGTCGCCGTTTCCCATGCGGAAGGCGTCGAGCAACGCGTGCATCCCACACTCGTGCCCAAGGGCTCGCCCGTGTCTGACACCGACGGTGTTTTCAACGCGGTCGTGGTGAAAGGCGATTTCGCCGGCGATCTCATGCTGGAGGGCCGGGGCGCAGGCGCGCACCCAACGGCCTCCGCCGTGCTCTCCGACATTATTGATATCGCGCGCGGCAACCTGCGTCCCGCCTTCGGCATTCCCGCCGCAAAGCTCAAGCCCTACAGGCAGGCGCCCAACAAGGCCCACGAGGGCGGCTACTATGTGGCGCTTGAACTGGTTGACAGGCCGGGCGCGGTGGCGGCCATCGCGCGCATTCTCGCCGACCAGAGAATTTCCATTGAAAGCATCGTGCAGCGCGGCAAGCCCAGCAAGGATTTGCAGCGTGAAACCGCCACCTTCATCCTCATCACCCACGACACGCTGGAAACCTCGATCCGCGCCGCCATTTCAAAAATCGAACAGGATGGCCACGTGGCCAGCAAGCCCCGCCTCATCCGCATTGAGCGCCTGTGACGCCTCAGAATTTCCTCAAAGTTGATTGCTCTGCAAGCGGCAGGCGCTGGGTGGCGCGGCTGCAGGATGAGCGGCTCGCCGAAGCCATTTCGCAGCGCCATGAGCTGCCCGAAATCCTTGGCCGCGTCATGGCGGCGCGCGGCGTGGCGCTGGATGAGGCGGAAGCTTTTCTCAATCCCACGATCCGAACCCTCATGCCGCAACCCTCGGCCCTGAAGGACATGGAGAAGGGCGCGCAATATCTGGCCAACGCCATCATGGCGAAAACCTCAATCGGCATCATCTCCGACTATGATGTCGATGGGGTTTCCTCGGCAGCCATCTTCAAGCTGTTCCTCCGCGCCGTGGGTTCCGACGCCATCGTGCATGTGCCGGACCGCCTGACGGAAGGATACGGCCCCAGCGAGCATGCGGTGAAGCTTTTGCGCGAGCAGGGCTGCGCGCTGCTCCTCACACTGGATTGCGGCGTGCTGGCCCATGATCCCCTGGCGCACGCCGCCGAGCTTGGCTTCACAACCATCATCGTCGATCACCACCAGGCGGGTGAAATTCTCCCCGAGGCCTATGCGGTGATCAATCCAAACCGCCAGGATGACGTGTCGGGCTTTGGCTATCTCTGCGCCGCAGGTGTGGTGATGATCCTCATCGCAACGGTGAACAAGCTCCTGCGCGCCCAGGGCTGGTATTCAGAAACCCGCCCCGAACCCAACATGCTGCAATGGCTTGAGCTTGTGGCCCTCGCCACGGTCTGCGATGTTGTTCCCCTCAAAGGCCTGAACCGCGCCTATGTGACCCAGGGGCTGAAAATCATGGCGCGCCGCGAAAACCTCGGCCTATCCATACTGGCTGATATCGCCCGCCTCAAGCGCAGCCCGGACGTTTACGCGCTGGGGTTTGTGCTGGGCCCGCGGCTGAATGCGGCCGGCCGCGTGGGCCATGCGGACATGGCGCTCGAACTTCTGACAACACGCGACAAGGGCAGGGCCAATCAACTGGCCCAGGAATTGGAATTGCTCAATCGCCAGCGCCAGGCAATAGAACTTCGCGTCGTTGACGCCGCGGCGATCCAGGCCGAAGCATCGCTTGGCAAAGAGCGACGCGGCTCAGTTCTCGTCGTCGCCAACGAAGGCTGGCACCCGGGCGTCGCGGGCCTCGCCGCCGCGCGCCTGAAAGAACGCTACCAATTGCCCAGCTTCGTGCTCGCCAGCAATGCCAAGACCGGCCTGGCCAGAGGCTCTGGCCGCTCCATAATGGGGGTGGATATCGGCGCCGCCATCCGCGCTGCTTTTGAGGCTGGCATCATCGTCAAGGGCGGCGGCCATGCCATGGCGGCAGGCCTCACGGTCGAAATTTCAAAACTCGCCGATTTCAGAAGCTTCATGGAAGAGAAACTGGCGGGCGCAGTTTCCGGCGCCGCCGAAAATGTGTTGCCCATCGATGGCGCGCTTTCAGCCTCCGGCGCCACATTGGAACTCATTGAGCTGCTGGAGCAGGCGGGCCCCTATGGCGCGGCCCATCCATCGCCGATGTTTGCCTTCCCGGCGCACCGCGTCATCTATGCCGACCCCGCCGGAAGCGACCACATCCGCTGCACCCTGGCGTCTGCCGATGGCGCGAAAATCAAGGCCATCGCCTTTCGCGCCATGGGTACGGAAATGGGCGAATTGCTGCTCACCGAGCGCAAATTGCCGCTTCATTTTGCTGGCCGGCTGAGCATTGATGAATGGGGCGCAAAGCGCGTTCCATCGATCCAAATTGAGGATGTCGCGCGCATTTTGTGAGGCTTGCCAGACCCGGCGAACCCCGTTATAGACGCGGCCTCAGCGCGCCCTTCGTCTATCGGTTAGGACGACAGCCTTTCACGTTGTAAAGACGGGTTCGACTCCCGTAGGGCGCGCCAAATTTCTACCACTCTAGAACAAAACTGGTCGCCACGGACCGTTGTTGGCTCCAAAGCACTCTCCTCAGTAGGCGCTTCGACCTGCCCATCGCATCGCTTGCGGCCGTTTGTTGGATACTGCAAGATCGATCAGTTGAAAAATAGTTGGGAACGAAGTTTGTGTCCGGCGGACTTCAGACTTCGAAGGATTTCAGGAGCAATAGAGTTGGGCCAGGTGAGTAACGGGTGGGGCGTAGAGCTGAACGGCCCGGAGGAAGATCAGAAGGCGTGGCGCATACTGCTGAAGCCGCCTTTCGATCCCTTCGTCGAAGAGGTCAAGGACGAACGCGGCGACTATCTGGCCCTGCGATCATCCACCTTCGACGGGATCGCGACTTCGAAAGAGGTTCATCGGGTGGCCAAGCGGTTGTTCAGCACCCTGAACGTGGCGATGTCAAAGAACGCCGACACCGATCCCGTCACCAACGGGTCGGTTATCGAGTTCGTCCCGAGCGGCCTGCCCCGCAAACATCATTATCTGGAAGTGGAACCCGCTACGGTGCGCTTGCACGGCGGGATTGTCGAGATGACATTGAAAGACGCGCAGGGCAATGTGATCGAGCCGCCTGCCGCACCATCCAGGGTGCAGCTGTGGATGCGCGCGGAGGCTTTGCAGCCCGAGATCGGCAGCGCCCTGCGCTACCTGGCGGGCAAGTTTGGCTGGTTCGAGCTGTACAAGGCTTATGAGGCTGTCCGGAATATGCCGAATGGCGACATATCGAACAGCGAGATCAAGCGCTTTACCCAGACGGCAAATGCCGGGGAAAGGCATCACCCCAATGATAAGAACAAGTCCCACAAGCGCCCAATGGAATTATGGGAAGCCCGCGCACTCATAACTCAGTGGGTCTCGGCTGCGATTGACGACATTCTGGCGAAGAACCCGTGAAGCTTTCGCCTTCTTCCGCTAAGCTGACAGCCAGGGAGAAGGGCATGGTGAATCCGTACAAGGAGGCGGAAGCGTTCGTTACTGATTTTCGGCAGTTGGAGTGTGTACTCAAGCGCAACGGCTACCTGGGAAAAACAAGGAGGTGGCGGAGGCGGACTGGGATCTATTCGCCAAGGATCTGGGCACCAGATTTTTCGAGCATGTTGTAGCAACAGAGATTGCGAAGACTTTGATCGGCCACCCGCCCCGGCGGCTTCTCGCTAACATGCAATGGTCGCCTCCAAACCCGGCACCATTGGCCAACGTCGCGCAACTCGTGATCAATGGCGTCTGCCGGGTGCGCAATAGTTACATCCATGGCGGGAAGTTCACCGGCGGGCCGGAGGGACAATGGGAGCGCGATGCGACACTTATCGCGGAGGCGCACGTGGTTCTGAAGGATGCGATGGACTTCGCTAGCCGCGCGCTTCCCAGAACCTGACAGCTGACCTCGTTGCCGGAGACTTTTCATGACCATAGCAGTGATTTGGCAAGAGGACGGTTTGCAGTGGTGCGCCGCCGATACCCGTCTAGTGGCCGGAAATGACGATCAGGCAACGACGGAGGTCGCTGCAAAGATAGTCACCGAGAAAGACGTCTGCACGTGACAGGCAGGCGTTGTCAAGGAATTAAGTAGCACATACAATGACATAGCGGTGCCCAGTTTTATCCTGTCCGGCGCGCCAAATTTCTCATGACAATGGCCGCAGATCGATCATGGACGCTTCAACGGGCGCTCTGCCAGCGTGTTCGCGCCAGTTGCCAACAATGCATGCGGGAATGTTAACGGATGGTTTTCCATCCCCGTACTTGCTGGTATTGGATTAACTATCCCGGAAATGCTTGCCTCTATGGTCTGCCCAGGCGGGGCGAATAGCCTCAATCACGCATGGGGAATTGTGACAGTGAACGTCAACCGAGAGGCTTTGTCCTTGACTTTAGCGCCCCCAGCGCCGACCCAGATCGACCCTGCCATCACCGCTTTGCTCGGTATCGCTTCGAGCGGCACCAGGCACGAGGCGCGCGCCGCTGTCCAATACGGTGTTGCGCGGGTCAGTGCGAACGGCGTGGTCCATTTCCTGAATGAGTTCGCGCTGAAAATTCTGGGCCTGCCTGCCAGCGCCATTAACCATCCTTTTAAAGCAGCAGAAATAACGCCGGCGTTCGCGCGGCTCAGAATTCTGCGATCCGATGACAGTGACGATATTGAGTTGATTGAGCTTTCCAGCCGCCGCTTCGCCAAACTGCATTCCAGGCGCCTGGACGGCGGCGAGGTTGCCATTGTCATTGAAGACATCAATTTTGATCATGAACACAGTGAAGCCCAGAAGATGGCGGAAGTCGAATACCGCAGCCTGTTTCAAAATGCGGTATGCGGCATCTATCGCGACCATTTGGACAGCACGCCCGTGCGTTGCAATCCCGCGCTCGCGATCTTCAACGGCTATCAGACCGAGGACGAATATATACAGGCGGTGACAGGTTCTCACGGCGCCTGGTATGTTGATCCCAATCGTTCTGGCGAGTTCAAGCGCCTGATGCGCGAAGAGGGGCGCGTGAAGGATCTTGTTTCCGAGGTCTTTCGCCATCGCACCCGCGAAAGGATATGGATAACCGAAAATGCCTGGTATGTTCGCGATGCTGCGGGAAATCCGATCTTTATCGAAGGAACCATTCAGGATGCATCGGAACGGGTCGCAACCATGGCGATTATCGAGCGTGAAGCGAATCTGGACGCGCTTACCGGCGCCGCGAGCCGCTTCCGCTTTCTGAGGGAAATCGAAACGGCAACCAAACCTCGCAAGATACCCTGCACACTTTACAGCATAGACCTTGACCGGTTCAAGGAAGTCAACGATCTCCTGGGCCACGCCACGGGCGATGTTGTTCTGGCAACCGCGGCGGAGCGATTGCAATCACTTGCCGGCAAGGATGCTGTGGTGGCCCGTCTCGGCGGAGATGAGTTTGCCATTCTGCAGCAGGGTGTGAACACTTCGGATGATGCAGGCGCGCTTGCCAGAAGAATTGTCGAGACCATGCGCGAGCCGATGTCGGCCAATGGCCAGAATGTCATCGTAGGCGCAAGCGTCGGTGTCGCGACGTTTCCCGACCATGCCCGGGATTTTGGGGAACTCCTGACGAATGCCGATATGGCGTTGTACCAGGTGAAGGCAAAGGGACGGGGCGGCTTCCGGATATTTGACGCTGAGTTGAGGTCAAGCAACTTGCTCCGCAAGGAGGTCGAGCGCGAGATGGGCGCTGCCATCGCAAACGGCGAACTGGAAATGTACTATCAGCCCATTATCAATAGCACGACGGGTGCGACAGCCGGCTTTGAGGCATTGATGCGGTGGAACCACCCGAGACGCGGCCTGCTTCTGCCGTCGCATTTCATTCCGTTCGCGGAGGACGCCGGATTGATGCCTGAGCTCGGCAATTGGGCGATTGCCCAGGCCTGCAGGCATGCGGCAATCGTGCCTCCAAACATCATGATGGCGGTAAACGTCTCATCCAATCAGTTCCGTTCATCCAGCATATTGTCCGAGTTGCGCCAGGTTCTTGACGAGACAAAACTGGATCCAAAACGCCTGCTTCTCGAAATAACCGAAACAGTGATTCTCTCGAGCGAACTGATTGCGGAAAAAGTGCTTGATGAACTGCAGAACATGGGTGTCATGCTTGCCCTCGATGATTTCGGCACCGGCTACTCTTCGCTGAGTTATCTGCAGCGGTTTGCCTTCAAGGAAGTGAAAATTGATCAATCATTCGTGGCGGGCATGCTGGAATTTCCTGCCAATATCGCCATCATTCGGGCTGTCCTTGGCATGGGGCGCGATCTGGGCATTGACGTTGTGGCCGAGGGTGTGGAAACCCAGTCTCAGGCCGATGCATTGTCGCGAGAAGGCTGCGTTCTCATGCAGGGGTATCTCTTTGGAAAAGCAAAGCCTTATCATGAAGTAGTCAGTGACCTGGCGGTGCGTCAGTTGTCGCAGCAGTTGCCTGCCAAGAACCCAGGCCCGCCTCTCGGGCAGGCCATGACGGCTTGAGCCCAAAGGGTTCCAGCCAGCGTCAATTTCTCACCACAATTGCCGCTAAACTCTGGCCTGCGGCGCAATTATGCAAAATGGAGAGGTTGCTATCATGCAAAACAACAAGATAATTTGGGGCGTAGTCGCGGTTGTTGCGGTAGTCGTCATCGCATGGGCTGCGGGTTTGTTTGGCGGCGGCACGATGGCGCCTGAGGCCACGGCCCCGGCTGCCACCGAGGCTCCAGCGGCCCCGGCAACCACCGAGGCCCCAGCGGCTCCAGCAGCGACCCCTGAGGCTCCTGCCACGACGACCACACAGTAGACCTTTTGCTCAGGGCATAGCGATATTCTTCCGTTTCAGGCACTGTAGCCTGAAATGGGAGTGTTGAATCAATGTTCGACGATCTAAAAGGCAAGGCCGTGGTGGTCACTGGTGGAGTGACGGGCATTGGCGGGGCGGCGTCTCTGGCGTTCGCCGCCTGTGGCGCCAGAGTGCTGGCGCAATATCTGGGTGGCGGCGAGAAAATGAAAGCCATCGAGGCCGCGGCCATCGCCACCATGAAACTCGATCTTACCGAGGCAGGCGCGCCGCAGAAACTGATCAACGAAGCGATGAGCCGCTTTGGCCGCCTTGATGTGCTCGTCAACAATGCTGGCAGCCTGGTGGCCAGAACCAATCTGGAAGACCTGGACGATGATCTCATCGACCGCATCTTCGATCTGAACTGCCGCCAGCTCATTCACTGCTGCCGCATCGCCGCTGACCAGATGAAGAAACAGGGCAGTGGCAACATCATCAATGTGAGTTCCATCGCCGCCCGCAATGGCGGTGGCCCTGGCGCATCTGTCTACGGCGCGGCGAAAGCTTTTGTGTCGGCCTTCTCAAAAACCTGCGCGCGCGAACTGGTTGATCACAACATCCGTGTCAATTGTGTTTCGCCCGGCACCATCCACACATCATTCCATGATCGGTTCTCAACTGCCGAAAGACGCGAAGCCATGCGCAAGACAATTCCCATGGGAAAACTCGGCGCGGCCGATGATTGCGCGGGAACATTCCTCTATCTCGCCAGCGACAAGGCGTCAGGCTATGTCACTGGGCAAGTGATTGAGGTCAATGGCGGGCAGCTCATGCCATGACGGGTGAATTCATCACGCGCGAATTGAATGAGGAACCGGATGCCACGGCGCCCGATGGTTCAGATGTTCGCATTCTTGCAAGCTCATCGCGGGGCTCCATGGCGCACTTCGAATTGCCGCCGGGCCATGTCTCCAAAGCAGTGGCCCACCGCACAGTTGAAGAACTGTGGTTCATAACCTGCGGGCAGGGGCGCTTCTGGCGCAAGAATGAAACCACCGAAGAGACAATTGAAGTCTATCCGGGAATTTCGTTCTCGGTTCCAGCCGGCACGCATTTCCAGTTTCGCAATGATGGCGAAGAACCACTGGAAGCGATTGGCGTGACCATGCCGCCGTGGCCCGGCAACGATGAGGCGCAAGAAGTTCCGGGCCTCTGGTAGCCATCCGTTTAAGCACTCTCTATACGGGATCGCGAATGAGCGGGGTGGTGGAGCAATGAATTCCGCCGCCGTTGAGTTGCATCTTCCCGTAGGGCACGACAGTCCATTTGACGCCATGCGCTGCCAGTGCGTCCAGCGTCTGGTTGGTGGCGCCTTCCGGCATCAGAAGTTCGCCCGGCGCAACGGCCAGTGAATTGATGATCCACTTGTCGTCAGCGGGTGAAATTTCGACGGTTTGAATTTTCAACGCCTTGAGTTTTTCCAGGAATGAATAAGGCAGCCCGAAAGGATCAACGATTGCCAGATCCTTGTCGATCATCTGGAACGATCCATCAATGTGTATGTCATAGCCAACCAGATCAATGATCAGCAGTTCAACGCCTTGCCGCCTGAGCACTTCGCCAACCTGTTCAGCGCCCTCACGGTTAACCCGGATGCCGCAGCCAATGACAGCAGTGCGATCATTGATCCAGGCGAAACTGCCGCCTTCCATCAAGGCAGTGCCGGACAGCGTGCGCAGGATCGGAACGCCCAACTTCGCCAAAGTGCGCGTAACGGCCAGTTCCTCGCCGCGCCTTATCCGCGTTCCCATACGGCAGACAATGGCGCCCCCCTTCACCATGATCAGCGGATCGCGCGTGTAACAGGACTTGAGCCTGGTGCCAGCATCGCCTTCAATATAGTGAATCTCAACGCCATGCACCCTGAGCGCCGCCACCAGCATGTCGTGCTGGGCCTGCATGTCTGCAATTGGCGGCACTGTATCGCTTTGGAAATACCAGCCGGCCTCCAAATCCCCAAACGAACCAATGCTTTCAATTCGTTTGGCGGGATCAACGACTTCCATCTCACTGCCGGGCCTATGCACCAGCACCGAACGGATTCGGCCCACATCATTGCTGATGCCCCAGGCGCGGCCCCAATAGGATTCAAGCTCAGCCGGGCTTTCCACCGGCGGATCACCCGGTGTTGCAAACATTTTTACGGTTTGATTATAGACCCATCCCGGGGGTGCCTTATCGGCCATGATATGCCACTGCCTTTCAATCTAACTTACCATGGCAGCAGCAAGCTGCACCGAGAGAACTTACCAACTCCCCACATTCGCCATGCTGGCCCAGGGCTCAGCAATCGGCAAGGCCCCGTCCTTCTGCAGGATTTCTATCGAGATGCCATCAGGTGATTTGATGAACGCCATGCGGCCCTCGCGCGGCGGGCGGTTGATGGTGAGGCCTGCCGCTTGCAATTTTGCGCAATAGTCATAGACATTGTCAACTTCAATTGCCAAGTGGCCGAAATTTCTGCCACCCGTGTAGTCTTCAGGATCCCAGTTGTAGGTAAGTTCAATGGGGGCATCAGGGCTTTCCGGAGCTGCTACGAACACCAGGGTAAAACGCCCTTTTTCATTTTCATATCGGCGCTGCTCAGCAAAACCAAGCTTGTTGATGAAGAAATCCAAAGATGCATCCAGATTGGATACGCGGATCATGGTGTGCAGATATTTCATCGGTTCCTCGCAAACTGCCAACGGTTCAGTAACACATTAGCCGAGCGCATCCTGAATGTCCGCTGCGAATCACTTTGATCCATAATTTGTTCAAAGCTTGGATTTTCGACGTTGGGCAATACGGCTGCAATGTGATCACCTGTATCAAAATAAAACAGTGAGGAAATCAGCGGCTGAAGAGATAGTTGCAGTTATGTGGGCATAACTAAAGGCGAAACGCTATTTTCCTGCAATGCGTTGCGGCGCAATGAGGTGCAACAAAACCACACTTTTGGTTTTCTACCAAAGGTTACAGAAATCTTACTGTACAAATGATCAAGTTTTGATCAAAACTTGCGGGACTGGCTGGCCGAGGCGACGCCGCCAGTAGAAGATGGGGTGGGTAAAGAACATGGCTGCGAGTATCTCCGCGAATAGTGGAGCAGTTGTTGGGCAAGACTTCAACGCAGAACCAAACGTACAGATCATTCAGATTGATGGTTTGGTAAAATGGTTTGATGTCGGGCGGGGCTACGGTTTCGTAATTCCAAGCAACGGGCTTCCAGATATATTATTGCACTTGAGCTGTTTGAAGCGTGATGGCTTCGATGCGCCACTTGAAGGCGCCCGTGTCACCTGCGAGGTTGTGGCCCGTCAAAAGGGCTATCAATGTCTTCGTGTTCTCAACGTCGATCTTTCAACGGCTATTCACCCTGTCGAGCGTAAATCGCGGACCCATAACAGCGTGGTGCCGTCAACGGGCTGGGTGAAGGCAAAAGTAAAATGGTTCAACCGCGCCCGGGGTTTCGGTTTTGTCTCGGAGGGCGAGGGCAAGCCTGATGTGTTCGTTCACATGGAAACGCTGCGCAAAACTGCAATTGCCGAGTTGATTCCCGAACAGTGGGTCTATGTCAGGTTCGGCGAAGGACCAAAGGGCAACATGGCGGCGGAAATCAGATTGAGTCTTGAAGGTGGACCAGCCCACACCAACTGAGTTACTATGTTTTATTGATTTGAGTTGCGTAGAAAGGATGGTCGATGAGACAACTGCTGCTGGGTATTATGGCATGTTGTTTCCTGGTAGCCATCCGGACTTTCGCGCTGGCTCAAGATGCCCAAATCTCAAAAATTGAACCGGTCACCGTGGTCGGCAACCAGTCAACAACCATGTTCACCACCGAAATCGCCGATACGCCGGAACTGCGCGAGCGTGGTCTCATGTTTCGCCACCTGCTGCCGGAAGACAAGGCCATGCTGTTCAACTTCGAGCAGCCGAGGCCGGTGGCCATGTGGATGAAAAACACCAATATCTCGCTCGATATGCTGTTTATCCGCGAAGACGGCACAATCGCCGCCATTGCGGAAAATACGGTTCCCCAATCCCTGGATATTGTGAGTGTCCAGGAGCCGGTTCTGGGCGTGCTGGAAATTGCAGCTGGCACTGTCAAAAAGCTGGGATTGCGGCAAAATGACAAGGTTTTTCATCGTATTTTCAAAACCAGCGAGGAGTAGCTTGCTCTCTCCAAGGTTTTCTCTATAAGCAGCGCTTCAGAAAGTCTCTCTAGAGTCTGAAATGTCGGGGCGTAGCGCAGTCTGGTAGCGCACCTGCCTTGGGCGCAGGGGGTCGCGAGTTCGAATCCCGCCGCCCCGACCATTCAGCTTTTGGAGAACAGGAAGGGCGAGGAATCCATGGTTGCGCGCATCTACAAACCTTCCCGCAATGCCATGCAATCGGGCAAGGGCAAGTCGGAAAGCTGGGTTCTGGAATTCGAAGCCGAGACCGCCCGCACCCAGGACCCGCTGATGGGCTGGACCTCGTCAAACGACACCCGCCAGCAGCTCAGACTGACTTTCGCCACCAAGGATTTGGCCATAGCCTACGCCCAGCGCAAGGGCCTTGCCTATGTCGTGGCCGTCGAACCACCCGTGCGAACCCACAAGAAGTCATACTCTGACAATTTCAAATGGGGTCGCGCAGAAAACTGGACTCACTAACTCGACCCCGTAGCTCAGCTGGACTAGAGCAAATGCCTTCTAAGCATTAGGTCGCACGTTCGAATCGTGCCGGGGTCGCCAATTTCAGGTTCTGCCAAGCACCCTGTGCAGCGGGCAATTGCAATGACAGCGCTGTTCGTTGTAACCAGTCCGACCGCTTGATTTTAGAGGAGACGCGAGCCATGGAGCGATTCACCGGCGGTTGCCTGTGCGGCAACGTCCGAGTTGTGGCGTCGGGACGCCCATACCGGGTCGGCCTTTGTCACTGTCTCGACTGCCGCAAGCATCATGGCGCCCTGTTTCACGCCTCCGCGATATTCCCTCAGGATGCGGTGACGATCGAGGGCGAAACACGCGACTATGACGGGCGGTTTTTCTGTCCCCGCTGCGGCTCGTCCGTTTTTTCACGCAGCGCAGACGAAATCGAAGTGAACCTCGGATCCCTGGATGACCCAGACCAACTGAGGCCAACCTACGAACTCTTCATCGGCTGTCGCGAGGCCTGGTTGCCGCCGTTTCCGCTCAAGAGGCGGTACCTCCGCGATCGTGACGCCACGAGTCGCTTTGAGGAGTAGGTCGCACGAACGGTGCGACGGCGCCGTTACGCGGTGACGAGAGGGAACGAAGCGTGCAAAACCCTCCAAAACAACGGAAAAATCCGGCCGCAGCCGGATCAGAAGACGCCTTTCGCAAGGGCAACTGGCGGAGGGGATGGGGCAGAGGTCGAACCTTCTCCATTGCCGCTGGCGTGGCCCGGAGCAACGCGGCCGGCCTCCTTGACCGACTGCGCTGCGCCCTTCCGGACCGACTTCAGGTCACCACCACGATCTTTCCGCCCGCCGTGTTGTCTTCCATCGCCCTGTGCGCTTCCACAATCTCGTCAATCGAGAATACCCGGCCAATCGGCGGCGTGAACGTCCCCGCCGCGACAGCATGCACGACCTTCTGCAGCGGTGTTGTGATGAAGTCTTCGGAGCCGCCTTGATAGGTCGTCAGATTCACGCCCGTGGGGATTGCGTCCATCGGGCTGAACTTCTCGAACTCCCAAGAAAAGCTGACCATACCGGTCATACAGACCGACCCGCCCAATGCCGCCGACTGCAAACTGTCTAGAAGGGTCGTCGTCCCGATGAGTTCCAACACACGGTTCACCCCGCCGGGATGAGCCGCCCTCACCGCCGGGCTGATTTCTCCGTTGTCGATGAACACCTCGTCGGCGCCATTTGCCAGAAGCATGTCGCGCCGGTCCTCGCGGCGCGATGTGGCGAGCACTCGCAACCCGGCCTGTTTCGCCAGGATCGCTGCCGTCAACCCGACCGACGTCGTGCCGCCGCGGATCAGCAGCGTCTCGCCACGCTGCACACGTAGCGCGGTATGGAGCGAGCCCCAGGCGGTCTGCACCATCTCGGGCAGCGCCCCCAACACCGCCCAAGGCAGATCGGTTTCGAGTTTCTGAACCTGGGCGGACGGCACAAGCGTGTATTCGGCATAACCCCCGTCGAACTGCCGGCCCATGCCCCCCATCGCAGTCGCCACGCGGTCCCCAACGGCGAAGTTGCCCTGCGGGTCGTCTGCCACCTCGCCCACTGCCTCGATGCCGAGAATGCGCGGGAAGGCCACGCTCTCGGAATGACCCAACCTGGTGAAGAGCTCCGACCGGTTGAGCCCGAAGGCCCGGACCCGGATCAGCACCCAACCCGGTTTAGGGTCGGGAATGGGCCGGTCCTCGATCTTCAAGACCTCGGGCCCGCCACCATCGTAAATCACCACTGCTTTCATCTTGTGCATTGTCGTGTGTCCCATGCTGTTGCCGGCAGGTCTGTTCGAATTGACCATGATACGCCCCTTTCCACTGGAGGCGGTTGAATGGAACCCTATACATATCCCTCCCACAGGATTATTCCATGAAAGTGGAAGTAACCTTCTCACAGCCAGGATAATCATGCGGGACCTCACGGCCATGGCGTTCTTCGTCCATGTGGTGGAACGCGGTGGGTTCACCGCCGCCGCTCGCCACATCGGGGTGCCGCTGTCCACTGTCAGCCGCCGGATCGCCGAGCTGGAGCGGCGCCTCGGCGTCCGGCTCCTGGAACGTTCGACACGCGCCGTCCGGCTGACCGAACTGGGGGGAGCTTCTACGAATACTGTCGCCGCGGGCTCGAAGAATTCGACAGTGCCGGCCTGATGATCCAGAACCGCCAAGAAGAGGTTTCGGGGATTCTCCGGGTGACGGTACCGCCGAATCTCGCCCAGCCGTTCTTCGTGCCGCTGCTGGTCGCATTTCAGCAGCGCTATCCCAACGCCCGTGTCGCGTTGACAAGCACCGAGCGTTATGTGGACCTGCTCCGTGAGGACATCGATGTCGCGTTCCGGATCGGGCCGCACGCGGACAGTACCCTCACCGTAAGGACCTTCGCGACTTACGCGATCCACTTCGTCGCCTCGACCGCCTATGTCAAAGATGCGCCCCCGATACGAAAGCCAGCGGATCTCGCATCACACCGCGCCATTGTCTTCGGAACGGATTGCGCACCTCAGACCTGGTCGCTGACGCCCCTGGATCGGTTGACCGAACCGGCAGCCGAGTCGGTCACTGTCACGCCTCATCTCGCGCTGAACGATTTTTCGGGCATCCTGTCGGCCACCCTTGCAGGCGCGGGAATATCCCGCGTGCCGTCGATCCTGTGCGACGAAGACCTCGCCAGCGGAAGGCTTGTCCGCGTCCTGCCGCGCTGGTCGCCGGGTTCGGACAGCATTTCCGCGATCACCCTTGGCCGGAGAAACACGTCGCGGCTGCAGCGCCTCTTCCTCGACTATTGCGCCGATCACCTGCCGGCCAGACTTGCAGAAAGGCAGGTCCGCGGCCTTCCGAGGACTGACTGAGACGCGGGGAGCGCCGCCCCGGTCAAGCCGCCCGTCGTTCTTCGCGCACGCATCGGGACTTCGCAACCCGCCCGGCCCGACGCGCCGGTGTCTAGATTTTAGTTCCACTTGTAGTTGGCGGAGGGGGTGGGATTCGAACCCACGGTACGCTTTCACGCACAACGGTTTTCAAGACCGTCGCAATCGACCACTCTGCCACCCCTCCGCGGGGTCTGTCTG
>VFJY01000093.1 GCA_009885825.1 Rhodobiaceae bacterium | reverse complement strand
TGCTGCTCGGCAATCATCTCAAGGCCCTGAAGCTTCCCACCTTTGCCCGTGAGTATGAGAAAGTGGCGCTGGAGTCAGCCCAGGATCACGCCGACTATCCCCGCTATCTCTTGCGTCTGTGCGAGTTGGAGCGCATCGAGCGTGAACGGCGCAATGTCGAACGCCGCATCCGGCTGGCGCGCTTTCCACAAACCAAAAGCTTCGACACCTTCGACTTTGCGGCTCAGCCTTCACTGAACAAAGCCCTGGTGCTGGAACTCTCACGCTGCCAGTGGATGGAAAAGCGTCAGAACTGCATTGCGCTTGGGCCCTCCGGCACTGGCAAGACCCACATCGCCTTGGCACTGGGGTTGGCGGCCTGCCAAAAGGGCTACAGCGTTGCCTTCACGACCGCTGCCGCACTCGTACATGAGCTTATGGAAGCCCGTGATGAACGTCGTTTGCGCGCCCTGCAAAAGCATCTCAACACCGTCAAGCTCCTGATTGTCGATGAACTGGGCTACGTGCCATTTACCGCAGTGGGTTCTGAACTCCTGTTCGAGGTGTTCAGCCAGCGTTATGAGCGCGGCTCCACCCTGGTCACCAGCAACCTGCCATTCGATGAATGGACCTCAGTCTTCGGTTCAGAGCGATTGACCGGCGCACTGCTCGACCGGCTGACCCACCATGTTCACATCCTGGAGATGAATGGCGAAAGCTTCCGGCTCGCAACCAGCAAGAAGACGCAACGCCGACAAGTAAAAGAGCCAAATGAAGGAGACACAGTCACCAGAGGTTAAGCCCCGCGCTATGAGCCACGTTCCGCTACGCTCCACGCGGCTCATAGCGCACAACAACCAACCCTAACTGAACCAGGGGCGTCACTGCCCTTTTCTCTTAACCAGACTGGTACACTTTTACCCCGCCATCTGGCACAATTTGTCTCCGCCATTGACACCAAAGATACCGCCAGCAAACCCTAATTAGTAATCGTCTTGTGCAAGGCCTTGATGCGCTGGGCCAGGGCTATCACGTTGGTAACGGCGCGCCTGGGTTTTTCGGGTTCGGTTGGCGTCGGGGCAACGGAGGGTGTTTCTTGCCAGGCTTCGTCGAAGCGGGTTAGCTCATCTTGCAGTTGCACGGGGGATGGTTCGGGCAAGATTTCTGGCTGGGCAAGTGTCTGAAAACTCGTGCCGCCGGACGGCTTGACGAAGACGGTGTTATCCATCGGCACGTTGCGGGTCGGCGCTTCGACTTCCCGCTGCTTGGAGATTTGCTCGGACAGGGAGGTGAGTTCCTTGATGCGGCTTTGCAGGCGATCGGGCGCGTTTGGTTCGATGACAACCGCTCCTGCGACCGGTGCCACTGGCGGTTCCAGCGGACGCACTTGCGTGGCGCGGGGCACCGCCGTTTCGGCCTCGTGAAGTTTTTCGCGGTTTTGCAAGTCGACCAGTTGGCTTGCCTGGTATTCGATTTCGCGCTCGAAGGTTTTCACCTGGGCACGAAAATTGTCGAGTTCAACCTGGCGCTCGATTAACTCCGCATCGCGCTGCTTCAGCGTTTCATCGCGGGCCGCCAGCTCCTGGGCCAGCGTTTCGACACGATTGCGGTTTCTGGACACTTCGGCGGCTTGCTCGGCGCCACGCATATTCATTTCATCGAGGCGCATCTCAAGCTTGGCTGCCATCATGGCGTGTTCGGCGCGCAGGCGATCACGGTCAGATTGCAGCTCGGCAACGGTGGAAGGAACGCTTTTTTGATTTTGCTTGGCACCCAACCGAAAGGCGAGCTTCCACGCCAGCCTTCCGATGATAAGGGCAAAAAATGCCGCTGTCGCAAAACCAAGAATGAACAGCATGACGGTCTCGGATAGAGACATTAGAATCCTCAATTAAACACAAGTCACGACTTCGCAGGTGACCTTAGCAAAATTGTGTCAGCCGCCAATGCTATTTTTTGCGGCCAATTGGGATTCAAAAGGGATTCCAGGTTGGCGATTTGGAATATTTCAGGTAACCTACATTGGCACCAAGGCGAGCTCCCACGCCAGTTCTGATAGGGGCGAGGATGACGTTGTCATTGCGCTGGAAGTTGACGCCCAAACCACCGATGAAATAGGCGGAACCTTCAACGCCGATAAAGCGTTCGTAGAGGTCTCTGGGCGAGTTGGAATTGTAGACCAGCGTCATGGTACGCGATCCATTGCCACCAAAATCAAAGCCCACGGACGGGCCTTGCCAATAGATGCGCTGGGTGATGCCATTCTTGTAATAGATGGTGCCTTCGCCAAAGCGCAGGCCGCCTACGAAGGCGCCAGCACCTTCTTCACCGACGATAAAGGCGGTTGGCTCCCCCTGGCTTTGAAACACGTATTGGACGGCGTCGCCAATGCCACGACTGGCCTTGCCGAAAAATGTGTGGCCGGCAGCGACAATTTCATCGTTGGAATAGGTGGTGGATTGACGGTCAATACTGCCGGTTGTTTGGGCTGATGCACTCAATGAAACGCCGCTCACGCCAATTGCCAATGCCAGGCCCAAAGTTTTCAGAAATGTTCTACGCATGCTTCCACCTCAACAATGATCACCGAGCCTAACGGAGAGGGCTTACGAGATGGTTAATGGTTTGCGAATTAGGCGGCGCTGGCTATGAAGCCAGGATTGTCAAAGCCGCGTTCGGTTTTTCCGTAGTGCAGGGGGCGGCCCTCGCTGTTCAATACCTTGCCACCCGCCGCCAGCAAAATGGCATGGCCTGCGGCCGTATCCCATTCCATGGTGCGGCCAAAGCGGGGATAGAGATCGGCTTCGCCCGCGGCAATGAGGCAGAACTTGAGCGAAGAACCGGCTGACACCAGCTTTGCGACCTTGACGGTCTTGAGAAAATCGTCGGTTGCCGCGTCCCTGTGGCTGCGGCTGGCAACAACCGTTGCGCCATCCGCTGGAAGGGCGCGCACACGAAGCTGCTTCCATGCCACCCGGTCATCGGCGTCGACTTTGCCTTCGGCCGCACCTTCGGCCGTGTCGCCCCAGAAGATGCGGTTTATGGCTGGCGCATAAACCACGCCCATGACGGGGATGCCGTTTTCAACCCGTGCGATGTTCACTGTAAATTCGCCGTTGCGGGAAACGAATTCCCTGGTGCCATCGAGGGGATCAACAAGATAAAACCTGTTGGACACTTGCGGGATTCGCCCAGCGGATGCGGCTTCCTCTGAAATGACGGGCGTTTCGGGATCAAGCCTGGCTAGGCCTGCCAGGATGATGCGCTCGGCCATTTCATCGGCCTCAGTCACCGGCGAGAGGTCGCTCTTCGTCTGAGCGCTGAACTCCGAGACATAGATCGACATGATTTCCCGCCCCGCAGTGAGCGCGAGTTTAACCAATGATTTCGCCAAGGCGGCAGGGGCAGGGGTCATGCGGGTTTCCAGTGGATTTGCGGCACCTCTATGGGCTTCTCTTGCATCAATCGTCAATGCAGTAAATTTCGGCGAGGTTTGCTAAAAAGAAGAGTGCGAATCAGTTTATGGGGGACTTCATGACAGACACGTTGCGCATTTCCGATCTTGACCTTGCCTCCCTTCTCTGCAGCCGCGTCTGCCACGATGTTATTTCGCCGGTGGGCGCCATCGCCAACGGCCTTGAGCTGTTTGATGATCCGGAAATGGATGCGGAAACCAAGGCCACGGCATTGGAGATGATCAGATCTTCGGCCAGAACGGCGGGCGCCAAATTGAAATTCTGCCGGATTGCATTTGGCGCTGCGGGTTCGGCGGGTGCGCTGATTGATCTCAGTGAAGCCGGTGACGTGGCGAAGGGGTTTGTCGGCGAAGAGAAGGTCCGGCTTGACTGGCAGGCACCGCGCGAAAACCGGCCGAAGCAGCAGGTGAAGCTGTTGCTCAATATGCTGCTGCTGGCAATGTCGGGAATTCCACGGGGCGGGGTAGTGACGGTTGCGGCGGCTGGCGACTATTTGTCGGTGCGGGCAAGTGGCGAACGCGCCAAGATTTCCGAACCGATGGCGGAGGTACTTGTCGGAACGGCCGATCTCACCCTGCTGGATGCGCGTTTGGTGCAGCCTTACTACGCGATGCAATTGGCGCGGTCGGCTGGCCTTGAACTTTCCATGGCGATGGAGGGTGATGACGTGCTGGTGCAAGCAAAAGCCTTGCAGCAGGTGGCGGCATGATCACCGCGCGATAAAAAAGCGGCAAAGGCTTTTGACCTTTGCCGCTTGCAGTTTGAGTGGCCGTTAGATTGGTTATGCGGTTTCGCGGAAATCTTCGTGGCCTGACATGGGAGGCGCGCCCTCGCGCAGCACGTAGCCCCGGCCCCAAACGGTCTCTATGAAATTCTTGCCCTCTGCGGCGGTCGCAAGTTTCTTGCGGAGCTTGCAGATGAACACGTCGATGATCTTGAGCTCGGGCTCGTCCATGCCGCCATAGAGGTGGTTGAGGAACATTTCCTTGGTGAGGGTTGTGCCTTTGCGAAGCGAGAGAAGCTCCAGCATCTGGTATTCCTTGCCGGTGAGATGGACGCGCTGGCCACCCACTTCGACAGTCTTGGTATCGAGATTGACGAGCAGTTCGCCGGTGAGAATAACTGACTGGGCGTGACCTTTCGAACGGCGCACAACTGCGTGAATGCGGGCCACCAACTCATCCTTGTGGAAGGGCTTGGTCATGTAGTCATCGGCGCCAAACCCTAAGCCCTTCACCTTGTCTTCAATGCCGGCGAGGCCCGAGAGAATGAGAATTGGCGTTCCAACTTTAGACACGCGCAGGGTTTTCAGAACTTCATAGCCAGACATGTCTGGCAGGTTGAGATCGAGCAGAATTATGTCGTAGTCATAGAGCTTGCCAAGGTCGACGCCTTCTTCGCCTAGGTCGGTGGTGTAAACATTGAAGCCCTCGGACTTCAGCATCAGCTCAATGCTTTGGGCCGTTGCGCTGTCGTCTTCAATCAACAGTACTCTCATTTCAAAACCCCTTTTTGCCCGACCCCCCGAGTGGAGTCCTTTTTGTCGCGTGGTCCAAAAGCAACAGGCTTTGACGCGCAACGAACGGTTAACTCTGATTGTTAGGTTAAGCTGAGAAAGGTTAACAAAACCTAATCCCTGCGAATGAAACCTTTACGCATTTCACACCATATTTAGTGGGTACGTCAAAAAACCTACCATATGTAGAAAAGCGGTAAAAAATTAAGTATCTGGATCAAATCATTAATTGGCCGCCCAATTAGTTTACCCGGCTTTAAGCTTACTCATTCATTATGAATTCCGAAGACCTGAATCTCTCTCGTAATTGATTCGGCGAATCGTGAATAGGGGCTGTTTTTTTGGCCCGGTTGGTTGTTTTTGAGTATTGTGAGGTATTCCATGCGTTCACGCGAAACCCTACTGCGCCAGCACCGATTTCGGACTGAAGAGCGCCGCCGCCAGGCTGCTGAAATTGATGGAATGATCCAAGACCTGACGAAGAAATATGATGAGCTTGATGCCCATGTGAAATTTGAGGAAAGCCGCAACGGCGTTTCTGATCCGGCCAGCGTCAACTATTCGATGGCAGCCAAGGCCACACGGAGCCGTCGTGACAATTTGCTCCGATCCATCGCAGATCTGAACGATCAGAAAGAAACGGTTGTTGGACAGCTCGCCAATGAAGAAGCAACCCTGCGCAAAGTTGAACTTATGATGGAAAAGGAAAGTGGCAGTTCGACTCTGCCGTCCAACTTGTCTCTCAACCAGCCAGCACACGCACACTAAGCCCTGAGTCTATGGGCTTTCAATCGCAGATAGGGGATTTGTGCCTCCTCTGCGATTTTTTTTAGCTGTGCTGTCAGTTCTTCGGCTCGTTGCGGTGGCTTTGAAAAGCCAGTTGATTCCCAGACTGAATTATACCAGTGGGGTGCCCAAACACCGTCAAAGGGTTTAGGACCCCGCGGCCATTCAAGCATGGCTTCATCAAAGGTGATCCCGCAGGCGACACAAAGCGCAATTAGAATGCCGCGCGGATTGCCCAGCACATCTTCAGCATCAATGACGGGTGGAGCTCTCCCAAGCTTCTGGGCCACGGCATCAAAAATCTCGGCCTGCTCGGTGAAGCCTATATCTCGGAGTGTGACATCGGCCCATTTCCTGGTGTAGCTGGCGAGAACGCGTTCCGGTGAGCGGATTAGAAAAGCGTTGGTCAACCCGTGAATCCAGCCGCGGTCAAAGCCTGGCAGCATGTGATGGGTCATGTGCTTCTGGTAGAAAACGGGTTTAGTTGCAGGTGCTTGGCATTTCGCCACCAACGCATCCCAACCGGTTTCATTGGCCGCGATGATCTCGTTCCGCATGGGGTGATCATTTCCATGATTGATAAGCGAAAAGGCGTAAAACGGTTCATCCCAAGCCACGCAATCCGCGCGGTTGCCGAAAGCGTACATCATGGCGGTGGAAATATTGCGCGGGCCAGACCACATGGCGATGTTAACACTCATAACCTCACTCCGGTTGAATAGAAAAACCAGAGCGCGATACCGACAAGAGAAACTGCAAAACCCCGGCCAAGCATTTTGACGCGCTTTGGATTGCTCAGCAAGCCGTTCAGGCTGCCCGCCAGCAACACAATTGCGGCGTGGATGACGGTTGCAACCACAACATAAAGCATTGTCAGAATTGTGAGCTGTGGGAGCAAACTGTGTTCCGGCGCTATAAACTGCGGAAGGACAGCGGCATAGACCAGGTAGGCTTTGGGATTCAACATGTTGCTGAATAGTCCCTGGCTGAAATACCGGAGCCTCGGTTCTGTGAACTCCCCCTCTTCAATGGTACTGGTGGAGCGCCAGGCATCCCAGGCGAGATACAGAAGATAGAGCGAGCCAGCCCAACGCAGCAATTGGAAAATCCAAGGCGTTGTTGCAATCAACGCCGATACGCCAATGGCTGCGGTGACGCCTGCAAAACTCAAGCCAAGAGCCACACCCAGAACTGCGGTGAGCCCGGTGAGGCGTCCGCGAGACACGGCGAGCAGGGCGAGCCAAGCCATATTCGGGCCGGGGGTCAGTTCAATCATAATCGCCGCGATTGCAAATTCGCCAAGCATCAGAGGCTTCGTGTTTTTTCGCGCCGGCATAGAGCCCTATAAAGTTCGGAAAGTTTTTTAGCGATAGGCCCCGCGCCCTGCCAGTCCGCTGTCGATAGCGGATGTCTGACTGGTCGGCCATCAATTTCGCGCACGGGAATAAGGCCGGCGAAAGTTCCGGTCACAAAGGCCTCGTCGGCGCCATAGGCGTCATAGAGCGAGAATTGTTTCTCGAAAACCGGAATGCCACTGTCCTTGCAAAGGCGGATCATGTTGGCGCGCGTGATGCCCGGAATGCAGTATTGACCCGAAGAGGTCCAGACCTCGCCACGCCTGATGATGAAAAAATGGGTGGAGTTGCAGGTGGCTACAAATCCAAGCGGGTCCAGCATCAGGGCTTCATCGGCCCCGGCGTTCGTGGCCTGGACGCAGGCTGTGATGCAGTTCAGTTTGGAGTGGGAATTCAGCTTTTGATCCTGCACGTCGGGCGCGCCACGGCGCACATTGACGGTGTGAAGCTTCATACCACGTTCGAACTTTTCCGGGCTTGGGGTTTTGTACTCCGGAATGATGACAATGGTGGCGGGTGAAATTGTTACGCGGGGGTCCTGGTAGGGCGTTGCCTTCACGCCGCGGGTGACCATCAGCCGGATATGCACGCCATCCTGCATCCTGTTGGCGTCAATGCAGGCGAAGAGGCGCTTGACCAATTCATCGGGTGTTACGCCCACATCCATGAAAATGGTCTTGGCACCTTCATAGAGTCTTTCAATGTGCGCATAGAGAAACGGCACGCCGCCATTGACCAGACGCAAGCCCTCCCATACGCCGTCGCCCAGAATGAAGCCGGAATCGAATACAGATACCATAGCCCTTTCGCGTGGGAAAAGCGTGCCGTTGATGGAGATGAGGATATCCGCATTGCGCGGGTCAATCTTAACATCGTGCAAGGATTGGGACATGGGCCACGGGTTTATCGCAGGTGCCGTCAGGCGGCAAGGGCGCTAGAGAATGAGCCAGAACGCCAACCACAGGATGATGACAATCCTGGCGGCGTTGGCAAAGCCCGCATTTTCCGTAGTGAGACCGGCACTGCGCCAAGTGCCGACGGCGGATACAATTCCATAGGGCAGGGGCAAGAGATGAAGAATGATAGCCCAGGCAATGTGGAGTTCGCTGGTGATTGCAACAATGGCGGCGATCGTTGCTGCCAGATTGAGGATCAGGCCGTAGTTGATGAGGTAGCGCCAGAAGGCCACGTTGAGCGGCAATTGACCCTGCCAAAGCTGGCGGAGGCTAGCTTCGGCCATCATTGTCTTCCCAGGCCTGATCGATATTCAACGGCTTGGTGGTCCGGTCACCCGCCAGAACACGCGAAAGCTCGGCCCGGCTTTGTCGGGCGATGTCCACCAGCTTGTCGAGATCACCCGTATGTTGTGCCGTTTCGTGGAGGATGGTCTCGTCGAAATGTTTGAAGGTCTTGGCGGCGCGGTGGGCCTCAAAAGGGTGCTGGCCCAGGGCCACAAGAACCTGCTCGCCCATGTCAACCGAGGAAGAAAAGACTTCGCGGTAAACGTTTTTTACGCCGAGGTTTATGAGGTGATAGGCGTGAACACGATCGAAAGCACGGGCAAAGATCTGAAGGTTGGGAAAGTGTTTTGCGGCCACGGCGACAATTTCCAGAATCTTTTCGCGTTCATCCACCGCCACGACCAGTATCTTAGCGGTCCGGGCTCCTGCTGCCTCAAGCAGATCAACGCGCGAGGCATCGCCGTAGAACAGCTTGAATCCAAATTTGCGGAGCGCGTCGATTTGCTCGGCATCATGATCAAGAACAACCGCCTTGAAGCCCCGGGCCTGCAACATGCGCCCCACGGTCATGCCAAAACGACCGTGACCGGCGATGATGACGGATGCGCTGTCGTCAATCTGGTCAGCCGGCTGGGGGACCGTTCCGCGCGCGAAGAGCGGTTGGATGAACCTTTCTTCCAGGATCATAAGAGGTGGCGCCAATGTCATGGAAAGGGCCACCATGGCGACAAGCATTGCCGCCTGGGTTGCAGACAACAATGCCAGGCTCAAGGCAAATGAGATCAGCACAAAGGCGAATTCGCCACCTTGCGCCAGCGAGAATGAAAACACCGAGGCATTCTCCCGCTTCATTTTCATGATGCGGGCAACGCCATAGAGAACGACGAGTTTGATAATCACAAAACCAAAAACCAGACCCAGCAGTTGAAATGGTTGAGCCAATATCAGGTTGAAATTTATGCCCGCACCAACGGCCATGAAAAACACGGCGAGCAGCAGGCCCTTGAAGGGATCGAGATCCATTTCAAGTTCGTGGCGGTACTCACTTTCAGCCAAAACGACGCCTGCGAGGAATGTGCCAAGTGCCGCAGAAAGGCCAACAAATTGCATGAGCAGCGTAATGCTCACCACGATGAGCAGGGCGAAGGCCACGAATATTTCGCGGATGCCTGAGGTTGCGATGAAACGAAACAGGGGCCGCATGAGATAGCGCCCGGCGATGACGATGGTGGCAACGGCTGCCAGCACGGCCAGCGTTTTCGCCCAGGCCGGAAGACTGGCGATGAGGCTTGCTTCATCATGCGTGGCAGCGGTGCTGGTGGCTATCAGCGGCAGCAGGGCCAAAATTGGGATGATGGCGACATCCTGAAACAGCAGAACCGAGAAAATATTCTGGCCTGCCGTTGTTTTCATCAGCCCGCGTTCATTCATGCTTTGGAGCACGATGGCCGTTGATGACATGGCGAGGATGAGGCCGGTGGCGACGGCCGCCCGCCAATCAACTCCGAAGCCATATGCCGCGATGCCAATGGCGGCTGTGGTTCCCATGACCTGCAGCCCGCCCAGACCGAGAATGGGCTTTCGCAGTTCAAACAGTTTGGACGGCTGCAATTCCAGGCCCACCAGAAACAGCATCACGATAACGCCGAATTCTGCAAAATGCATGACGTCTTCGCCTTCGCTTCCGACCAACCCCAAGACGGCGGGGCCGATAAGCACGCCGGCTGCGAGATAGCCCAGAACGGAGCCGAGACCCAATCTGGTGGCGAGCGGTGCGGCGATGACGGCGGCAGCAAGATAGACAAAAGCGGCAATCAGGAAATCAGGCAGATGCATGGCGCTTGTCTTTCTTGGTGGCAAAGCTGGCGGGCAATTTGTAATTTTTCGCCAGATGTTTCAGAGGATCAAGCGTGCCGTCGCGCAAGCCGACTGCCAGGTCGCGGTATTTTTCGGCCTGCTGGCTAAGGTCGGCTGGCGGAATGCGGCGGCCAACATAGATGGCGAAGGGCTCCAGCCAGCCCATGCCACAGAGATAGGCCGTTTGGTTGAATGGGTTCAGGAGTTCGCGGATTTCAAAGCGGTCTTTTCCGCCATGGGCATAAAAATTCTGGGGTCCACCTGTGGAAATGGCATTCATCAAGAACTTTCCATGCAATTTGTTGCCTCTTCCGCCATAGGCCCAATCATGCTCCAGCACGAGATCTTGCCACTCCTTGATGATGGCGGGCGATGAGTACCAATAGAAGGGATGCTGAAAAATGATGAGATCGTGTTGCAACAGCAGGGCCTGTTCGCGCTCTACGTCAATCAGGAAATCCGGATAGGCGGCGTAGAGATCGTGAACCGTGACATCATCCAGCCCCCGAATGCGCTCCAGCATTTCCACCTGCACAATTGAATCGGAAATTTTGGGATGGGCGAAAAGCACAAGAATTTTCATGGCCCGAATATGGCGGGGGATTGTGAAAATTGGAAGAGAGAGGTGAAGCAAGAAAAAAGGGACGTCCGTTAACGCCCTTTTCGCTTCGCCTGTTTCGCAAACTATTTTACAACTGGTCCGCCGTCGCCACCAGCGCCGCCCATGCTATCTGGGCTGGAGTCCGCACCAGTTGCAGCGTCACCCTCGCCGGTGCCGGGATTGTTGCTGCCGCCAACTGTGGAACTGCCCGGCTCGGCCTTGGGCGTTGTGTTGCCGGAGTCGGGGTTCATGGTTTGCGGAGCGCCAAGAATACGGGGAATTTTTGGATCCGAGGCGGTCCGATAGTCGCATGAAATGCCAGGGCCATCCGTGTCGTAGCAGGTGACTGTCGCACCACTGGGTAGCCTGCATTTCACGCCGCCAGCGGAAACATTGGTGATGGTGCCGCCAGCCGCCAAGCACCTGGCCTTGTAAGCTCCCATGCTCAGCCCCGACGATACCGATTTGGCCATGGCGAAATCGGCGGTCAGGCCCAGCAGGGCGATTGACAGTAAAAGGGTCTTGTTCATTGGTTTATTCCTCTGGTGTTGCCTTTTGCGATTGTTCGATCAAACTGAGGGCTGGCCTCATGCTTGTCAGGCTAGCGGCATCGAGGTGAACCCGCTCTGAAACCCCGGTTCATATGAAGTTCACAAGTGTGAAGATGTTCGCGCTGGCGAATTTCGGGCCTGAATTCATTGCGCGGTGGCCACGTCGCGCGGGGGAGAAATGAAGAAGGCCGGAAACTGTTGTTTCCGGCCCACACGCTTTACGCTACACACAAAAACTATTGGCGGTATTTCTGGATCTTGGTGGTCCGCAGGCCCGCGAGGCCGTGGCGGTCGATTGATCTTTGCCAGCCGAGATATTCTTCGACGGTCAACACGTAGCGTTCGCAGGCCTCTTCGAGGCTGAGCAGGCCGCCACGCACGGCTGCCACCACTTCCGCCTTGCGGCGAATGACCCAGCGGTGAGAGCCGGGGGGCGGCAAATCTGTAATCGTCAAAGGACTGCCATCGGGACCGATGACGTAGTTTACGCGGGGACGCAACTGACCGTTCATACTTGACTCACAAACCTAATACGCAGGCATTCATTACCAGTACACGCTAGGCCAGCGGCCTTAAGAATGACCTAAGCTCTTATGAAGAAATGGCAAATTCCGGGCACGGGTTGCCTCAAATCAGGACAGTTTCGAGACCGCTGTTGCGTTTTTTTGCGATCAGGCCCATTGAAACCCCATGAAACTGGACCAGAACATTCTTGAGGCCGTGCATGCGGCCATGGCGCTTTCGGGCGATCCCGCCAGTCACCGGGTTGTGGTTGCCATGTCGGGGGGCGTGGATTCTTCCGTAGTGGCGGCGCTTTTGAAAGTGGCTGGTTACGATGTGGTTGGCATTACGCTGCAGCTTTATGACCACGGCGAAGCTTTGCGCCGCAAGGGGGCCTGCTGCGCCGGCCAGGATATTCATGATGCCCGCCGCGTGGCCGCCGCCTTTGATATCCCGCATTATGTTTTGGATTTTGAAAGCCGCTTCAAGGACGCGGTGATCAATGATTTTGTGGCCGGATATCTCGCTGGCGAGACGCCGATACCGTGTGTGAAATGTAACCAGACCGTTAAGTTCGCTGATCTCTTGCAACGCGCCAGGGATTTGGATGCCGCAGCTTTGGTGACGGGCCATTATATTGAGAGCAGGGTGCGGAGCGATGGTTCGCGCCACCGGGATTTGTTTACGCCTGCCGACATGGCGCGCGACCAGAGCTATTTCCTGTTTGCCACAACGCAGGAGCAGGTTGATTTCCTGCGCTTTCCGCTGGGAGCTTTGCCCAAGGCTGAAACGCGGCGCATCGCGGGCGAGCTTGGCCTGGTGGTGGCTGACAAGCCGGACAGCCAGGATATCTGCTTTGTGCCAGAGGGGCGCTATGCCGATGTGATCTTGCGGCTGCGGCCCGATGCGGCGGGGCCCGGTGATATCCTGCATATGGATGGCCGTGTGCTTGGCCGCCATGAAGGCATCATCCATTACACCATCGGCCAGCGGCGCGGACTCGGAATTTCCGATGCTGATCCTCTGTATGTGGTGAAGGTTGACGCAGCGCGAAAACAGGTTGTTGTGGGACCGCGCGAAGCCTTGAAGCAGAGCGACATTCGGCTGGCGAACCTGAACTGGCTTGGCGGCGAAATGCCGAATGAGAAGCCGCAAGCCGTGTTTGCGAAAATCAGATCGACGCGGCCACCAGTTGAAGCGGCTTTGCGTCTTGGCCCTGAGGGATCGATTGTGACAATTGTTGAAGGCGAATATGGCGTGTCACCGGGTCAGGCTTGTGTGCTCTATGACGGGCAGGGCTCGGGTGCACGGGTCCTGGGCGGCGGATTTATTGCTTCATCTCGGCCACAATCTGGTGTTAGCTGAAAGATATGCTACTGGTCCCCGGCAAAGCGGAAGAGCGCCGCTCGCGATTTTTTTTCCTGAAACAATATCTGCGCAAACCATTTGGCGTTGGCGCGGTGGCGCCCAGTGGTCCCAGGCTTGCAACTCTCATGGTCAGACATATTGATTTGAAGCCTGACGATGTGGTGGTGGAACTGGGGCCGGGGACCGGGGTATTCACCCGGGAGCTTCTGGCGCGCGGGGTGCGGCCTGAAAATTTGATTCTGGTCGAAACCAACCCGCACTTTGTGAATTTTCTCAAGGCGGAATTTCCGGGTGTTCATGTGGCCAATGCGGACGCGCAGGATCTGGTAAAAATACTGAAGGGCCTTGGATACGCCCACGTGCAGAAGATCGTCTCCGGAATTCCATTTCGCAGCATCAAGGCGCCAGACCGGAAATTGATTGCCAAGGCGATCGCGACTGCGCTTGCGCCTGCCGGCAAGCTGGTTCAATTCAGCTATTTGAACGGTGCGCCGCTGCCAAAGGCCACTGCGGCGGAAGTTGGGTTAACGGGCAAACGCGTTGGTTTGGCGCTCAACAATGTTCCACCGGCTTTTGTGTGGCAATACACCAAAAAATCATAGCTTCCTTGCCTGGACGATTTGTGGGCCGTATAGTTCGGATTGTCTTCCTGGGAGATGTCGCCACGTGCCGCTGTTGAACCACAAACATAATATTGACCGGGAAGTTAAAAAGGGCATCGCCTGGGCGGTTCATGCCTTTACGACCTGTGGCATCATTGCCGGATTTCTGGCGCTGGTTGCGGTGTTGAAGGGCGATGCGGTTGTCGCCTTCATGTGGCTTGGCGTTGCGCTTTTTGTGGATGGCATCGATGGCTCGCTGGCGCGCAAGGCGCGGGTGCGCGAATACACGCCCAATTTTGACGGCGCTTCGCTTGATCTCGTTATTGATTACTTCACTTATGTGGCCGTGCCAGCCCTCATGATCTACTGGTTCAACATGGTGCCGCTCGACTGGATATTTTCTGGCACAACATGGAGCCTGGTGGCGGCCGTCACTGTCATGGCGGTTTCCTGCTACACATTCGCAAATGTGGGCATGAAGTCTGAGGATTATTACTTCGTGGGATTTCCCGCGATCTGGAATGTGGTGGTGCTTTATTTCTATGTGCTGGATACGGGATGGATGGTTAATCTGATCACTGTTGCGGCCCTGTCAATCCTCACATTCGTACCGGTAAAATTTGTGCATCCCTTACGCGTAACAGATTGGCGCAACATCACTGTCCCCATGACAGTTCTGTGGGCGGCGATGACCTTGAGCCTGGTGATCAGCAGCAAGGACAAGGGCCCGACAGACTTGATTTACCAGATTGAGCTTTGGGTTTGGATCGCAGCGTCGGCGTATTTTATCGGCATTTCCCTGTGGCGCAGCTTTGTGAAGGGCGACCCGGAACACCACGACGAGGCGCCAGACCACGCAGCTTGACTTCCCATGGCATAGTTACCTATAAACCCACACGTTTTGGCGAGGTAGCTCAGTTGGTTAGAGCACGGGAATCATAATCCTGGGGTCGGGGGTTCAAGTCCCTCTCTCGCTACCAGCCTTCCTTTAGACAAATCAATATCTTGGCATCGTTCACATCTATTCCGCAGAGAGCGTCTAGACACTTTTTCCATTTTTTCTAGACCCTTTTGTTCGCGCTTCATCCGCGACTTCCATCTGTTCGACTGCCGGTTTCAGCTTGTCCTGGAGGTCGGCATCGCGGCTGTAGTGAGCAGCCATTGCCTCGCTGTCCGGCCTGCGTGTCGCCCGCGAACTCGACACGATTGCCATGACGAGAGGCTATCCTTGCATGATCGTCAGCGACAACGGCACGGAGCTGACATCGAACGCCATTCTCGGATGGCAGCAAGGACGTCTTGTCGAGTGGCACTACATTGCACCCGGCAAACCGATGCGGAACGGCTTCGTCGAAAGCTTCAATGGCCGCCTGCGCGACGAGTGCCTGAACGAACACATCTTCACCAGCTGCCGCAACACCCAACACATCATCGAAGATTGGAGAACCGACTACAACCAGAACCGCCCACACACGAGCCTCAACGGGCTCACACCAAACGAGTTTGCAAACCGGTCCAACATGGACCAAAACCTGAACAGGCCTAACTTATAAATGAGGGCATGACGGGGAGCAGGTCACCTGGGATCGGTGGAGTGTCCGGTTGGACTAATGAAGCCCTAGAAGAACCCCGTGATTGCCACGGGGATGGACTCTGGTGCCTGAGCCAGTTGGAGCAGTCCTCCTTGGGTCACCATCGATGTCCCAGTTGATCGCCAGCTATACAAAACCTCGAATTTGCTATCTATTCCGGTATCTAACTTTCCAAGCGCAATCTTCACATTGCACTCGATCAATTCTAAAGCGATAATCGGACATGAGGGATCACTGGATTAGGTTTAGACGTGATTGGCTCGCGCTGGGCGGTCTTGTTGTAATTATTATATTCATTGCTGCTGCAGTCTTGGCGTCGGCAATTGCGCCATATAATCCATCCGAGCAGTTTTTTGACGGGCTAACGCTGGAAGGTTCCCCCTTGGGACCAAATTCCCGGTTTTGGTTCGGCACTGATACAAATGGGCGTGATCAATTCTCGCGTTTGCTCTATGGCGCGCAAACTTCATTGCTCATAGGAATCGTCGCTAACGGCATTGCGGTATTTGTAGGCACCTGCCTCGGAGTTGTAGCTGGATATCTGCGTGGATTTATAGGCGCAGCGATCATGCGTTTCACCGACCTTATGATGGCATTTCCGCCTTTGCTTCTGGCCATTGCGCTTGCGGCCATCCTTAAACCGGGACTCAATATCGTGATCCTGGTGATTGCGTTGGTCAATTGGGTCCAAATCGCACGGGTAATCTACGCCGAAACACTGGCTCTATCGGAGAGGGAATATATCGAAGCAGCACGAGCAATGGGCGCAAATACGTGGCGCATTTTGTGGCGGCACCTGCTGCCGCATCTTGTGCCCACTATTATCGTCTATGCCACGCTGGGCATCGCCACCACAGTGTTGCTGGAGTCCATGCTGTCTTTTCTCGGGCGCGGTGTGCAGCCACCCACACCCGCCTGGGGCATGATGATTTTTGAGAGCCAATCCTATTTTCTCAATGCACCATGGCTGGTTTTCATCCCAGGTGCTGCAATTCTCATACTAGCCTTGGCATTCAACCTGGTTGGGGATGGACTGCGTGACGTTCTCGATCCTACGCAACGGGGACGCAATTGATGCTGCTCTATCTTAGCAAGAGGCTCGTGGCGTCCCTTTTCATTCTTCTGGGGGTTAGCGTCGTTACCTTCGGATTGACGTTCATGATCCCGGCGGATCCCGTGGCGATGATTGCCGGCCGCAATTCGACGCCCGAACTGCGTGAACAGATTCGCCGTCAGATCGGCCTTGATCAGCCATTGCCATCCCAATATGCAAGCTATCTGGGTCGACTTGTCCGTGGTGACCTCGGCAAATCCTATGCTCGGAAGTCAGATGTGGGAGCGTTGATCGCCTCCAGATTGCCTCCGACACTCTTGCTCATGCTTGCCGCCATCGTGGCGGAGCTTCTGATTGGCCTGCCTGCTGGCATCTATGCGGCTGCCAGGAGGGGCAGGGTGGGTGATAAAGTGGCAATGACACTGTCTTTTCTCAGTGTATCTACGCCGCAATTTGTCCTAGGTCTGACCCTACTATACCTTTTTTCCTATCTTTTGAACTGGTTTCCCTTGGGGGGATACGGCAGCTTTTCGCACATCGTGTTGCCCGCCCTTACACTGGGTTTGGCGGGCGGTGGCTGGTATTCACGGATGATGCGGTCATCGATGATTGAGGTCTTGCGAAACGACTATATCCGCACGGCGCGCGCCAAGGGCATGCCGGAATGGCAGGTCATAATGAACCATGGTTTACGCAATGCCATTCTTCCCATCGTCGCAATGATAGGGCTTGACGTGGGGATTTTCATGTCCGGGGTCGTTGTTGTCGAGAATGTCTTTGGTTGGCCTGGCATCGGCCAGCTCATGTGGCAGGCTATCCAATCCCTGGATATTCCCATCATTATGGGGGTCACAATCGTTGCCGCCCTGTTCATCGTCCTCGGAAATCTCATCGCAGATATGATCGCACCACTAGTTGACCCGCGCATTCAGTTGCGCTGATATAGCGCCCAGTAAGACGAAGAAAACATTGGGGAGTTATAACATGAAACGCACTTTGATTTCGGCCGTCGCAGCACTGGCACTTATGGCCGCCGCACCACTCGCCCTGGCGGATGCGCCAAAGCAGGGAGGGGCTGCAACCATAACTTTCAACAACGATCTTACCACGCTTGATCCACAGGTTGGCTATGACTGGCAAAACTGGTCAGTCATCAAGTCCATCTTCGATGGCCTCATGGACTATAAGCCAGGCACCACGGAACTGGAGCCAGACCTTGCCGAAAGCTACACGGTCTCGGACGATGGCTTGACCTATACTTTCAAGCTGCGCGAGGGGGTCAAATTCCACAATGGCCGTGCGATGACATCGGCCGATGTCAGATACTCCTTCGAAAGGGCCGTCAATCCAGCAACGCAGAGCCCGGGCGGCGGCTATTTCGGTATGATTGGCGGGTATGACGATGTTGCAGGAGGCAAGGTGGGCACTCTTTCTGGCATTGAAACGCCGGATGACACGACGATTGTTTTCAAGCTCTCTCGCCCTGATGCCACGTTTCTGCATCTGATGGCCATAAATTTTGGCTACATCGTGCCTAAGGAAGAAGTTGAAAAGGCTGGTGCCGACTGGGGAAAGAAACCGGTTGGCACGGGCGCTTTCAAGTTTGTTGAATGGGTGCCAGGGCAGAACATCAAACTGGAGCGCAACAAGGACTATTTTCGCGCCGGTGTGCCGTATCTCGACAACATAACATTTGAATTCGGGCAGGATCCGACCGTTGCCGTTTTGCGTCTCAAAAAAGGCGAGATTGATATCGTGGGTGACGGTATTCCGCCTGCCCAGTTCACGGAAATCATGGGTGACCCGGCCAACAAGGACCTCATAGCAGAAGGCAACCAATTGCATACCGGCTACGTGACAATGAATGTGACGCAGCCGCCGTTCGACAATCTCAAGGTCCGTCAAGCGGTCAACATGGCGATCAACAAGGATCGCATTGTTCGCCTGATCAACAATCGCGCGGCGCCAGCCAGCCAAGCCTTGCCGCCTGCCATGCCGGGATATAACCCGGATAACAAGGGTT
>VFJY01000078.1 GCA_009885825.1 Rhodobiaceae bacterium | reverse complement strand
CTGACGGGTTGGACGGAACGCAAAGGCACGGAATCCACCAAGCACAAGGGGGCGTTTTCGGGCCTTGATGTAACCGCCGGAGATGCGGAAGCGCTCATCATGGCGGCGCGGGTCAAGATGGGCTGGATTGAAGCGCCTATCGAGACTGAAGAGACAGTGGAAGCTGAGGAGTAGGATTGGACGTCGAGCTGGACGAGCATTTGACGGAGCGCATGTGCGTGGTGACCCGCGAGGTTCATGATGAGGATGCGCTTTTGCGATTTGTTCGCGGGCCCGATGGAACTGCAGTGCCTGACTTGCAGCGAAAGCTGCAGGGACGCGGCGTTTGGGTGAGCCTGAGCCGGGAGCGGGTCAGGGAAGCCATCAAGAAAAACCTGTTTTCACGGGGCTTTGGGGCGGAAACCAAGGCAGCACCGGAACTGGCTGATTTAATTGGCGATTTGCTGCGAAAGCTGGCGCTGTCGTATTTCTCGCTGGCCAAAAAAGCCGGTTTGGCCGTTTCCGGCAACAGCAAAGTTGAAGACATGGTGAGCAAAAACAAGGCGCAGATCATCCTTCACGCGGCGGAGGCAGCGCCCGATGGCAGGCGGAAAATTGATGGTTTGGCTGGTCCGGACGTAACCATGATTAATATTTTTAAAGTTGATGAATTGGATTTGGCCTTTGGGCGATCAAATGTGATACATGCTGCTGTCGGCCGTGGTAAACTTGCGGAAAAGCTGATTTGGGCCGTGCGGCGGATTGAAAGATATGACGCTCAGGTGAGCGGTTAGTTGTAACTGAAGAGAGAGCATGAACGATACCAACGATAACAATGATTCAAAGTCTGGTGCCCCCCGCGCTGGTGGCGGGACCTTGACTTTGAAGCGGCCTGCGACAGAGCAGAGCAGGGTCAAGCAGAGCTTTTCTCATGGCCGCACCAAGACGGTTGTGGTTGAAACCAAGCGCAAGCGCTTTGGCGATGACAAGCCAATGGAGGCAAAGCCGCTGTTCCAGGTTCAGCCCAAGGTTTCTGTGCCTCCCGTTGCTCCCAAGGCTGCAACTTCCAGTCGCTCTGGTGTTGTCCTACGCACACTGACGGAAGAGGAAAAAGAAGCCCGTGACCGGGCTTTGGCGGGATCGCGCGTGCGCGAGGCAGAAGAGCGCAAGAACCAGGAAGCCGACGCCATTCGCCGCCGTGAACATGACGAAAAAGATCGCAAGGACCGCGAAGCAGCAGCCAAGCGCAAGACCGAGGATGACGCGCGCCACAAGATGGAAGAGGACGGCAAGCGCAAAGCCGAAGAGGCCGCCAAGAAACTAGCACCCAAAACCGCCGTGCAGTTGGATCGTGAAGAAGAAGAATCGGCGCGCTCCAAGGGCTACCGGGGCAGCGCCGGCGTTATCAAGCGCAAGATTGAAGTTCCAGCGCCTCCGCGCACCAAGACTGACATGGAAAAGCGGCGCGGGCGGCTTACGGTTGCCAATGCGATGTCGGACGATGAAGAGCGCGCCCGTTCAGTTGCCGCTTTCAAGCGCCGCACGGAGCGCCTGAAAAAGCAGGCGCAGGGATTCCAGATGCCCACGGAAAAGATGACCCGCGAAATCATCATTCCGGAAGCCATCACCATTCAGGATCTCGCCAACCGCATGGCCGAGCGCGCTGTCGATATCATCAAGATTTTGATGAAACAGGGCCAGATGCACACCATCAACGACGTGATTGATGCGGATACAGCCCAGATCATCGCGGAAGAAATGGGGCACCGCGTCAAACGCGTGTCTGAGTCGGATGTGGTTGAAGGCTTGTCGGCTGACACAGACACAGCCGAGCAGCTTGTGACAAGACCGCCAGTTGTCACCATCATGGGCCATGTTGATCACGGCAAGACATCGCTGCTTGACGCGATCCGCAAAACCAATGTTGTTTCCGGCGAAGCGGGCGGCATTACCCAGCATATTGGCGCCTATCAGGTTGCAACGCGAAGCGGGCTGGTGACGTTCATTGACACGCCGGGCCATGAAGCGTTCACTTCCATGCGCCAACGCGGCGCGAAGGCGACCGACATTGTTGTGCTTGTGGTGGCAGCCGATGATGGCGTGATGCCGCAAACAGTTGAAGCCATCAGCCATGCGCGCGCCGCTGGCGTTCCGATCATCGTGGCGATCAACAAAATCGACAAGCAATCCGCCAATCCCACCAAGGTGCGGACCGAATTACTGCAGCATGAAATTGTGGTTGAAGGCATGGGCGGCGATACGCTTGATGTTGAAGTTTCCGCCATGAAGGGCACAAACCTCGACAAGCTTCTGGAAGTCATTCTGCTGCAGGCGGAAGTGCTTGACCTCAAGGCCAATCCAAACCGCGAGGCTTCGGGCCTGGTGGTGGAAGCCCAGCTGGACAAGGGACGGGGTCCGGTCGCCACTGTTCTGGTGCAACGCGGCACATTGCGGCTTGGCGATATATTTGTGGCGGGTTCCTCCTGGGGCCGGGTTCGCGCGCTGATCAATGACAAGGGCGAGCATATCAAGGAAGCCGGGCCTTCGGTTCCGGTGGAAGTGCTGGGGCTCAATTCGGCGCCCGAGGCCGGCGATCAATTTGACGTGGTGCCAACGGAAGCCCGCGCCCGTGAAATCACCGACTACCGCGAGCGCAAACGCCGTGACAGCCGTGGAACGACAGTGGTTCGGACCTCGCTCGAGCAAATGATGAGCCAGCTATCTCAAGCCGGCCGCAAGGAATTTCCGATCCTCGTCAAGGCTGACGTTCAAGGCTCAGCCGAAGCTATTGTGCAGGCGCTGGAAAAAATCGGCAATGATGAAATCCGCTCGCGCGTTGTGCATTATGCGGTGGGCGGCATCAACGAGAGCGACATCGGGCTGGCAACGGCCTCAGGCGCCGTGGTTCTGGGCTTCAATGTGCGCGCCTCGGCCCAGGCGCGCGATGCTGCGGAACGGGCCGGCATCGAGATCCGCTATTACAACATCATTTACGATCTCGTCGATGACATCAAGGCGGCGATGTCCGGCAAGCTGGCGCCGGAGCTGCGTGAATCCTTCCTCGGCAACGCGAAGATTCTGGAGGTCTTCAACATCACCAAGGTTGGCAAGGTTGCGGGCTGCATGGTCACCGAAGGCAATGTGCAGCGCGGCGCCAAGGTGCGCCTGGTGCGCGACAACGTGGTGGTCCATGAGGGAACACTTTCAACGCTCAAGCGCTTCAAGGATGAAGTGAAAGAAGTGCAGGTCGGCCAGGAATGCGGCATGGCGTTTGAAGGCTATCAGGACATGCGCGCAGGCGATGTGATCGAATGCTTCCGCGTGGAGAAAATTCAGCGCAAGCTGGATTGATGGACCAATATGCGGCCTACCAAAGGTTCTGAGGGTCCATCCCAGCGCCAGCTCCGCGCAGGGGAGCTTATTCGCCATGCGTTGGCGGATATCCTGATGCGCGGCGATACGGGCGATCCGGAATTGGAGCGGCTGGCGGTCAGCGTTGTTGAAGTTCAGATGTCGCCGGATTTGAAAATTGCCACGGCCTATGTGCGCGGGCTTGTGAAGGATCATGATGCGGCGGTGCTTACCGCGCTGCAACGCAATCAAAAATATATACGCGGTCTGATAGCGCCCCGGGTTACGATGAAGTACATGCCGATTGTCCGGTTCCGGATTGATACGGCGCTGGAGTATTCTGCCAAAATTGATGCGCTTTTGGCCGATCCCGTTGTGCAACGCGATCTCAAAAAAACAGAAGAATGAAAGCGTCGGTGTTTTCTCACTCCCGGGATGACAAAACTTTATGAAAAAGCGCGGGGTTCCCGTTCATGGGTGGGTGGTGTTTGACAAGCCTTTGGGCATGACGTCGACGCAAGCCGTGGGGAAAATTCGCAGGATTTTTGATGCGGAGAAGGCAGGCCATGGGGGGACTTTGGATCCCCTGGCGACCGGGCTTTTACCGATTGCCTTGGGAGAAGCCACCAAGACGGTTCAGTGGGCGATGGATGGCCGCAAGGTTTACCGGTTTGAAGTGACCTGGGGGGCGGAGCGATCCACCGACGATATGGAGGGGGAAGTTGTGGCGCAGTCCGAGCTGCGGCCAACGAAAGCTGATATTGAGGCAATACTTCCGCAATTTCAGGGTGTTATTCAACAGGCCCCGCCGGCGTTTTCGGCCATCAGGATTGACGGTGAACGGGCCTATGACCTGGCGCGCGCCGGAGAAAAGCTTAAAATGGCCGAAAGGCCTGTTTCCATTGAGAAACTGGTGCTTACGGAGTGCCCGGATGAGGCCTGCGCAGTGTTTGAAGTGACTTGCGGCAAGGGCACCTATGTGCGCTCGCTGGCGCGTGATATGGGGCGGATACTGGGGTGTTTTGGCCATGTTTCGGCGCTTCGGCGGGTAAGTGTCGGGGCATTTCTCGAGGCTGACATGATTTCGCTGGAAAGGCTTGAAGAAATGAGCCATAAGCCCCTCGGCAATACCGCCAAAAACGAGGCTCTTCGCCCGCTTACGACCGCGCTGGACGGCATCCCGGCACTGGCCATTAGCGATGCGGAAGCCCAGCGCCTGAAGCAGGGTCAACCGATTCTGCTCAGAGGTGCGAACGCTCCCATCGCTTGCGGTGCGGTGCTGGTGACCTGGGGTTCCAAACCCCTTGGCATCTGCAGCATCGAACAGGGATCGCTCAAACCGAAGCGCTTGTTTAACCTATAGACATCCTGGAGATGGCCGAATGACGATGACAGCAGAGCGCAAGGCCGCGCTCATGAAAGACTATGCTACAAAGCCTGCCGACACGGGTTCGCCTGAAGTGCAGGTTGCTCTCCTCACGGAGCGCATCAATGGTCTCACCGACCATTTCAAGTCCCACAAGAAGGACAATCACTCACGCCGTGGTTTGTTGAAGATGGTGGCCCTGCGCCGCAGCCTTCTCGACTATTTGAAGTCGAAGGATGAAGGCCGCTACCAGGCCCTGATCAAGCGTCTCGAAATCCGCCGCTAATTCCAGCGACTGATAAAACGCATGAGCGGGCGGATCACCGATTTGCCGCCCGCGTCCCCGAATTCAAAAGCCAGGCAATAGGGCCGGGCTTTGATTGCTCAATGGGGATGCCGTCGAGGTAGGTGAACAAGCGGCGGCGAAGAGCATTTAAGGATATGATATGTTTAAAATTGATGTTGAAGAATTGGAATGGGCAGGAAAGCCTCTTCGCATAGAAACCGGCCGCATGGCCCGGCAAGCAGACGGCGCCGTATTGGTAACCTACGGCGAGACAACGGTTCTTGCCACTGCGGTCGCGGCGCGCTCGGAAAAACCTGGAATTGATTTTTTCCCGCTGACCGTAAACTATCAGGAAAAGACTTATGCCGCCGGCAAAATTCCTGGCGGTTATTTCAAGCGGGAAGGACGCCCCACGGAAAAGGAAACACTGGTTTCCCGCCTGATTGACCGTCCGATCCGCCCGCTGTTTCCAGAGGGCTTCCGCAATGAAACGCAAGTGATTGCGACGGTGCTTTCCTATGATCTGGAAAATGACAGCGATATCGTTTCGCTGATTGGCGCTTCTGCCGCCCTCACGCTTTCGGGCATTCCATTCATGGGTCCGGTTGGGGGCGCGCGGGTTGGCGTCATCGATGGCGAATATGTTCTGAACCCGACGCAGGAACAGATGAAGACTTCTGAGCTTGACCTCGTGGTTGCCGGCACATCCGATGCTGTTTTGATGGTTGAATCAGAAGCCAAGGAACTTTCGGAAGAGAAGATGCTGGGTGCCGTGATGTTTGGCCATGCGGGCTTCCAGCCGGTGATTGACGCCATCATCCGTTTGGCTGAGCGTTCATCGCGGGAACCGCGTGACTTTACGCCGCCAGACAATGAGAAGCTCTACAAGGCGGTGAAGAAGTCGGTGGAGAAGGATCTCCGCGCCGCTTATGCGATTGCCAAAAAAGAAGTGCGGCAGGAAGCTGTTGCCAAGGCCAAGGATAAGGTTGTGGCCGCTCTTGTTGATGCGAGCAAGGAAACATCGCCAACATCCCAGAAAGTTGCAGAAGCGTTCAAGCATCTTGAGAAAGATATTGTGCGCAACAGCATTCTTGATACGGGCCACCGCATTGATGGCCGCGACACCAAAACTGTGCGCCAGATTGTGGCGGAAGCCTCGGTACTTCCGCGCACCCATGGTTCAGCACTCTTTACGCGCGGTGAAACCCAGGCCCTGGTTGTGACGACCCTCGGCACGGGCGAAGACGAGCAATATGTGGATTCGCTAGACGGCACGCTGAAAGCCAAGTTCATGCTGCATTACAACTTCCCGCCCTTCTCGGTGGGTGAAGTGGGCCGCATGGGTGGCGCCGGACGGCGTGAAATCGGCCATGGCAAATTGGCATGGCGCGCAATCAACCCCATGCTGCCAACCCCTGATCAGTTTCCCTACACCATTCGCGTAGTGTCGGAGATCACGGAATCAAACGGTTCATCATCCATGGCGTCGGTTTGCGGCGCTTCACTGGCGCTGATGGATGCGGGCGTTCCGCTGAAGTCACCGGTCGCCGGCATCGCCATGGGCCTCATCAAGGAAGATGAGCGCTTTGCGGTGCTGTCGGATATTCTGGGCGACGAGGATCATCTGGGCGACATGGACTTCAAGGTGGCCGGCACTTCTGACGGCATTACCGCGCTGCAAATGGACATCAAGATCACCGGTATCACTGAAGAGATCATGAAGGTTGCCCTGTGGCAGGCCAAGGATGGGCGTTTGCACATTCTGGGCAAGATGGCGGAGGCCTTGACATCGGCCCGCTCAGGCCTTGGCGAGCATGCACCACGCATTGAAGTGATCAAGATCCCAACCGACAAGATCCGCGAAGTGATCGGCACCGGCGGCAAGGTTATCCGCGAGATCGTGGAAAAGACCGGCGCCAAGATCGACATTCAGGATGATGGCACGATCAAGGTGGCGTCGTCTTCGGGGGCCGCCATTGATGCGGCCATGAAGTGGATCAAGTCGATCGTATCCGAGCCGGAAGTTGGCGAGATTTACGATGGCAAGATCGTCAAGGTCGTTGACTTCGGCGCGTTCGTGAATTTCTTTGGCGCCAAGGATGGCCTGGTTCACGTGTCTGAACTCGCAGCCAAGCGCGTCAACAAGGTGTCCGACGTGGTGAGCGAAGGCGACGCCGTGAAGGTGAAGCTCCTGGGCTTTGACAACCGCGGCAAGGTTCGCCTTTCCATGAAGCAGGTTGACCAGGCAACGGGTGAAGACCTAAGCGCAAAGCAAGCTGAAGCCGCCCCTGCGGAAGAAACTGGCGACGCTTCGTAAGTCTGTTATTTAGATTGAAAGGCGCGGAAGGAAACTTTCGCGCCTTTTTGCATTGGCAATTGATGCATGTAACCTGATGAACGCGGGATACTATCCGCCCCACTTCTCCAGAAACGCCTCAATACTCAAAATTCGCATGTCACCTACAGCTGCGGCCAGCTTGTCGTGGCCCCAATGCCACCAGCCAAGGGCAATGATCCGTTCACTGATTTTATTCTCGAACCGCCATCTGAGGAATTTCGCCGGAACGCCCGCCACAATGGCATAGGGGGCGACATCGCGCGTCACCACGGCGCTTGCGGCGATCACCGCGCCATGACCGATCTTGATTCCGGGCATGATCACCGCCCCATGGCCCACCCAGACATCATGGCCGATTTCAACCACCTGGCCACTTCGTTTTTCACGAAACTCACCGTCAAGCCTGGCGCCCAGAAAATACTCATTGGGGCGATAAGTGATCTTGTGCTGGCTCACCCGCTCAATGGGGTGTTCAAGCGCATTCACCCGCGCATTTGACGCAATCGCACAAAACTTGCCAATGCTGGCATAGATCACCTCCGCATGGCGCTCTACGTAGGAATAATCGCCAAGCCCGGAGTCCGCAAACGCCACGCGCTCATTTATTTCCGTGAAACGCCCCAGCTTCGCGTTCCGCAAAATGGCGGATGGATGCACAACCGGTTCACCATCTCTGGTGGCTGTCGGAGAAAAACGTTTGGGCGGCTTCGTCAGAAGTTAGGCAGCCGCTTTGGCTTCAAGCTTCTTGCCGATTGAGGCCTTGAGCTTGCGGGCCTTGGCTGAAAGTTCATTGTTGCTGGCCTTCAGCAGGAAAGCATCAAGGCCGCCACGATGCTCGACAGTCTTGAGCGCGATGGCACTGATGCGGAAACGATAGGTGAGGCCCATGGCTTCGCTCATCAGGCTGACGCTGCAGAGGTTAGGCAGAAAACGCCGTCTGAGCTTGTTGTTGGAATGGCTGACGTTGTTGCCGGCCAACGGGTTCTTGGCAGTCAACTCGCAAACTCGCGCCATAATTCATACTCCGCAAAAAATAATAAGGCTGGACTTGGTAAAAAGTCCAGCGGGGTTGGCGCTTCTATAGGTGGAGAGAGCCAACGGGTCAAGCGCCACACAGCGGCATTTCAAACAAGCCTAACCTTCCCGCTTTGAAACAGAGGGTTAACGACGGGTCTACGAAACATGGGTGCATTTCCTTCTATTTTCAAAAATTTAGTGGCTTCACGATGTTTCATCACCACATCTTGTGAGAACATAACATGAATATAGCCTCCGTTGCGATTCGCCCACCTTCCGTTCTCAAAGGGGAACGCTTGGTTAATTTTGGCGCGTCCGCTCGCGTGGGCAGATTTACGTTTGGTTAGAAACTGGACTCGATGTTTGATTTCATCCCGTAAAATTCTATCGGGATTGCCCGCTTTATTCTAACTTGGCTGAATCCTGCCAAGACGGATTTCCAGCAAAACCTGAGAGAACAGAAAATGAATCTTGCCTGGGTCTCCGATTCGGTCAGCTTTCGTTCTGCTTTGAATCCAAAACTTGCAGACCTGCGCCATTCTGACACGATCAACCGTTGACATCGGCGATTTGACATCTACCTTGGCTCCATGCCGCAAATTCGCAATGTCACAGCCGTGTTGGGCCCCACCAATACCGGCAAAACTCATTTGGCCGTAGAACGCATGCTGGCCCATGGCGGCGGCATGATCGGCTTGCCGCTGCGGCTGCTGGCGCGCGAGGTTTATGACCGCGTGCGGCTCAAAGCGGGTGATCACGCGGTGGCCCTCGTCACCGGCGAAGAAAAAATTGTCCCCGCATCGCCCCGCTACTGGGTGGCAACTGTTGAGGCCATGCCGCCGGACATCATCGTGCCATTCCTCGCAATCGACGAGGTGCAGTTATGCGCGGATTTTGAACGCGGCCATATTTTTACAGATCGCGTGCTCAATCGCCGCGGCACGGACGAAACCATGTTTCTTGGCGCCGCCACCATGCGACCCATCCTCGAGGCCATGGTGCCAAATACGAATTTTATCACAAGGCCGCGCTTCTCCAAACTTTCATACGCCGGCCTGAAGAAAATGAGCCGCCTGCCCAGACGGTCGGCAATCGTCGCCTTCTCAGCCGACATGGTTTACGCGGTGGCGGAACTCATCCGGCGGCAAAGCGGTGGGGCCGCGGTCGTCATGGGTTCGCTCTCTCCGCGCACCCGCAACGCGCAAGTGGCGCTTTATCAGTCCGGCGATGTTGACTACATCGTGGCAACTGATGCGATCGGCATGGGACTCAACATGAATGTGGATCATGTGGCCTTCGCCGCCACCCGCAAGTTCGATGGCTTCCAGTACCGCCATCTTAATGCCGGCGAATTGGGCCAGGTTGCGGGCCGGGCGGGCCGCTACATGAATGACGGCACTTTTGGGTGCACCGGCGAGGTGGACGCCTTTGACCAGGACATGGTGGATCGCCTTGAGAACCACAACTTCGACAGCATCCGCTCGCTGCAGTGGCGCAACCCCGATCTGGATTTTGGCTCACTTGAACGCCTGAGACGCAGCCTCACGACAATGCCCAGTCAAGAAGGCCTCACCCGGGCCCAGGCTGGCGCGGATATTCTGGCGCTTGAGGCTGTGGCGCGTGACGCAACCACTGCCGATCTGGCAAAATCCAAAAATGATGTTGAACTCCTGTGGTCCGCCTGCCAAATTCCCGACTATCGCAATATCTCGCCTGCCGAACACGCCCATCTGGTGGCCCGCGTGTTCCAAGACCTTGCATCCCCCAGGGGCCATGTCTCCGAGGATTGGTTTTCCCGCCAGCTCAAACATTGTGAAAACAGCGAAGGCGACCTTGATACCCTGTCAAACCGCATCTCCCACGTCCGCACATGGACTTTCATCGCAAACCGCAGCAATTGGCTGAAAGCGCCCTATTATTGGCAACAGAGAACCCGGGAAATAGAAGAAAAACTGTCGGATGCCCTGCATGAAAGGCTAACTCAGCGTTTCATTGATCGCCGGACCAGTGTATTAATGCGTCGCTTGTCGCAAAAGGAAGAGTTGATGTCGACTGTTGAGGAAGATGGCGCGATACGTGTCGAGGGCGAGTATGTGGGCCGCATCAAGGGGTTTAATTTCATCCCGGATGGCGCCAGCGAGTCCCAAGAGCAGCGCACCCTGAAGGCCGCCGCCGTGCAGGCCGTAAGCGCCGAGATTTTGGCCAGAGCCAATGCCGCTGCAATGTCTGCCGATCCTGATTTGAAACTCACCCGCGATGGCAATGTTGTCTGGAACCATGAAGTGATCGGGTTTGTCGAAGCGGGCGATGCAATGTTGAGCCCTCGTGCCCGGGTCCTGGCCAGTGATTTTCTGTCTGGCCAGCCCCGTGAAGACGTTCAGACGAGAATGCAAAAATTCATTGATCGCCTGGTGGCAAGCTTGCTGGAGCCGCTGATCAAACTGCAGGAAAACGAAACCCTGCAAGGCATGGCGCGCGGCATCGCTTTTCGTCTTGTTGAAACCTTGGGCGTTCTGCCCCGTGAACTCGTACTGGAAGATGTGCGCGGCCTCTCCCAGGAAGATCGCGCTGGCTTGCGCCAACAAGGTGTGCGCTTTGGCGCATTCCACATTTTCACCCCGGCGCTGCTGAAACCCGCCGCCACTGAACTGCGGCTTCTGCTCTGGGCACTCCAGCAAAAAAAGCTGGGCAATCTGGAGTTATCCGCCTTGCCATTGCCGCCGGGCCAAGGCCTTACCTCAGCGCCGTTTGACAGCGCCACGCCACTTGGATTTTACGATGTGTGCGGCTACCGGATTTGCGGACCCCGCGTGGTGCGCATCGACATGCTGGAGCGCTTGGCCGATCTGGTGCGCGACCGGGTTTTCTGGAAGGCGCGCTTTCCCGATGATGTGCGCCCCGCTGGTTCGGTTGAAGGCGGCGGCTTTTTGATCGTTGCCGACATGATGTCGCTGGTGGGCTGCTCCGGCGAAGAGTTCCAAGGCATTCTGCAAAGCCTCGGTTTTCGCATGCAGAAGAAAAAAATCACCCGCCCCGCGATCGCCGCATCCCGCACAGCTGAAACCCCCGCAGAGACTCCGCACGTACCGGAAGCCGTTGCCGAAGTCACCGAACCCATTGCTTCTGAACCAGTCACCAGCGAAGCAACACCGGGGCCGGTGCTGGAAGAGATCGAACTTGATGTCTGGTGGCCCAGGGATACTGGTCCCTTCCGGACCAAGCCTGAAGCTAGAGAAAGACGAAGGCCTGCGCCAAAAGCCGTTGAACAGATTGCCCAGACCGAGCGTCCGAAACGCCCTGCGCGCAAAGCCTATCCCAAGAACAACAGCAAGGACCGTCCACGCGAAGAACCGAGGCCTCGTCCAGAAAAGCCAATGGACCCCAATTCACCTTTTGCAGTGCTCAGCGCCCTCAAAGCCCAAATGACGGGAAACAAAACCTGACCCAGCGGCTGGACAAATGGCTCTGGTTCGCCCGCGTGGTCAAACACCGGGCCCATGCCGTCGGCCTGATCGAAAATGGCCACGTTCGCCTCAACCGCGCAAAGGTCCTGAAACCCGCCCATGTGGTAAGACCCGGAGACGTGCTCACCATTGCGGTTCAAGAGCAAATCCGTGTTCTCAGGGTAAGAGGCGCGGGCATGAGACGCGGTCCCTTTGCAGAAGCATGCCAGCTATACGAAGAGATCAACGCTCCCTCTTCCCCATCTGAAATAGTCCGTGCATAAGGCCAAAAATTTTGCTACGCATCGTTCGTTATAAAGAACAAATGGACCGTCATGACCTACATCGTCACCGAAAACTGCATCAAATGCAAATATATGGATTGCGTTGAAGTCTGCCCTGTGGACTGCTTCTATGAAGGCGAGAACATGCTGGTCATTCACCCCGACGAATGCATTGATTGCGGCGTTTGCGAGCCGGAATGCCCGGCTGATGCGATCAAGCCGGACACCGAACCGGGTCTCGAGAAATGGTTGAAGATCAACACCGAATACGCGCCCAGATGGCCCAATATCACGATCAAGCGCGATGCGCCTGAGGGCGCCAAGGAGTTTGATGGTGTTGCAGGAAAATTTGAGGCCCACTTCTCGGAAGCGCCTGGCGAAGGCGATTAAGCTGTGTTAACCATATCCTTATTTGCACAGGTTTTGCGCAGAAATGCGCCGTACACGGAGAGATCAGGCTTTAATTTACCATAAAAACGTGATATAGTGTCTTTTAATGTAGTGTGCATCCCCAGACGAATACCGAACCCGAGCCCCATAAAGCTCGGTTATTTTTTCGCCCAGTTGGGGGAAATGATTGCTGGTGGATGCGGTGGAACACATAGGTGAAAGATAAAAATGAAAAAAACCGTCAAAAAGCCAGCCAAATCGAAGAAACCAGCCGCAAAGGCAAAATCAGCCCCTAAAGCTAAGGCCACCGCGTCAAAGACGAAGCCCAAGCTTGTCAAAAGCAAGGCCAAGGTGAAAGTCATAGCGAAGCCAGTTGCAAAGAAAACCATCCTGACAAAAGTTACCGGCTCGGTGAAATCAGTCAAGGCCGCTGCGGCAGCTCCAGCCCCTGTTGCCAAGCCAGTGGCCATCGCTGTGAAGCCAGCACCGGTGCCCGCTCCTGCAGTCGCTAAGCCGGTTGCTGCGGCGGTGCCAGCAGGTCCGAAGAAGCTTTCATTCAAGATCGGTGACCTGATTGTTTATCCTGCCCACGGCGTTGGCAAGATCAGCGCCATTGAAGAGCAGGAAATCGCCGGCGCAAAGCTGGAGCTCTATATTGTGGATTTCGAGCGCGAAAAACTGCGCCTCAAGGTGCCGACCAACCGCGCCGAGCAGAAGGGCATGCGCCGCCTGGCCGATCGCTCGGTCATTGAGCATGCGATGAAGGTTATCCGTGGCCGCGCCCGCATCAAGCGCACCATGTGGTCGAGGCGCGCCCAGGAATATGACGCCAAGATCAATTCTGGCGATCTCATTGCGGTCGCCGAAGTGGTTCGCGATCTTTATCGTTCCGACCGTCAGCCCGAGCAATCCTATTCGGAGCGCCAGTTGTTCGAACAGGCCCTCTTTCGCATGGCGCGTGAGTTGGCGGCGGTTCGCAAAATTGATGATGATCAGTCGGTAAAAGAGCTTTCTGAGTTCCTGGCCAAAAACGCCAAGCGCGCAGCCGCCGCCGGTGAAAAAGCCGCGGAGGAAGAAGCCGCGGCGGCTGAGGAAGCCGCATAGCGGCTTTACATCGAGGTTCAACCGCGGGGTCCAGGATACTAACCTGGACCCTTTTTCTTGCTTGCGATACCTGCCTTGAACTGGCTACACTGCCGCCAGGTTCCCGAGGGCAAAATGAGAGTCTTGTTTCCAGGCAGGGAAAGCAACATTCGAAACTGGCTATTGATTGCTGGCTTTGCGGCAATTGTCGCCATCAACGTCTTGCTGGCATTCACCTTCAGCCGCTCAATTGCCGACCGCATCATCCTACATGAAGGCGAAATCTCCCGGGATTTCCTGAATGGCATTGCAAACGCCGGGGACAACAGTGAAGAGCTATTTTCCACAGCGGCGCCCAGTCCGGCACTTCTGTCCTTCTCCAGCCATTTGCGGGATCTGCCCGGCGTCGTGCGGGCCAATATTTATTCTCTCGATGGATATACAAGATATTCCACTGAATCCAATCTGATTGGCCTCAAGTTCCACGACAATGAAGAACTGGCAAGGGCAGGCGGCGGTGAAATCATTGTCGGCATCAAGGCGGCAACCGATGAGGACAAGCCGGAGTATCTGGCGCTCCGCCGCCTGTCCGGCGAACAAATGATTGAAGCTTACATTCCAGTAAGCAACGCGAAGGGCAAAGTGATCGCGGTGGTAGAATTCTACAAAAAGCCGGATGCCTTGAATGCCACCATTGCCGGGGTCACCCGTTATTTGTGGCAGATCGCGGCTCTCAGCGGCCTTGTCATGCTGCTCGCGTTCTACGCAGCGATTGCCCGTGTAAACAATCCAACCTATAAGAACCCGCGACTGGTCCCGTAGCTCAGCTGGATAGAGCACCGGTTTCCTAAACCGGGGGTCGCAGGTTCGAATCCTGCCGGGGTCACCATTTTTTGCAAAAGATGCCTGATGACCTCCTTCACGCCACTGATCGAAACGCTTCCCTCAACCGTGCCTTTTGTTGGCCCTGAAACGATTGTTAGACGCACGGGCATTCCGCTGCGCGCGCGAATTGGAGCCAATGAAAGCGTGTTTGGCCCATCACCCAAGGTGATCGCGGCGATGCAGGCGGCGGCGCGTGAATCCTGGCAATATGGCGACCCGGAAGTCTACGACCTGCGACTGGCCATCGCCAACTTCCACGGCGTTGGAGTTGAAAATGTCACCGTGGGTGAGGGTATTGACGGGTTGTTCGGACTGGCTGTCAGGCTGTTTGTCGAAGCAGGTGTAACAGTTGCCAACAGCCACGGCGCCTATCCCACATTCAATTTTCACGTGGCGGGATTTGGCGGCAGGCTGGTGACAACTCCTTACGTGGACGATTGTGAGGATCCTGGCTCACTTCTGGATCTGGCCAGGCGCGAAAATGCCAAGCTCATTTATTTCGCCAACCCCGATAATCCGATGGGCACCTGCTGGAAAGCCAACGTCGTGCAGACGATGATCGACAATGTTCCCGCGGGCTCGCTGCTCATGCTGGATGAAGCCTACAATGAATTCGCCGAGGGCACGTTGCCTCCACTCGATGCTGAAGACCAAAAAGTGCTGCGCTTTCGCACATTCTCGAAGGCCTATGGCATGGCCGGTGTCCGGGTGGGCTACGCACTGGGCCACCCCCATGTTATTTCGGCTTTTGACAAGATCAGAAATCACTTCGGCGTCAACCGCATGGGCCAGGCCGGGGCCATCGCGGCGCTGGCCGATGGCGATTACCTCATATCCATTCAGCGGAAAGTCGCCCGGGCGCGTGAAAAAATCTGCGCCATCGCCAAAGCAAACAACCTGAACCCCATTGTTTCATCAACCAACTTCGTTGCGGTTGATTGCGGCCGCGACGGGGCCTATGCGCGAAAAATCCTTGAGGGCCTGGCCACCCACGGCATTTTCGTGCGGATGCCGGGCATTGCCCCGCTCAATCGCTGCATCAGGATCAGCGTTGGCACTGATGAAAACCTGCAGGCCCTCGAACAAGCCCTGCCAGTTGCCATCAAGGCAGCGGTTTAGGCCACTTCCTTCAGCAGCCCGGCAAGATCAAGCCGCGCCGTCATCATGGCAAGCTTGCCATCGGAGTCGCGCGGCCAATTGTCTTCCGGCCGGTCCCAATAGAGCTCCACACCATTCTGGTCCGGGTCGCGCAAATACAGCGCTTCGGAAACCCCATGATCAGAAGCCCCATCGAGCTGGATGCCCGCCGCCTGCAGGCGCCGCAACGCGTCCGCAAGGTCAGCCCGTGTCGGGTAGAGAATGGCCGTATGATAGAGCCCGGTTGCGCCGCGGGGCGGCGGCGAGCCACCCAGGCTTTCCCAAGTGTTCATGCCAATGTGATGGTGATAGCCGCCGGCTGAAATAAAGGCGGCCTGATCGCCATAGAGCTGCTGCAATTCAAATCCCAATACGCCACAATAGAAATCCAGCGCCCTTTTGATGTTCGAAACTTTCAAATGCACGTGGCCAATGTGGGTGCCAGCGGCTATCGGTTTTGTGGTCATGTCAATTCTCTTTTGTAACAATTGCAGTTGCCATATATACGTGGCAGCGGGGAATTCAAGTAGAATACGGGAGCCGCGCAATGTCAAAAACTGAACTGCCGAAAAACCTGACGGTTGTTGATCATCCCCTGGTTTTGCACAAGCTGACACTGATGCGCGACAAGCACACGCCTTCCGCCGTGTTCCGCCAGTTGCTGCGTGAAATCAGCCTGTTGCTGGCTTATGAGGTCTCGCGCGACTTGCCGATGACAACGCAGACCATTGAAACACCTGTGGCCGAAATGGAAGCGCCGATCCTCAAGGGAAAAAAACTGGTGATCGTTTCAATCCTGCGGGCTGGCAATGGCTTGCTGGAAGGCATGCTTGATTTGATGCCGTCGGCGCGCGTCGGTCACATCGGCCTTTATCGCAATCCCGAAACACTGCAGCCCGTCGAGTATTACATGAAGGTTCCTGACGACATCGCCGAGCGCCGTGTCATCGTGGTGGATCCCATGCTGGCCACCGGAAATTCCGTCTCCGCCGCCATTGATCGCCTGAAGGGAAAAGGCGCCAAAGACATTCGCTTGGTCTGCCTGCTCTCAGCGCCTGAAGGCATCGCGCGGTTTTACAAAGCTCATCCGGATGTGCCTGTCTATACAGCCGCCGTGGACAGCCATTTGAACAGTCACGGATATATCGTTCCGGGTCTCGGCGACGCAGGCGACCGGATGTTTGGGACCAAATAAAATTTGCCTTAAATTTTATTAAGCCCCCATTAGGCATAGGAAGAAGTAAACAAACTCGAAAACCTTTCGACAAGGATTAACCATCTAAGTTCAGCACTCAGTAAACCCGCGTATATGAGTGCAGTAAAATCCATGCCTGTTGCCGTTCCCGCAGCCTTCCACGAGCGCAAGTTCCCCAAGCACGCTGATGGTTCCAAGCCACGGGTTCTCTACGCGGAGGATTCAACGTCTTCACGCATTGTGACAACCGCCATGCTGACGCGCATGGGGCTTGAGGTGGATGCGGTTGAAGATGGCGAACTGGCATTGCGCCAGGCCGAAAAACAAAACTACGATGTCATCCTGCTCGATATCGAAATGCCAGTCATGGATGGCGTGTGCGCCGCGCGCGGCATCCGCGCATTGGGAGGCGCCACGTCGAAAACACCGATCCTGGCGCTGTCGGCCTTTCTCGCCGATTCAACCGAGCTTTCCCTTTGGCGTGATGCCTTCGACCATGCCCTGCCAAAGCCTGCCAACGGGAACGAGTTGCACCGCGCCATCAGCAACGCGTTGGATTCAAGAATTCTTGTTGAGCCGTCCAAACCCGGTTCGCTGGTCGAAGGCTTGCGCGCCAGCCTGCCCAGGGGAACCTGGAACAAGTTCATCGCCATGGCCGCCATGGAAAGCTTGCACTATGCCAATGCCGCTGTGTCAGCTTTTGCCGCAGGCGACCAGGAAACCGCCCGCCGCTGCGCTCATGCGCTCACGGGACTGGCCCGGAATTTTGAGGCGGGTGACGTGGAAATTGCCGCAATGGCTATTGAAAATGATGGAGCTGACCAGGCTTCCATCGAAAAGCTTTTGCGTCTGGCCAACGATTGGGCCCAATCGGCGAAGCCGTGAATCCCTGATTTTAGCGGGAACGGGTCGCGCTGGATTCGGTCGGCTGCGGCTTGCCCTCAAGGGCTTCAAGCATATGCATAAATTCGCTCAGTTCCGGACTAAGTTTTTTTGGCTTCACTGAGATGTTTTTTTGCATGTTTTCTGGCTCGCTCGGCATTTTTCCTGTTCCTAAAACAATCAACCTAAGAAAATCCTAAGGCGGCCGATATGAACCCAGTCCGAATTGTTTTTTCATCAAGCTGTCATCTTGAGTGTTCTAAAGTGAACCTGATCACCAGATTTTGATATGCGAAAGAATATTCCCGTTGTAACCTTAATTGTCACCCATAATCAAAATGCCAACTCAATCTCAGGGAGCCCAACAATGCTATCTTCAAAATTGCTCAAATCACTGACCGCAGGCGTTCTCGTCGTTGGACTGGGCGTGACCCTCGCCTATGCCGCCGCTGACGATCAAATCAAGGCCCGCCAGACGGAAATGAAAGCGAATGGCAAGGCAATGGGCGCTTTGGCTGCAATCATGAAGGGTGAAGCGCCCTATGACGCCGCCGTTGTTAAGGCCAGCTTGGACGCAATGGCCGCAGCGGACGCTGCCGCAGGCGAGGCCAAGGCCTGGGATGCCAGCAGCATGGAAGGCGCTACCATCGAGACATGGGCGAAGCCTGAAATCTGGGCCGAAGGAAGCCAGGTTGGAGCCAAATATCAGGCCTGGGTCGATGCCAGAACCGCTCTGGCCGCGACCACCGATGAAGCGGGCTTCAAGGCAGCATTTCCGGCCCTTGGCGCTTCCTGCGGCGGATGCCATGAGATGTATCGCAAGCCTAAGGGCTAAACTGGCCTGAAAATATTCTCCAAACGCAATCTGAAGGGGCTGGCGCTGCTCGTGGTGCTGGGCCTTTTGGCGTTTTGGCTGGTGAGCGCGCCCCGCCCGTTGCCTGCTTCCGCTGTTCCCGCCCACACGGCAAACGCCGCCAATGGCCAATTGCTTTACAATGCTGGCGGCTGCAAGTCCTGCCACAAGCCCAATCCGGACGTGGCTGGGCTTGATTCTAGCCTGCCATCAGGAGGCGCGCCCTTCAAGACACCAATAGGCACTCTCTACCCGCCCAACCTCACGCCCGACATTGAGACGGGCATTGGCGCCTGGTCCGACATTGAATTTGTCAACGCGGTGCAGCGCGGCATATCGAAGGATAGCCAGCACCTCATTCCGGCTTTCCCCTATACATCCTATGCCAGAATGCCGGTTGCGGATGTGCTCGATATCAGGGCCTATCTCATGAGCCTGCCACCTGTGGCCTCACCCAAACGCGACGCTGGCGTTCCCTTGGCTTTCATTCTGCGGCGCGGGTTGGGACTGTGGAAATGGATCAGCCTCGATACTACAGCATGGATGCCTGACACGACCCAATCGGAAGGCTGGAATCGCGGCTCCTACCTTGTCAACGGCCCAGGCCATTGCGGAGAATGCCATACGCCGCGCAACCTTTTCATGGCCAGCGACACCTCGCGCTTTCTCATGGGCGGCCCTCACCCGGAAGGTGTTGGCAAGGTTCCAAGCCTGCACAAATTGATCGAGTCCAAGCGCTATAAGGATGCTGCCGACCTTGTCCTCGCCTTTCAAAATGGTGAATCCTTCGGTTATGAACACATGTCGGCTGGCGGCATGGGGCAGGTGCAAAGCAACCTGGCAAAACTTCCACAGGGCGACCTGGAAGCGATTGCCTACTATCTCACGAGTTTCAAATAGCCACAGATTGATGGCAAGCTGTGCGGGGGCTTTATGGACGAAAATACATTATTGTAGGCTCGCCTTTGTAAGTCGCCGATGCGGCTTCGCGATAGCCGATTTTTTTTGCGACGCGGATCGAGGCTGTGTTGGCAGGGGAAATGATGCAGGCGGTTTTGGCGCAATTGAAATTCTGATCGCCCCAATTGCTGACTGCTGTCAGACCTTCGGTGGCGTAGCCCTTGCCGTGGGATGACGTGATCAGAGCCCAGCCCAGTTCCGGCGTCCCGTCAAGGCTTGGCGTGATATCGCGATGATAGTCGGCAAAGCCCATCTGTCCGATGAGTTTTCCAGATGATTTTTCTTCGACCGCCCAATAGCCATAACCCAAGAGATTCCAATGGCCATTGTAGCGCAAGAGGCCGCCCCATGTTTCTTCCCGGGTTGAAGCGCGGCCAAGAATATGACCAAAGACCTTGGGTTCGAGCCACATGGCGTGAATGGCTTCGAAATCGTCCAAGCGGAGTTGCCGCAGCCGCAGCCTTGCGGTTTCAAGCGCGGGCGCGGCGTTTCGGTCGGCCACTTTTTTTCTCGGGCGCGTTTTCTTCAAAAAGCTCGGCCAGTTTTTCGGTCATGGCGCCGCCCAGTTCTTCGGCGTCGATGATGGTGACAGCGCGCCTGTAATAACGCGTCACATCATGGCCGATGCCGATAGCAATAAGCTCGACCGGGGATTTGGCTTCAATATCGGTGATGACTTGGCGCAGGTGGCGCTCAAGATAATTGCCGGAATTGACCGAGAGGGTTGAATCATCAACGGGCGCCCCATCGGAAATCACCATCAGGATGCGGCGCTGCTCTGAGCGGGCGAGCAGCCGATTATGGGCCCAGATCAGGGCTTCGCCATCAATGTTTTCCTTGAGCAGTCCTTCACGCATCATCAGGCCGAGATTGCGCCTGGCGCGCCGCCAGGGCTGATCGGCGGCTTTATAGATGATGTGGCGCAAGTCGTTGAGTCTGCCAGGGTTGACTGGCTTGCCGGAGCCCAGCCATTTTTCGCGCGATTGCCCGCCCTTCCAGGCCTTGGTGGTGAAGCCCAGAATTTCAACCTTCACACCGCAGCGCTCCAGGGTCCGGGCCAGAATATCAGCGCAGGTGGCGGCAACCGTAATGGGGCGCCCCCGCATGGAGCCCGAGTTATCGAGCAGCAGCGTCACCACCGTGTCGCGGAATTTCATATCCTGCTCGACCTTGAAGGAGAGCGGATGCATAGGATCAATCACGATCCGCATGAGACGGGCTGTGTCAAGCACGCCTTCTTCCAAATCGAAATCCCACGAGCGGTTTTGCTGCGCCATCAAACGGCGCTGCAGGCGATTGGCAAGGCGGGCTACGACGCCTTGAAGGTTTGACAATTGCTTGTCGAGATAATTTCTCAGCCGCGTCAGCTCCTCGGCGTCGCAGAGATCATCGGCTGATATTTCCTCATCGAACTGGTTGGTGTGGACCTTGTAGAAATCCTCATTTGAGAGAGAGGAGAACGGCAATTGCGGACGCCAGGGTTCCTCGCCATCATCCTGCTCCTGGCCTTCCAGGTCATCGGGGGATTCATCGACTTCGGATTGCTGGCTCTCCATTTCGGAAGCGTCGGTATCGCCCTCGCTGTCCTGCAATTCCTCGGCGGCAGACTGCTGGCTTTCCTGCTCTTTGCCGTCAGGGGTTTCCTGCCGCTCGCCGCCATCGGGCTCGGATTCCTCTGTTTCATTCATTTCATCGGACTGATCAGGGTCGTCACCCAGCTCATCGGCCATGTCGAGAGCTGCGATGATATCCCGCGAAAGCCTCGCAAATTCCTTCTGATCGTGGATCGCCTCGTTCAAAGTGCTGAGGCGTGTTGCTGCTTTTTCCTCGACCCATGGCCGCCAGAGATCGACAAAGAGCTTGGCATTTTCAGGTGGCGGCGCTCCCGTGAGGCGTTCACGCACCATGAGGGCCACGGCTTCCTCAAGTGGCGTGTCGCGGCGATTGTTGGAGCGGTTGACCACGACCTTGGCAAAACGGTCCTCCAGAACGGCGGTCAGGTTTTGCGCCATTCCGGGCATGGCATTAGCGCCCAAAGCTTCGATGCGGGCCTGCTCCACCGCTTCGAAAACCGCTCGGGCGTTCTTGCCCTCGGGGCGATAGCGGCTGTGTATCTGGTCTGAGTGATTGGACAGCCTGAGGGCGAAACTATCGGAAAGGCCGCGCGTGATGGCAACTTCCTGGGGGTTCAACTGATTGGAGACTTGCGGCAGCTTTGCCTTGTTGCCGGAAAGGGCCGGTGGCTCGTTGCCGAAACTCACGGCCAATTCGGCATCGTCGGAAATGGTTTTCATGGCGGTCGAAAGAACGCGCTTGAATTCCTCAGCTCGATTTTCGCGGTCTATGGGCATCGCTGCATTTGCCTTCAGGCGATTGCAACATGCACGGGAGATTCAGGCAATTCTTCGCCAAAGCAGCGCTGATAGAACTCGGCCACGACGGGACGCTCCAATTCATCGCAGCGGTTCAGGAAGGTGAGCCGGAAGGCAAAGCCGAGATCGCCGCCAAAAATTTCAGCATTCTGGGCCCAGGTGATCACCGTTCTGGGGCTCATCACGGTCGAGAGATCGCCCATCATGAAGGCATTGCGGGTCAGGTCAGCAATGCGCACCATGTTGGCGATCACTTTTTTGCCTTTTTCATTTCGGTAGGATTTGCACTTGGCCAACACGATGCCGGTTTCCTGGGCGTGTGACAGGTAGTTGAGCACGGAAATGATCGACCAGCGATCCATCTGCGCCTGATTGATTTGCTGGGTGCCGTGATAAAGGCCCGTGGTGTCGCCAAGGCCCACGGTGTTAGCCGTGGCAAAAAGCCGGAAGGCCCGATGGGGGCGGATGACCTTCGACTGGTCGAGCAGGGTCAACTTGCCGGATGATTCGAGAATTCGTTGAATGACAAACATCACGTCGGGGCGGCCTGCATCATATTCATCAAAGACCAGGGCGACATTGCGCTGGTAGGACCAGGGTAGAATGCCTTCGCGAAACTCGGTGACTTGCTTGCCATCCTGCAGCACAATGGCATCCTTGCCAATCAGGTCGATGCGACTGATGTGGCTGTCGAGATTGATTCGGATGCAAGGCCAATTCAGCCGGGCCGCCACTTGCTCAATATGGGTCGATTTGCCGGTGCCATGATAGCCCGTGATCATCACGCGGCGATTGAAGGCAAAGCCTGCCAGGATCGCCAGTGTCGTATCGCGATTGAACAGATAATCCTCGTCCAAATCGGGCACATGCTCACTGGTCTTTGTATAGGCGGGAACCACCATGTTCGACTCGAAGCCAAACAACTGACTTACCGAAGCTGTGGTATCGGGCATTCCAACAGCTTCACCATTTGCCATACTATTCATGAGATCAATCTTTATCCGGCTACAAACAGGTGAGAGGTCTGGGTTCTAAAGGGTTGTGGGCTTTACAGCAAGCTCAGAGGCGGCGGCTTTCTAGCAGAAACCGCTGGACCGCAATGTGTCGTAAGCATGGATCACGGCTTTCAGTGTGTCTTCATTTTCGCGGCTGCCGTTGTTGGCATCGGGATGCAGGCGCTTGACCAGGGTCTTGTATTGGGTTTTGGCCATTTCAGCGGTGGCATTTTCATCAAGACCCAAGACATTCAGCGCCTTGAGCTCGCCGCGTCGCAGGCTGCGGCTTGGCTTGGCCGCTTCTTGAGCCGATGCGAAGGCGGCGAAGGGGTCGTTCACATTGCGGGCCTTGCGCCGCATGCCATTGATATTGGCATAGGCATTGTTTGCGGCGGCAGCATTTTGCCCAAGTTTCCAGGTGGGCCTATGACCTGTTTGGGCGTCCTTCTGGAAGCCCGCCACATCATTGTCCTTCATGCCTTCAAAATAATTATAGGTTTTGTTGTATTCCTGCACGTGCTGCGTGCAGTAATTATGGAACTGTCCCTCGGAGCCCCGGCCCTTGGGGGCTTTGTGGCGCGACGGCTTGACGCAGCCCGGCCATTCGCAGGCTACGGGGGCAGCCGGTTCCTTCTTGTTTGGACCGGGCTTGATGCGAATTTTGTCGAAATATTTTGAATCAAGTTTCATGGGGCTTGATTATGGGGATATGAAGCAGAAGTCGCAACCCTGAACCGCGCGGAACAGACAATGAATTTAGGAATGGTCGGAAAAACCCTGGAATCCAAGCTGCAAGCAGCTTTTGATCCCATCTCCCTGGAGGTTACAGATGAATCGTCGCAACATCATGGCCATGTGGGCGCGCGGGCCGATGGGGAGAGCCATTTCCGGGTCAAAATTGTCGCAAGCGCTTTTCAGGGGAAATCGCGGGTGGAACAGCACCGGATGATCAATGCCGCGCTGGCGCAAGAGTTGAAAGAGCGGGTGCACGCGCTGGCGATCGAGGTTTCTGCGCCAAAGACTAGCGGTCCCGGTTTTTGAGGCGCTGTTCAAAGGCTTCCAGGCTATCGCCGGGCTCAGCGCGCTTGTGAAAATAGACCTGACGGGCGAACCAGTTCATGGCGGGGGTGCCGATCATGGCATTGTAAAGCCAATTTGGCGGACCCAAATCCATCACCTTGCGGAGCAGGTTCTTTTTCGTGAAGGAAGGCAATTCCGCAGAAAGGGTTCTTTCTGGCGGCGGGCCGTGGCGCAACAGGTGGTCGGCAATGAGCTGGCCAGCGCGCCTGCCATAGCGGAAGGCCAACCGGATGCCGCCTCCCGTCAGCGGTGAAACATGGCCTGCGGCATCGCCGATGAGCATGACATTCGGCGCGGCAAATTGTTTGAGCGGCCCACCACAAGGAATAAGACCGCTGCGGCGCTCCCTGATTGCCGCGGTGGAAAAACCGAATATTGGTTCGGCATGGGCGAGGAATGCCTTGAGGTCAGGCTTTGCATCTGAATTGGCCGCCAGCCCCACTTGGAAGAAGCCGGGCGCCGGGGCGACGCAGGCGAGATAGCCGCGCGCGAGTTTGGTATCGAGGAAACAATGCAGCAGGTCCGGATCGGCCTTTGGCAGATCGGGAAATTCAATTTCAAGCCCGGTCAGGAACTTTTTGTTGCGGCCAAGTTTGAATATTTTCGCAACTGTTGAACGCGCGCCGTCAGCGCCGACGAGATAGCGGGCGTTGATGTCAAATTGCGGGAGGTGAATTGCATTGCCATGGCGCGAGGCCGTTTCAACTTTTCGGCTGCAAATGATTTCGGCGCCCGCATCGCGGGCTTCATCCGCCAACCAGCGGACCAGCCCCGCTGTATCGGTGGTCAGAAAATAATAGCCGGGGGCGCGAAGGTCGATTGACTTCAGGGATGGCGAGTAGAGCCTGACTCCGTGAATGACGCGGGAAAACTTGGCAGGCGTGTCGATCTCTTCGGCCGCTTCCTTAACCAGAATTCCAGTGGTGTGAATGCGCGCACCAGGGTCGGATTTGGCCTCGATGACGATAACCCGGAGACCGCGCAGCGCTGCCGCACGGGCGCAGATCAGTCCCGCAAAGCTGGCTCCGACGATCACAAGATCAACTTCGCGCAAGGCCATGCTAGCCCTGATTTTCGGGCGTGACTTTTATCGATGTTACCTGGTGTTTGCGTTTTTTCATGATTTCGAAGCGGAAGCCGTGGAAATTGAAAACCTGGCTCACCTCCGGAATCATGCGGGCGTCGTGGATGACGAGACCCGCGAGGGTTGTGGCCTCCTCGTCAGGGAGTTCCCAATTGAACGCGCGGTTCAAGTCGCGCAGAGGAACCGAGCCATCAATGTTGTAGGAGCCGTCCGGCAACTGCCTGATGCCGGCTGTTGCAATGTCATGCTCATCCTTGATGTCGCCGATAATTTCTTCGATGATGTCTTCCAGTGTGATGAGGCCCTGCACCTCGCCATATTCATCGACGACGATGGCGAAGTGGGTTTTGCGCCGGAGGAAGGCCTTGAGCTGATCGGCCAGAGGGCGCGTATCGGGCACAAACCAAGCCGGGTTCATCACCTCGTCGATCCTGACTTTGGTTGAATCACCGCCATTTTCCTGCAGTGCCGAGAAAAGGTCCTTGGCATGGAGAATGCCGATAATGTTGTCAGGCTTGTCTTTCCACACGGGAATTCGTGTGTGGCCGGACTTCAGAACCTGCCTTACAATTTTTTCAGGGTCATCGGCCCCGTCAATGGACACCATCTTGGTGCGGTGGATCATGGCATCGACAATCTCGAGGTCCTGCAGATCAAGGATGCCACCCAGCATGTTGCGGTCGTTGGTGACAAAGCTGCCTTCCTTGTGGTGCATATCAATGGTGCCGCGCAGTTCATCATGGGCCGACAAAACATCGTTGTTGGCGGAGACATTGACGCCAAAAGCGCGGAGCACATTTCTCACGATGTATTCAACCGCAATAATGATCGGCCCAAAAACCGCAACGAGAACACGCACGAGGGGCGCTACAGCAAGCGCCACCCGGTCCGGATAGGCGATGGCGTAGGTCTTGGGCATGACTTCACAGAAAATAAGCACGAGCACAGTCATGACGACCGAGGCGATTACAGCTCCACTATCGCCGAAGACCTTGATGAGGGCCGCGGTGGCGATGGCCGATGCCGTGATATTGGCCACGTTGTTGCCCAGCAGCAACGCACCGATCAGGCGCTCACGGGTTTTTGTGAGTTTCAAAACCAGCGACGAGCGCCAGTTGCCGCGCCGCTCCAGTTCCGTCAGCCGCGCGCGCGAGGTGGCGGTCATTCCGGTTTCGGCGGCCGAGAAAAATGCCGACATCAGCATCAACAAGACAATTGCGAAGGCTGCCATGCCAATATCAAAACTCATTTTCTTTCAAAGTCCTCTTGCAGAAAACTGACCGCTTCAGAATCGGGAATATTCCTGGCGATGAAGGCCTCGCCAATGGCGCGCGCCAGAATGAAGGTGAGCTTGCCTCCTTCAGCCTTCTTGTCCTGCCGCATGATGTTCAACAGGTCGGCCGGGGGCGGAAGCGAACCTTCGATCTCCGACATATGGATGGGGAGGCCGGCACTTTTCAAATGTTTCGCCACACGATCAGCAGTGCCTGGCTTGCAGTGCTTCAGGCGCTCGGAAAAGCGGAAGGCCTGCACCATGCCGATGGCAACACCTTCACCGTGGAGCAAGCGGTTGCTGTAGCCCGTGGCGGACTCCAGCGCATGGCCGAATGTGTGACCCAGATTGAGCAGGGCGCGAACCCCCTGTTCAGTTTCATCTTCGGCCACGATTCTCGCCTTGGCCGAGCAACTTCTCAATATGGCGTGGGCGCGGGCCTGGGCATCCCCCCGCAGCAAAAGCTCAGCGTTGGATTCAAGCCATTCGAAAAATGCGGCGTCGCCAAGGAGGCCATATTTTGCGACCTCGGCATAGCCTGCGGCCAATTCACGGCGCGGCAGGGTCGCCAGCAACTTGGTATCGGCCAGGACTTTCACGGGCTGCAGAAAAGCGCCGATGAGATTTTTGCCATGGGAGGTGTTGATGCCGGTCTTGCCGCCAACGCTCGAATCCACCTGGGCCAGCAGGCTTGTTGGAATTTGAATGAAATCGATGCCACGCCGGAGAATGGCAGCGGCAAAACCGGCGAGGTCGCCTATGACGCCGCCACCAAAGGCGATGATCCTGTCGCGGCGCTCAACGCCCGCGGCCAGCAGTTGTTCACAGAGGTCGGCGAGCATCGCGAAGCTTTTGGTCTTTTCGCCAGCGGGCAAAACAATCGAAGCGTATTTTATTCCAGCACCGGCCAGCGCAGTTTCCAAAGTCTTCAAGTGGAAGCGCGCGACGTTTTCATCGGTCACGATGACGGTGAAGGGGCGGTTCAAAAGGGGAGCAATCAGGGCGCCCGCCTCTTCCAGAAGGCCTTCGCCGATTTCGATGGTGTAAGCCCTTTTTCCGAGATCGACGGAGACGCTGTCGCGGCGCAGGCTGTCAGTTTGTGGCATTGTTCAAACGTTTCCAATTCGGCCATTTGGCCAGCATCTTGATAACATCATTGACCATCTGTGTGTGCTGCACGTCGCGGCTTTCAACAGTTACGTCGGCCTTGGCATAGACCGGATAGCGCTCATCCATCAGGCGCTGCATGATGGCTTGCGGGTCATCATTGAGCAGGAGCGGCCGGTCGGCGCGTTTGTTGACACGCTTCATCAGCAATGGAAGATCGGCCTTGAGCCAGACCGACACGCCATGGCCCGCAATGCGCTCGCGGGTATCATCATTGATGAAAGCGCCGCCGCCAGTTGCCAGGACCTGGGCGCCGTTTTCGATGAGCCTGGATATGACGCGGCGTTCGCCCTCGCGAAAATAGGCCTCGCCATGGTCAGCGAAAATTTCCGCGATTGATTTGTCGGCGGCCACCTCAATTTCATGATCGGCATCGACAAAGGGAAAATTGAGCTTCTCGGCAAGCCTGCGGCCAATGCTGGATTTGCCAGCCCCCATGAGCCCAACCAGAACGATGGGGTGATTGCCAAGCTTTTCCCGGATATTTTCTATCTCCTGCGAAAGAGACCGCCGTGCCATTGGGTTAATTCCTTAATCTCGCCGCCGCTTTTAGAACGGGAGGGGGACTGGAGCAAAGGCTTTTGATGGTCGAGCGTTTTAACGGCGATTGACGGGGACTTCCGCAGAATAAACGCGCAATTCACGGCGGTTTGGCGGTGCTTTGACGGGCATTGTCCAAGTTGGCTCATGTCGAGGGCAAACGGGTGGGCCGAATGCCTGGACGGCAATAAAGGGATAAACAACATGACAACGCTGCAATCACCAATCGCGACATTCACAACACCAATAAGCGCGACATTTGGCGAAGTATCTCATGCGATCAGCCAATATTTTGGGGCCAGGGCACAGAAGGCGCGCTTGGCAGCCGAATTGAAAGGGCTGCGGGAGATGGACCCTCACATGCTGAATGATATCGGGATGAAAGGCTTCAACCGGCTGTCGCCCGCCGAGCAGGAGGGCCTGCTTCTCGACGCGATCAAGCATGCCGCAAGAAGTTAAGGGTTTTGACGCCGCATCGGAGAAGCAAGGGAATAGACCAATGTTCAATCACATCATGGATGCATATGGTTCCGCTTACTGCGCTTTCCCGTGGCGGGAGCATGGAAATCATGACCTCGGGGAAGTGTTCGATGAACGCCGCGATTGGCAAACGGCTCGGCTGACCCCAGGCGCGAAGGCCCGAGGCCAATTCATCCCCCTATTTCCAGTCCTGTTGATGGCCGGGTTTACTTATCTGGTTCTGTGATTTGGGATCAATCCGCGAAGCCCGCTTTACGCAGGGCATCGCGGAAGAAATCAAGCGAAGCAGGATCGGCGAAAGGCATTGTCACGACAAAGGACTCAAAGGATACGTCGGGCTTGGCGACCCGCATGAGGTCTACATGCCGCCGGGCTTCGGCAAGGTTTCCAAGAATTGCGTGGGCCGCCGCCAGAAAGCCATGGGCTTTGTATGTATAAACTGATCCGTTGTCGAGTGTGTCGATAGCATCTTCGAAACGCTTGTTAAAAAACAATATCTTGCCCTTCGTGTAGCGAATCCATGGCGGTGGATAGGCGTCGCGCTGCAGGACTTCCTCGATAAGGGCGAGCGCCTCGTCATGGCGATCCGTGTGCAGGAGAAGATTGGCATAGTCCGCGCTAATGTTGACGTCCAGTGGGTTGAGCCCCGCAGCCCGTCGCAAATGAAATTCGGAACGGTCATACTTGCGCAAATAATCCAATGCCGTCCCGGTGGCGTGATGGGCCATCGCTTCGTTTGGGTCGAGTTCTAATGCCCTTTCGCCGCTGGCGAGCGCCTCACTGGCGAAGGAATAGTCGGTGAGGTACCAGAATTTGCCCATCAGGCCGATACCCCGCCAGGCATGGGCGAGTGCGAAGTCCGGATCAAGTTCAACCGCCTTGGTGAAAAACGGCTCGGAAGCTTCCTCGCGGCCGAGATTGCATAAGTCGCGGCCTTTAAGGAAATAATCATAGGCCGTCCAGTTCTCAGTCGGTTTGCGGCGGATCGCCGACACGCCTGCCGTCACAAGCTGTCCGCCAAGTGCTGTGACGATACGCGCCACCACTTCATCCTGTACCGAAAAAATGTCGGTTGCGGCCCGGTCATAGCGCTCGCCCCATAACAGATTTTCCGTTTCGGCTTCCAGGAGCTGGCAGGATATGATCAGCCGGTTGCCGCCAACGCGGACGGCACCCTTGACGATATAGCGCGCACCAAGCGCCCGGGCGGCGGCCCCGCTGTCGATGTTGTCGCCTTGAAATGTGAATGCCGCTGTCCGCGCCGTTACCTTCAATTCATGAAAGCGTGAAAGCTGGATGATGATATCATCGGTAATGCCGTCACTCAGGTATTGCTGGCCAGGATCACCTCCGATATTGGTGAATGGCAGGACGGCAATTGACGGCCTCTCATGAATGTTTGAGTCAGCGCCCTGTGTCGCTGGTTTGGGCGATGCCGATTGGGGTTTAGCTAATGCGGAATGCCCCTCGGTTGAAAGGCGAAGGCGGAGCTGTTCGACTTCCTGTCCGGGCTGGACATTCAGTTCGGATTTCAGCATGTCCTTGAACATGGAATAATGCTGCAATGCCATGGCGCGCTCGCCAGCTTCGGAAAGGGCTGACATCAGGGCAATGTTTGAGGCTTCGCGCAGCGGGTCGAGAGCCAGCAGCCGCCTGGCAAGTTTTACCCGTTCCTCGACTGGTTCGAGCGGCAAGAGCCTGTCGAAGAGGGACGTCATCACATTGCGAATCCGGCCCCGCTCAATGGCAAGCCAGTCTTCGAAGGCCTCGCCGGCCAGCGCAAGATCAGCCAGCAATTCACCTTGATAGAGTTTCGCCGCATCGCGAAGCGATGGGCTGTCATTGGCGTGCGAGAGGCCAACGAGCGATACAGCATCTGTTTCCATGGCATCGCGTGCAATCGCCACACGCTGGTCATCGGCCATAATTATTTTTTCTCCCGCCGCGCCAAGTTCCCTGCGGAGCGTGGTCAGGGTCTGGCGCAGGCTGCTGCGGGCTTGGTCTTCACCCCGGTCGCTCCACAGCATCGCCGCCAAGCGCTCCCGGCTGATGCCGCCAGGCGGTGACAGGGCCAGTATCGCCAGCAGCGCGCGGCCCTTTTTGGCCTGAATGACAATTTCCTGGCCGGATCCCGTCAGCGCCCTGAAACCGCCGAGCAATTGGAGTTTGAGAACCGCCATAGAGTACCTGGGTTTTTGCAATTTGACGTCGCAGCTTGCCTTGTTTTGGCCAGCGTTGCAAACTGGCCGTAGGGTAAGGATAGTTTTATTCCCGGAGTTGCACTAGAGTGGCCGCTTGATTTGGGAGTTTTAATTGCCAGACAGCTTGCGGTTTTTATTTGCCCTTCTGATTGTCGGGGGCCTTGGCTATGGCGCGGTTTGGGCGCTGGCGAGTTTTCCGCCGGAACAGACAGAGATTGTGAAATCATTGCCCCATGAAAAACTCCGGCAGAAATAGCTCGCGTCACGTAGACCGGTTTTTGGAGATGATGAGTGCCGAGCGCGGGGCGGCGGCGAATTCCTTGCAGGCTTATGGGCGTGATCTCCGTCACTATCTGGAATTTTTGATGGCTTCGGGCGTGACCCTTGAAGTCGCAACCAGTGAAACCATTCGCGATTATCTGGCGAGTTTGGAGATCCACGGGTTTTCACGGGCGACGGCGGCACGAAGGCTTTCGGCCGTGCGGCAGTTTCACCGCTTTATGCATGGCGAAGGCACGATGGCCGCAAATCCCGCCGCCATTGTTGAAAGCCCCAAATCTGTTCGCGGCCTGCCGCAAACCCTGTCTGCGCAAGAAATCGGGATGTTGCTGGCGGAAGCCGGCGCCAGGGTCGAGCAGGCAGAGGGCAAGGCACGGTTCAAAGCGGAGCGACTGTGTTGCCTGCTCGAGCTTCTGGCGGCCACCGGTCTCAGGGTTTCTGAACTCGTAGGGTTAACGGTGCGGGCGGTGACGGCTGACGATGCGTTCTTAACCATCAAGGGCAAGGGTGGGCGCGAGAGACTGGTTCCCATTTCCGACCGGGCGCGAGGCGTTCTGGCTGGCTATATCAAGTCTTTGGGCGGTCAGTCGAAATGGCTGTTTCCATCGCATGGGGCGGGCGGGTGTCTGACGCGCCAGCATTTCGCGCTGGAACTGAAGCATTTGGCGGTTGCCTGCGGGCTTGATGCGGGAAAGGTGTCGCCGCATGTCCTGCGCCATGCATTTGCGAGCTTTCTGCTGGAAAAGGGAGCGGATTTGCGCGCTGTCCAGCAAATGCTGGGGCATGCGGACATTTCGACCACGCAGATTTACACCCATGTTCAGGCCAGCCGTTTGCAGGCAGTGGTGGAGGACCATCATCCATTGGCTAAGAAACGTTGACTTTATTGCGGCTGGCAGCCAGATAAACGTCGATCCCGCCACCCCTTGAGGCCTTATGCATTCCTACCTGGATTTTGAAACATCGGTCGCCGAGCTTGAGGGGAAAATCGCCGAACTGCGGGCTATCGCCGCGGGGGACTCGACCGTTTCAATTGCCGATGAGGTGAAGGCCCTGGAGAAGAAGGCCTCCAAGAGCCTGGGCGATCTTTACCTTAATTTGACGCCTTGGCAGAAAACCCAGGTCGCGCGCCATCCGGATCGCCCCCATGCGCTGGACTACATCGACGGGTTGATCACGGATTTCGTGCCCATGGCCGGGGACCGGAAATTTGCCGAGGATTTCGCAATTGTTGGCGGACTTGGGCGGTTTCGCGGGAACTCTGTTGTTGTGATCGGCCAGGAAAAAGGGGCTGACACGCAGGCCCGCCTCAAGCATAATTTTGGCATGGCGCGGCCTGAGGGTTATCGCAAGGCGGTGCGCCTGATGGAGTTGGCGGAACGCTTTAGCATTCCGGTGTTGACCCTTGTGGATACGGCAGGCGCGTATCCCGGCATTGACGCGGAAGAGCGGGGCCAGGCGGAGGCTATTGCGCGCTCAACCGATTGCTGCCTGGGTTTGGGGGTTCCGCTGGTTTCCCTGATCATTGGGGAAGGCGGCTCCGGCGGCGCCATTGCCATTGCCACGGGCAATAGCGTGCTGATGATGGAGCATGCGATTTACAGTGTGATATCGCCGGAGGGCGCAGCCAGCATACTCTGGCGCGATGCGGGCAGGGCGAAGGATGCGGCTGCGGCCTTGAAGATCACGGCGCAGGATTTGAAAAAGCTCGGTGTGATCGACGACATCGTCAAGGAACCGTTAGGAGGCGCTCACCGGCAACCGGAACAGGCGATCAAAGACGCGGGCGACATGATTGACCGGGAACTTGCCGGTTTTACCGGGTTAGCGGCGGACAAATTACGGTCGCAGCGGCGCGGCAAATACCTGGAAATGGGGCGTGTTGGCTAGTTTTGGTGTTTTTACCGTCGCAAAGTTCGACTGGCCCGACACTTTTCCAGAGAGGGGTCCAGGACATTGGTTAAGGGTTGGCTACAGTGGCCAATGCTGTTGCGAAAGACACAAATCTTGCTTGAACAGTTGGCCCCAGAAGTGCAATCGCTGGAACAATAGCAAGGCCGATGCCAGATGCTATCAGACCATATTCAATGGCGGTAGCGCCCTCAGTTGACTGCAAGTAGCGCCTGACCAAATTTTTCAGCATCTTCATTTCAACTACCCTTTTTGAAGCCCGCAACTTCCTTAACTTGCACAATAATCTGGACTTGTTTTACAAATGTCAACTCACCAATGTAGTTTGTAATGTTTAACCGTTTCCGGCGGGTAATCCAGAAATTGTGAAGAATTGTATGAATCATCCCTTTACAGCGCTCACTGTTTTTTGGATCGACGTTGACTTTCCGGAAACCCTGCTTAGGCAAATGCCCCGTGGCAGTGCTTGTATCTTTTGCCTGAGCCGCAGGGACACATGTCATTGCGTGACACCTTGCCCCAGGTCTCTGGCTTTTTCGGATCCGGCTTGACTGTGGTCAGGGTTTGACCAAAAATTGGCATGCCTTCACCGACATCATCCTCACCTGAAAGGGCATCCATGTGGTGGGCCTGCATGAAGGGGAGGTCATCCTCATCGGGCAGCAGGTCGCCGGGTCTCTCGGTCTGGATTTCGACCCGCATGACCTGGGCGGTTGAAGTTTCACGCAATTTGGCGATCATGGCTTCGAACAGATTGAAGCCCTCGGTCTTATATTCATTAAGGGGATCGCGCTGGCCATAGCCGCGCAAATGGATGACCTGGCGCAATTGCTCGACGGTCACAATATGATCACGCCAAAGCTGGTCGAGGGTTTGCAGGACGACAGCCTTCTCGACCTGCTGCATGATTTGCGGGGTGAATCTTTCGCGCTTGGCGGCATAGAGATCGTCAGCGGCCTTGGCGATGCGCTCGCGGAACTCCTCGTCGGCGATGCCTTCCTCCTTGGCCCAATCCTCAACCGGGAAATCAATGGCGAGAACCTCGCCCAGGCGCTGGCGCAGTTCTGCTGTCTCCCACTGCTCGGCGTAGGACTTTTCGGGAATGTATTTCGAGATGAGATCGTCGATCACCTGATGGCGCATGTCGTCCACGGTTTCAGACACGTCTTCGCCCTTCATGATACCGATGCGCTGCTCAAAAATAACCTTGCGCTGGTCGTTCATGACATTGTCGAATTTCAGAAGATTTTTGCGGATATCAAAGTTCCGCGCCTCAACTTTTTGCTGGGCTTTTTCGAGGGCCTTGTTGATCCAGGAATGGACAATGGCCTCGCCTTCCTTCAAGCCGAGCTTTTGCAGCATGGAATCCATGCGCTCGGATCCGAAGATGCGCATGAGATCGTCTTGCAGGGAGAGATAGAAGCGGGAGCGGCCCGGGTCGCCCTGGCGGCCGGAACGGCCACGCAGCTGGTTGTCAATGCGGCGGCTTTCATGGCGCTCGGTGCCGATGACGAACAGGCCGCCTGCGGTGATGACTTTTTGCTTGTTGGCTTCAATTTCCCCGGTGATGGCGGCCACGCGCCTGTCGCGCTCCTTGCCTTCGGGCACATCGGCCAAATCCGTGGCGATGCGCATTTCGAGGTTGCCGCCGAGCTTGATGTCGGTTCCGCGGCCGGCCATGTTGGTGGCGATCGTCACAGCGCCGGCAATGCCGGCCTGCGAAATGATGGCAGCTTCCTGCTCATGATAGCGGGCGTTCAATACATTATGCGGAACGCCCTTGTCTTTCAGCATGGCGGCCAGGGTTTCGGATTTTTCAATCGACGTGGTGCCAACCAGCACGGGCTGGCTGCGGCTGCGGGCCTCGTTGATGGTTTCAATAATGGCTGCGTATTTCTCACCCGCCGTGCGATAGACTTCATCATCCTCGTCTTTGCGGTCAACGGGCACATTGGTCGGGATTTCGATGACTTCAAGCTTGTAGATATCCATGAACTCGTCGGCTTCGGTGGATGCCGTGCCGGTCATGCCAGCGAGTTTTTCATAGAGCCTGAAATAATTCTGGAACGTGATCGAGGCGAGCGTTACGTTTTCTGGCTGAATTGACGTGTGTTCCTTGGCTTCCAGCGCCTGGTGCAGGCCTTCGGAAAAACGCCTGCCCGGCATCATGCGGCCCGTGAACTCATCAATGATGATCACCTGATCATCCTTGACGATATAATCCTTGTCGCGCTGGAAAAGCTTGTGGGCGCGGAGCGCCTGCTGGACATGGTGAACAATCGTGACGTTTTCGGCGTCGTAGAGATTGTCGCCCTTCAACATTCCGGCGGCACCCAGGACTTCTTCAAGATGGACGTTGCCTTTTTCAGTCAATGTGCAGGAGCGCTGCTTTTCGTCCAGCTCAAAATCTTCAGGCGTGAGCTCGGGAATATATTTGTCCACAGTGTTATAGAGGTCGGACTTGTCATCAAGTGGGCCGGAAATAATGAGAGGCGTCCTGGCCTCATCAACGAGGATTGAGTCCACTTCGTCGACGATGGCATAGTTGTGGCCGCGCTGAACCATTTCGTTCAGATGATATTTCATGTTGTCGCGGAGATAATCGAAGCCCAACTCGTTGTTGGTGGCGTAGGTGACGTCGCAGGCATATTGCTGCCGACGCTCCGTATCCGAAAGACCGTGGACAATCACACCGGTTGTCAATCCCAGAAAGGCGTAAATCTTGCCCATCCAGGCCGCGTCGCGCTTGGCCAGATAGTCGTTGACGGTCACAACATGCACACCCTTGCCTTCGAGCGCATTGAGATAAACGGCGAGGGTTGCCACCAGGGTTTTGCCTTCGCCGGTTCTCATTTCGGCGATAGCACCGTCGTCCAAAACCATGCCGCCGATTAGCTGGACGTCGAAATGACGCATGCCCACGCTCCGCTTGGCGGCTTCGCGCACGACAGCAAAGGCTGGCACCAGAAGATCCTCAATGGTCTTGCCGTTCGCAAGCTCGGCCCTGAAACTTGCAGTCTTCGCCTTCAAATCAGCGTCTGACAGGGCTGCGATTTCTGTTTCAAGCTGATTAATTTCTTCTACCCGGCTCCGGTATTTGGTGACTTTGCGGTCGTTGGTGGTGCCGAATAATTTTGCCGCGATTGATCGCAGTCCCAGCATGTTTTTCATTCCTCAGGTTCGGGAAGGCCCCAGTCAAACAGGTGTCAATATTCGAAGCCTGATAAAGCTTTGGTTCTCAAAGGTCTAGACCCAGTTGAAGCCCCTTGGTTGGGGGCGATTGGTTCTGCTGCTGCAACTGGTGCTGGTAGCCATATATTTCAATGTGTTGCAGCGCGGCAACAGGTTGGCAATCTGGGGTCTCACGGCTTGCGCCGACACGCCAACAGGGCCAATGTGCCTGTCGATTTAAGCTTCTGGCGGCGATGACAGGCAAGGAAATAAGGCTTATTCTTGCCTCTTTTAACGGCCATTGAGCAGTGCGACAGGGCTTGGGCTCTGTTGAAATTTGTAAACTGATATGATGGATCTCATGCCGCGCATTCAAAATTACGTGAAGATTGCCTTGTTAACTGGTTTCTTCGGTGTTGGCCTTGCAGTTTCCGCCGTTGGGCAGGAAACGCCACCCGGGGAAGACAAGATTGTTGCCATAGTGAATGGCCATGAAATCAAGATTTCCGAAGTGCAAATGGCAACGGATGACATTATCGGGCAGCTGCCGGATCTGCCGCCAAAGCTGCGCTATCCCTTCGTGGTTGAGTTTCTGGTTGAACGGCATTTGCTGGCGCAGTTGGCAGTGAAGGAAGGCGTGGCCGAAACGGCTGAATACAAACGCCGCCTGGCGCTCTATCAGGCCAAGGCGCTACGGGATGCCTATTTTTTCCAGAAGATCAGGCCCCAAGTGACGGAAGAGGAAATCAAGGCGGCCTATGATCAGGAATCCGCCAAGGTTTCCCAAACTGAGCGGGTGCGGGCGCGGCATATTCTCCTGGCTTCGGAAAAAGAGGCGGTAGACATCGCGGCGCGGCTCAAGGCTGGCGAAAAATTTCCCGCCCTTGCCAAGAAATACAGCCTTGACGGCTCCAAGGAATACGGCGGCGATCTTGGATATTTCACTGCTCCTGAAATGGTGGCCGAATTTTCGAAGGCAACCTTTGCCCTGAAGGTTGGTGAAACGTCGGCCCCCGTCAAAACCGATTTTGGCTGGCATATCATCAAGGTTGAAGACCGGAAGCTGGGCGCGGCCCAGCCCTATGACCAGGTGAAGTCGGCGTTGCGCAATGTTCTCCTTCGCAAAAAAGTGCAGGAGACCATGGATGAACTGCGAAAGACCGCCAAGGTTGAAGTTCTTGATGAAGATCTCAAGAAATATGCCGAAGACGTAGCCAAGAAACGCAAAGCGATTTTGGACAAGCAAAATAATAGTGGCGTGGCTGCTCCTCCGGCTGAAGGTGAAGACACGGGCGGCAAGGGCGATCTGCAAATTCAGCAATAATCACATCGGGCTGGGGAGCCTTCGACCATGGCGCTTAAGGTTTCACCGCTTGCACCGCTGACTGTTCCGCGTCTTGAGCCTATTGAAGGTGTCGGCTTGGCGATTGCCGAGACTGGCATTCGCTACAAGGATCGGCCCGATGTGCTGCTGGCGACTTTATCGCCGGGCACTGCGGTTGCGGGGTGTCTCACGCTTTCAAAATCGCGCTCGGCGCCGGTTGACTGGTGTGCGGAAAGCCTGAAGGGTGGGAAGGCCCGCGCCGTCATCATCAATGCGGGCAATGCCAATGCCTTCACCGGCAAGGCGGGCGTCAAGACCGTGACGGCCGTTGCCAAGGCGGCAGCACAGCAGTTGAAGTGCAGGCCAGCGGAGGTGTTTCAGGCATCAACCGGAGTGATTGGCGAACCGCTTGACCCATCACCTATTGTCAATGCCTTGCCGGAGTTGGTTGCCACGACGCGGGCGGACTGTTGGGATGATGCGGCGCGGGCCATCATGACGACGGATACATTCGCCAAGGTGGCCACGGCCAAGGTCCGATACGCAGGCAAAACTGTCACCATCAACGGCATCGCCAAAGGCTCTGGCATGATTGCGCCTGACATGGCCACGATGCTCGGGTTTCTGTTCACCGATGCGGCCATTCCGTCGCGCATTCTGCAGGCCCTGCTTTCTGAGAGCGTGGCGAAGAGTTTCAATTGCATCACGGTTGATGGGGATACGTCCACATCAGATACGGTTTTGCTGTTTGCCACGGGCAAGGCCGGGCCCGCTCCTGCAGGATTGAAAACCGCGCGCGACAAGCGGCTCAAGGAGTTTGCCAAGGCGCTCAAGGATGTATGCCTCGATTTGGCGCAGCAGGTGGCCAGGGATGGCGAGGGGGCGGAAAAACTTATCGCAATCGCCATCACGGGCGCCCAATCAGACGCGGCAGCGCACCGGATTGCCATGTCTGTTGCGAATTCGCCCCTGGTGAAGACGGCGATCGCGGGAGAGGACGCAAACTGGGGGCGCATTGTCATGGCTATCGGCAAGGCGGGCGAAAAAGCCGAGCGCGACAAGCTTCGCATCAGGATTGGCGGCATTCAAGTTGCCAAGAACGGCATGCGGGATTCCGCTTACAAGGAAGCCGATATCATGCCCCACATGAAAGGCCGCGAGATTGTCATTGAAGCGGACGTCGGCGTTGGCAAGGGCAAGGCTACGGTTTGGACTTGCGATCTGACCCATGGCTATATCGACATCAACGGTTCCTACCGCAGCTGATGCGCATTTTGCTTGTGGCAGCGGTGGCATTGGTTGATGTGGATGGCCGCGTGCTCATTGCCAAGCGACCAGAGGGAAAAACTCTTGCAGGTTTGTGGGAATTTCCCGGCGGCAAGGTTGAGGCGCATGAGCGGCCCGAGTCTGCGCTGATCCGTGAGTTAAAGGAAGAGCTGGCCATTGATGTGACGGAGGCTTGTCTCGCGCCCCTCACCTTTGCCAGCCACTCTTACGAGGATTTCCATTTGCTGATGCCGCTTTATGTGTGCAGGCGGTGGAAGGGATTGGTGACTGCGGTCGAAGGGCAAGAACTCGCGTGGGTGAAGCCTGTGAAACTCAGGGATTATCCCATGCCGCCGGCGGATTTGCCATTGATCCCGCATTTGATTGATCTGCTGTAGCCGCTTTTTAGTCCAGTTTCGTCTCCGGAACTTTCAACGCGTCGGCCAGACGAAATTTTGCCGAGCCAGGCTTCAAGGGTTTTTGCTGGTTTTCATGTGGGGACCAGGCGGTGGCCCAAGCCAATTCGATGGTGGCTCTGATGCGGCCGTCATCGTCGGCGAATTTTTGCTGGTAGATGGAGACGGCCTCGCCCAGGAGATTTCGGGTGACCGGTTTGCGCGAGCGGCCGGTCAGGATGTTGGAGAGGCCTAGCGATCTTATTTCATGAATGAGCGCTAGTGGATCGGGATAGCGCACAATGGTGCGGTCGAGATCGACGACGGGGAGCGCCAGACCGGCGCGCTGCAAAAGTCCGCCAAGTTCACGTACATCAATCATGGGAGAAACGCGCGGTGATACGCCACCGGTCACGAGGTCTTCGGCTTCGAGCCAGGATTGGCGGAGCTCGTTGAGGGTTTGGCTGGCGAAGAGACAGGCCAGGAACAAGCCATCGGGCCGCAAGGCTCGGCGCATCTGGATGAGCGCACCCGGCACATCATTGACAGCGTGCAGGTCGAGGATGTTGAAAACCGCGTCGAATTCATCGGCCTCAACGGGGAGAATTTCTGATGGAGCGGGCTCGATGATTTTGATGATATCGACTTTGCCCGTCGCGCGCAAAGCTGCGGCGACTGGATCGGGATCAACTGTGATAAGGCAGGCGCGCTTGAAGCTGCGGGTGATGGGGTCCAGTCTTTCAGCGAGTTCTGCGGCGACTGATTGGGAAAGAATAGTGGGCCGTGACAATTTAGTGCGTGCACGGCGAGCCATGTAAAGTTCGCGGTCGAAAATGGGCTCGGGATTGGATGTCATCTAACCGACCAGCGCGTCACGCAGGGCTTGCCAGTTTCCCTTGCTGGGGGCGAGGATGAGGCCGCCCGCAAGTTTTGTGGGCGCATAGGGGCTGCCATCATAGAGAGCGGAATAGCCACCGGCTTCGGCATGAATCAAGACGCCTGCCGCGTGGTCCCATGGCATGAGTTTGTAGTGCAACGAGAAATCAACCAGCCCCGAACCCACAAGCCGATATTCGTAAGCCGCGCAGCGATAGGCGAAGCTGGCTTTTACCTTTGCAAGGTTTGCGGCCACATTGGAGCGCAGGGGTTCAGGCATCAAATACCAGGACGCCGTGCCGGTCATTTGGTCTAGTGCCGCTGGCTTGGATACGCGGAGATCGCGGGTGGCGCCGCCTTCGGATTTTGCCCAGGCGCCATGGCCTTTGAGGGCAAAGGTGCAATCGCGACCAACGGGATCGTAAATTATTCCGCCAATGGTTTCACCGCGAGACGTGACGGCGGCGAGCACGCCAAACAGCGGCAGGCCCCAGGCGAAGTTGCTGGTGCCATCAACGGGGTCAATGATGACAGCGAGTTCAGCGTCGCCAATCCTGTTCAGAAGGCTGCGATCTTTCTCAAAGGACTCCTCGCCGATGAAAGCAGCCTTTGGAAATGCCTTGGCGACGGACGTCTTGATTGCAGCCTCTGCGGCCTCATCAGCATCGGTGACCAAATCAAGGGCTGAGGTTTTTTCACGGATGGCCCCTTCACCCAACTTGCGAAAGCGCGGCATGATTTCCTGGTCGGCGGCGATGCTGACGATGTCAGCCAGGCGTTCAAGGTCTTTGCGCTGGAATGTCATGATTGGCCTGACTTATAATATGCGCTCGGAAAAAGCCATGGCTCCATGATATGACGCGACGATGAGAACAGCTTGCAGGAATGCTTGGCGCTCGGTCATAGATTTTGTGGCTCCGCCGAAATGCTTGACCTGCCGTGGAGCCATTGTTGATCCGGCAAGCCTGTGCCTGTCTTGCTGGGGCAAGCTGACCCACATTGATGCGCCGGTCTGCGATGTGCTGGGAACGCCCTTTGCCTATGACCCGGGGAGGGCGCCATCAGCGCAGCGGCGGTGGCCGCACCACCCCCGTGGGATCGGGCGCGGGCAGCTGTTGCCTATGACGAAGCCTCGCGGAGTATCGTCCATGCGCTCAAGTACCGGGACACGATGGAGGCGGGGTTGCTGATGGCGCGGATGATGGGCCGGGCTGGCGTAAACATTGTTCGGGACGCCGATGTGATTATCCCGGTGCCACTGCACCGATGGCGATTGTGGGGCAGGCGTTTCAACCAGGCCGCCTTCCTGGCGCAACGCATCGCTAATCATTTCGCGATAAGTTGCCGCACGGATGTGCTGTACCGGGTGAAGGCTTCGCGTTCACAGGTTGGCCTCAAGGCGGATGAGCGGCGCAAGAATGTGGCAAAAGTATTTGAAATCACTCCTGAAAATCTTGGAACCATTGCCGGGCGAAGAGTTCTGCTGGTTGATGATGTCATGACCACGGGCGCCACGGCTGGAAGCTGCGCCGCGGTATTGAAAAAAGCCGGAGCTGCGCGTGTTGACGTCCTCACTTTCACCCTTGTTCTGGGGCCCCTGCGGCCTCATATCGAATGAGTCAGCAGATCATGCCAATTATCACGATATATCTAACTAGAACATGCCCTTATTGCCATGCGGCAAAAGCCTTGCTGGCACGGAAAGGGGCGCGATTTGACGAAATTGACGTGAGCCATGACGCGGCTCAGCGCCATCATATGGTAGCCCGCGCCAATGGGCGGCGCACAGTCCCGCAGATTTTCATTGGCGACACCCATGTGGGCGGCAGTGATGAGCTGCACGAGCTTGAGCGCAGGGGCAAACTTGATGACTTGTTGCGTGTGGCATGAGTTTCAGGGCAGCGCTCATCCAGATGCGCTCCGGCGTCGATATGGCGCAAAATTTTGCTGATGCCAGCTCGATGATCCGGGAAGCCGTTGGCCAAGGCGCCCAATATGTGCTGACGCCAGAAATGACCAATATTTATGAGGCTGACCGCGAGCGGCTGAGAACCGTTGCGTGTTTTGAGAAGGACGATCCAACAGTTAGCGGATTTGCTGCGTTGGCCAAGGAGCTTGGCATCTGGCTGCACGCCGGTTCAGCCGCCTTGCGTGTCTCAGCGGACAAACTGGTTAACCGTTCGTTGCTTTTCAGGCCGGATGGCGTGATCGCCGCGCGCTATGACAAGATCCACCTGTTTGACGTGGACATGCCCGGTGGCGAGCAGATCCGCGAATCCGCCAGTTTTGCGCCGGGTGAAGAGGCGGTTGTCGCCAATTTGCCCTGGGGGCAATTGGGCCTGACCATCTGCTATGACATGCGTTTTCCCATTCTTTACAACACGCTGGCAAATTCAGGAGCCATGATCATGGCGATTCCGTCGGCCTTTACGGTTCCCACGGGCCGCGCCCATTGGCATGTTCTGCTGCGCTCGCGCGCCATTGAAACCGGAAGTTTCGTGTTTGCGGCGGCGCAAGGGGGTGTCCATGAATGCGGGCGTGAAACCTATGGCCACAGCCTTGCGGTCAATCCTTGGGGCGAAATCATCGCGGAACTCGGGCCTGATCCCGGTGTTTTGGTGTTTGATGTGGACATGGAATTGGTAAAGCGAGACCGGGGCCGGATACCAGCCCTTAAGAACGCCCGTGCCTTTACCTTGAAGCCGTCACAGGAAGCGATTAACTAAGAACCATGATTAGATATGACCTCAGCTGTAACCGTGGCCATGAATTTGATGGCTGGTTCAGGGATAGCGCTGCGTTTGATGCCCAAATCGGACGCGGGCTGGTTGTGTGCATCCATTGCGGCTCGGAGGCTGTTGAAAAACAAATCATGGCGCCTGGCATTCCAACCAAGTCCAATGCGAAGCCTGAACCGACGCAGAGGATGGTGGCCGGGCCCGTTGACCCCCGCACCCAGATGCTGATGCAAATGATGCGGGAAGTCCGGAAAAACGTCGAGGCGAATTCCGAATATGTGGGCGACAAGTTCGCCGATGAAGCGCGGAAAATCCACTACGCTGAAGCTGAAAAGCGCGGCATCTACGGCGAGGCAACAGCCGATGATGCCAAGGCGTTGATTGAAGAAGGCATCGAAGTCCACCCGCTGCCGCGATTGCCGGAAGATTCGAATTAAGTCTTCTGCGCCACGAGCATGTAGTTCACATCCATGTCGCGCGAGCGTTTCCAGTCGTTGGCCAGTGGATGATAGGTTACGCCGGTCTCTCCGTTGATCGTCAAGCCGTTTTCACCGAGCCAGATTTTCAGCTCCTCTGGCTTGATAAATTTTTCCCAGTGGTGGGTTCCCTTGGGCAGCCAACCCAGAATGTATTCTGCGCCAATGATGGCGAGACCGAATGATTTCAAAGTGCGGCTGATGGTGGCGACAAACATCAGGCCTTCCGGCTTCAGCATGGCACTGCAGATCTTGGCGAAATTTCGCGGGTTGCTGACATGTTCGATCACTTCCATGTTGAGCACCACATCAAATTTCTCATCCACCAGGTCTTCGACAGCAGCGCAGCGGTAATCGATTTCGAGTTCCTGTTCGGCCGCGTGAACCTGGGCCGTCCTGATATTTTTTTCCGAGGGGTCAATGCCCACAATATCGGCGCCCAAACGTGCCATCGGTTCGGTCAGAAGGCCCCCACCGCAGCCAATATCAAGGAAACGCAGGCCTTTGAACGGGCGGGGATCATAAGGGTCGCGGCCGAAACGGGCGCAGACCTGTTCTTTGATATAGGCGAGCCGCACCGGGTTAAAGACGTGAAGGATGCCAAATTTGCCCTTGGGGTTCCACCATTCGGCAGCCATTCTTGAGAATTTCTCCACTTCGGCGGGATCTATGGTGGTTCGGGCTGCGGCGGTCATATTAGCTTTCCATTTGTGGCTGCGCATTATTGCATAAGCGAAGGCCCTCATCTATGAGTACGCCGCGTCGCACCCCCTAGCGGCGTTTTTATTGATTTCGAAAGGTTTTGGCCGATGGGCCGTTTGGTCATGAAGTTTGGCGGCACTTCGGTTGCGGATATTGAGCGCATCCGCAATGTGGCGCGCCATGTTTTGCGTGAGGTGAAGGCTGGAAACCATGTGGCGGTGGTGGTGTCGGCGATGGCCGGAACGACGGACCGCCTGGCGGGCTGGTGCAAGGAGGCAGCGCCGGTTCACGATGCGCGCGAATATGATGCTATTGTGGCTTCCGGCGAGCAAGTGACCGCCGGACTTCTGGCCATCGTTTTGCAGGATATGGGCGTGCCGGCGCGTTCGTGGCAGGGCTGGCAGATTCCGTTGAAAACCGATGGCGTGCATGCCTCGGCGCGGATTGCCGAAATTGATTCCAGCGAAATCAGAAAGCGCATGGAGCAGGGCCAAGTGGCCGTGATCGCGGGCTTTCAGGGTATCGGGCCCGACAAGCGCCTGACCACATTGGGGCGCGGTGGCTCTGACACGTCGGCTGTGGCAATTGCCGCCTCGCTTGATGCGTCTTGCGACATCTATACGGATGTGGATGGCGTCTATACGGCGGACCCCAGGATTGTCACAGCGGCGCGCAAGCTCACCCGGATATCCTATGAGGAAATGCTGGAACAGGCTTCGCTCGGGGCGAAAGTCTTGCAGACGCGCTCGGTGGAGCTTGCCATGGTGTACAAGGTGCCATTGCAGGTAAGATCGAGTTTTGAAACGCCTGATTCACCCGACCAGAACAAGCCCGATGGCAGCGGGCCCGGAACACTCGTTTGCGATGAGGAAAGTATCTTGGAACAGCATGTAGTCAGTGGCATTGCCTATTCACGCGATGAGGCGAAGGTTTCAATCCGCAAGGTGAAGGATCAACCCGGCGTATCGGCTTCGGTGTTCGGCCCATTGGCTGAAGCTGACATCAGCGTCGACATGATCGTGCAGAATGTCTCAACCGATGGCTCGACGGCCAACATCACGTTCACCGTGGCGCGCAAGGATTTGCGCAAGGCCATCGACGTGTTGAACGGCGTCAAGGAGAAAATCGGCTTCCTGGAACTGACGCATTCGGCCGATGTGGCCAAGGTTTCGGTGGTCGGCATTGGCATGCGGAGCCACGCGGGCGTTGCCGCCAAAATGTTCCGCTCGCTGGCCGACAAGGGCATCAATATCCAGGCTATCACGACGTCAGAAATAAAAGTCAGTGTCCTGATTGATGAAGCCTATACGGAGCTGGCGGTCAGGGCCCTGCACCAGGCCTACGGCCTTGAGGCAAAGGCCTGACATGGCAGGCCGCTGGCATCATAGGCACCGGGACAGCTGCTGATGGCACCTTCCGCCCTTGGTCCGCGTGTCTTGCTTCGGCGACTTCGCGAGGTCATGGCGGAGCCCGAAACGGCGCAAAAGCGGCTCGATAAAATCGCGACATTGATTGCCGCCAACATGGTGGCCGAGGTGTGCTCCATCTATGTGATGCGGCCCGGCCAGATTCTCGAACTTTACGCCACCGAAGGCCTGAAGAGTGCCGCGGTTCATAAATCGAAATTGAAAGTCGGCGAGGGCCTTGTTGGCCTTATCGGAGATCAGGCCATTGGCCTCAATCTGGCGGATGCGCAAAATCATCCAGCCTTCAAATACCTGCCGGAGACGGGTGAAGAAATTTACAACTCGTTCCTCGGCACGCCCATTATGAGGGGCGGCACGGTGATTGGCGTCCTGGTGGTGCAGAACCGCACGCGGCGGCAGTATTCCGAGGAAGAGGAAGAGGCGCTGCAAACGACAGCCATGGTTTTGGCGGAAGTCATCGCCTCGGGCGAGCTGCGCGAATTGGCGCGGGAAGTGGCGGCCGATGTGGCTCACATGCGCAGCCATCATTTGCGCGGCGAATCGCTGGCTGACGGCATTGCGCTTGGCCACGTGGTTTTGCATGAGCCGCGTGTTGCGGTTCACAATATCATCGCCGAAAACATCCCGGAGGAAAAGCGGCGGCTGGATGAGGCTGTCCGGCAGCTGCACCTGCAGGTCGACCAGTTGCTGGATGGAACTGAATCCATGAGTGGCGGCGATTACTCCGACGTATTGGAAACCATCCGCATGTTTGCCCATGACAAGGGCTGGGTGAACCGTTTGCGCGAGGCCGTGGATACGGGTTTGACAGCGGAAGCTGCGGTAGAGCGCGTGCAGAATGACAACCGGGCCCGGATGATGCGCACACCTGACGCCTATCTTCGGGATCGCATGCATGATCTGGATGATCTTTCAAACCGGCTGATGCGGATATTGACCGGCGCGGTCGCAACCGCCTCGCGCAGTGACTTGCCGCCCAATGCGATCATCGTTTCGCGCAACATGGGACCTGCCGAGCTTCTGGATTATGACCGCAGCAAAATTCGCGGCGTCATTCTCGAAGAAGGCGGCAAGACCAGCCATGTGGCCATTGTGGCGCGCGCGCTTGGCATTCCGGCTGTCGGCCAGGCAGAGGGCCTCATTGATCTCGTGGATACTGGCAGCTCCATCATCATCGACGGCAATACGGGTGAATTGTTTGTCAGACCGTCGCACGACCTGCAAAAGTCCTATGGAGAGAAAGTCAAGTTCTATGCGCGCAAGCAGGCGCAATATGCGGGCTTGCGCAATGTGCCCGCCGTTACGCGGGACGGCGTCAAGATCAGCCTCAATATCAATGCCGGCCTGATTGTGGATTTGCCGCATCTCCATGATTCTGGCGCCGAGGGCATCGGACTTTACCGCACCGAGCTGCACTTCATGATGGCGAGCCGGTTTCCCAAGCTGGCGTCGCAGGTCAGGCACTATGAGGCCATTCTGGATCAGGCGGGTGACAAGCCGGTGGTGTTTCGGACCCTTGATATCGGCGCTGACAAGGTTCTGCCTTATCTGCGCCAGCCGAAGGAGGAGAATCCGGCGCTGGGCTGGCGCTCCATTCGCATGGCGCTGGACCGGCCAGCGCTCTTGCGGCTGCAGGTTCGGGCGCTTCTGATCGCCGGAAGGAACCGCAACATGAAAATCATGTTTCCGATGATCGCCGATGTTGACGAGTTCCTGCAGGCGCGCGCCATCGTTGAAATGGAAAAGGCCTATCTGGTGGCGCGCGGACACGCCCTGCCAAAATCACTGCAGCTTGGCGTGATGATCGAAATTCCGGCCTTGATCTGGCAACTTGACCAGCTCTTGCCGCTTGTTGATTTCGCCTCGGTTGGCTCCAATGATCTGGTGCAATTCCTGTTTGCCGCAGATCGCGGCAATCCCAAGCTCGCGGGGCGCTATGATCCGCTCAGCCCGGCGGCGCTCGGGGCCATGCGGCTGATTGTCGAAAAGGCCGCCGCCCACAGCAAGTCCGTGACGTTGTGCGGGGAACTGGGGGGCAGACCCTTGGAGGCCTTGGGTCTGCTGGGCATTGGCCTCACCTCGATATCGATGGTGCCTGCCGGCATTGGTCCGGTGAAGGCCATGCTGCTGGCGCTTGACCGGGACAAGCTATGGAGCTTCATGGCGCCCTTGCTCAAGAGCCCGGCCCATTCCATTCGTGGCGACCTGCTGGAGTTTGCCCAGCGCAACGGCGTACCCGTATAATTAAATTCAGTTAATTACGTTGGCGTTAGGCTGGTGATAACCATTCTGCGGCATTCTCCCGATATTGGCGTTAGTGAAGCGTTAAGGCTTTTCAGCTCGAGAGAATTAAACCATGGACGACAGCCAGCAGGATATTCATCAGGACGAGTTTGGCTATGTGGAAGCCGAGTACAGCTTTCGCCAGAAACCCGATGGCGCCGCTGATCCCGCTGGTGAGGCGGGCTGGTTCCTGCAGCGGGAGCGCGAAAAACGCGGCGAGACGCTGGAATACGCGGGTGAAGCCACGGGCATACACCCCTACCACATCGAGGCCATTGAATTTGGCGACATGACGCGGATGCCGCGGCGGCTGGAAGCGCTGGAAATGATTTCGGCTTACGCGCAGTATCTGGGTTTCGATCCGGAACCGCTCATTCATCACTACGTCAAGATTTTGCCACGGCCGCAAATGGCGCCCCTGGGGCATCACCCGGCCAGCCCGGCGCCCCTGTCGAGCGCCAAAATACTGTCCTTTGGCAAAATGCCAAAGCTGCCAGCGTTGAACATTGACCTGTCGAGAATTCCCGGAGGCACGGGTGGCATTGTTGCAGCGGTTGGGGGCGCCGTGTTCTTGTTCGCCGCCGCCAGCTGGATGATGATGCCTTCCGGCGAGCATGTTGAATTTGCTGGACAGCCCGCCATGGTCGGCGATCCCATGCCGACGGCCACGACACAGCAGGATGCGGCTGAGGTAAAAGTTTCCGAAGAAGCGATGCTGGATGATCAGGTTGCCGCCGTTCGGCCCCTGGAATCACAGCCAATTGCCGGGCTTGATGGACTTGGCGCTTTCATTGAAGAGCAGCTGCCGGAAGATGGCAAAGCCGCAGTCCAGGTCAAGGCAGAGCAAGAGACCCAGCAATTGGTGACGGTTGATGACGTCATCCAGACACCAACGGGGCGTGTGTTTGGCGCCAGCAACGAAAAGGCGCGGCTGATTCTCAAGGCGAGAGCGCCGGTGTGGGTGCGGGTTGAAGATGCGCAGGGCAATGTGGTGATGACGCAGATGCTGACAAAGGGCGATATCTACCGGGTGCCAGACCGCGAAGGCCTGGTTGTCATTGCGCGCGACGGCGGGCTTTTGAGCTACATGATTGATGGCCAGGAGAAAGGCATTCTCGGAACGCCGGGAGAAATTCTGGTGGGCCGCTCGCTTGATCTCAAGAGTTTCAAGAGTTAGGGCCGCTTAGAGCAAATCCCGCAAAAGTTGCAGACTTTTACAATAAGGATTTGCTCCAGCATATTGATCTGGCGCGATTCCTTTTCGGCAAGCCGATTCCGGCTTGCCGGGAAGCGCGCTAGTTTCCACCTCTTGGCGAAGGGGTGCGGCATCCGCTACAAGCCCCGCCTATGAGCGCTGTCGCAATCGAGAAACTTGACCGGATTATCCACCGGTTTGCCAATGTGGAGCACGAGCTTTCGTCGGGGCCTTCCGGCGACATGTTTGTGAAGCTTTCAAAAGAATACGCCGAGATGGAGCCGACGGCAAAAGCCGCGCGGGCGCTCAAGCAAGCCTACAAGGAACGCGACGACGTGGACGACATGCTGAAGGCCGGCGGCGAAATGGCCGCCATGGCGGAAGCAGAGCGCGATGCGCTTGTCCCCCGCATTGCAGAGCTTGAACACGCCATCCGCATTTTGCTGCTGCCAAAAGACGCGGCTGACGAGCGCAACGTCATTTTGGAAGTGCGGGCAGGCACTGGCGGCGATGAGGCCGCGATTTTTGCCGGCGATTTGTTTCGCATGTATCAGCGCTATGCGGCTTCAAAGGGCTGGCGGGTTGAGGTGATTTCCACCAGCGATGGCGAGCATGGCGGCTACAAGGAAGTGATCGCCAACATCTTCGGTGTTGGGGCCTATGCCCGGATGAAATTTGAATCGGGCGTGCACCGGGTGCAGCGGGTGCCCGATACGGAAACCCAGGGGCGCATTCATACGTCAGCCGCAACGGTTGCGGTTCTGCCGGAAGCCGAGGAAGTCGATATCAAGATCGAAGACAAGGATCTGCGCATTGATGTCTATCGCTCGTCGGGCCCCGGTGGGCAGTCGGTCAACACCACCGACTCTGCCGTGCGCATCACCCATTTGCCCACAGGGCTTGCGGTTGCCCAGCAGACTGAAAAATCGCAGCTCAAAAACAAGAATGCGGCGATGAAACTGTTGCGCTCAAGGCTTTATGACCTTGAACGCAGCCGGATAGATTCCGAGCGTTCGGCCCAGCGCAAGGGCCAGGTGGGTTCAGGCGACCGCTCGGAGCGCATCAGGACTTACAATTTCCCGCAAGGCCGCGTGACCGATCACCGGATCAATCTGACGCTCTACAAGCTGGATCAGATCATTGAGGGACCGGCCCTGGAAGAACTCGTGCTGGCCCTGATGGCCGACCATCAGGCGGAACTCATGGCCACCGAAACGTCTGATGTCTGATACGGTTGCCCATCTCATCCGGCAGGCAGCAAAGCAACTTGGCCTCAGGGGCATCGAGACAGCCGCACTGGATGCGCGGCTGTTATTGCAATTTGCCACCGACATGAGGCGCGAAGAAATCGTTGCCGAGCCGGATTTGATTTTGACGCCCGATTTAGCCGCGCGCTTCTGGTCATTCGTTGAGCGGCGTTGCGCGCTTGAACCCGTGTCGCGGATTTTGGGTTCGCGGGAATTTTACGGCAGGGAATTTCAAGTGACGCCGGCGGTTCTGGACCCGCGGGCTGACACGGAAACGTTGATCGCAGCAGCCCTGCCTTTGGCCCGTGGCAAGTGCCGCATTCTTGATCTTGGCACCGGATCGGGCGCAATCATTGTAACCTTGCTTGCCGAACGGCCCGAGGCATTGGGCGTGGCCAGCGATGTTTCGGAGGCGGCGCTGGGCGTGGCAAGGGTTAACGCTGAAGCCCAAGGGGTTTCGGGACGCCTGACACTTACGCGGGCCGACTGGTTTGACGGCATTGAGGGGCAGTTTGATCTCATTGTTTCAAATCCACCCTATATCGCGTCAGCCGAAATTGCGGGTTTGGCCGTTGATGTGCGGGATTTTGATCCTCTGGGCGCGCTGGATGGCGGGGCGGATGGATTGGCGGCCTATCGCCGGATCGCCGCGGGCGCTTCCGCGCATTTGGCTCCCACAGGTCAGGTTCTGGTTGAATTGGGAGCGGGTCAGGAGGCGGGCGTCAGGCCGCTTTTCGAGGCCGATGGTTTTGGGTTCAAGGGGCGGGCCTTCGACCTTGGCGGGCATGTCAGGTGTCTGACGTTCGGCCTGCCCTGAAACGACATTTTAGGGATATGTTAAAAAATACGTTGGAAAATGCTTCCATCTCAGCTATATGTGAATCGGTAATTCATTCTGCCCTTGCGATGGCGCTGGGCGGCATGTAGGGAAAAAGACCTTTGGGTCGCATGTTCCACACATTTCGCTTTCTTGCAGTCGGGGATGGTAATTCCGAAACCGGAAATATCTGTGGCAGAAGTTTGTGACCTTAACAATCTGAATAGGTTTGTCTCGGCTCCCTAAGCGGGCCGAATCTCTAAACAGTAACGCCAAAATCTCAACAACTGGGACGGCTTTTCGCCGAAGTGATGATTTGAATTTCGATAATGGACATCGGCCACGCCAAGGGCAACACAACAAGAACCGCGGTCGTGGACGCAACAACCGGAGGCCCGGCGGCGGCGGTGGCCACGTCAGCAGCAACGCCCAAGGAAATTCACCCAACAGGGTTTATGAAAGCAATGGACCGGATGTGAAGGTGCGTGGCACGGCTCAGACAATTGCCGAGAAGTACATGCAGCTTGGCCGGGACGCCCAATCATCGGGCGACAATGTGATGGCCGAAAGCTATTTCCAGTTTTCCGAGCATTATTTCCGGGTGATGGCAGCAGCCCAGCCGGTGGGCCAGCCCACCCAGCAATTGCGCCGCCCGGAAGATGATGATTTTGAAGACGAAGGCGATGAGGGCGCTGATGGCGAAGGCGAGGCCCAGCCAAATCCTGCCACTTCCGAAAACCCGCACGGCGGGCCCGTGCCGCAGGTCGACACCTCGGGCCAGGCTCCTGATATAGATCGTTCAGAACAACGCAATTTCCGCCAGCGCGAAAATCGTGATGGCAACCGGGAGCGGTTTCGCCCGCGCTGGCAGAACAAGCGTGACCAGCCAAGGGATGGCGAGGGTGAGCCGCAATTGGCCGAAAACGACTCCCAGCCGCCTCGCGATGAGCCACCACGGGAAGCCGTGGTCGAGGCGCGGCCCATGGTGACCGAAGTTGAAGCGGAAACAGGTCAATGGGAAGCTCCGTCATTCCTGCGTCGCCCAGCGCCAGTCATTGCGGAAGAAGCCGGAGAGCCAGTGGCCGAGAAGCGCGCGCGGACCCCCCGGAAGCCACGCCTGGTCGAAGAAACGCCGCAAGGGGAATAATTTCCGGGTGACTTGATGGGGGCGGTTTCATCCCCATATCTCTTTTCAGGGCGTGTTCGGAGTGCTCATTGGGGCTCCGGATCATGCGTGCCAAAAGGAGCTGACAGATGGATTTCGAGAAATATACTGAGCGCTCGCGGGGTTTTATCCAGTCGGCGCAGACGCTAGCCTTGCGCGAAGGGCACCAGAAATTTTCCCCCGAACATGTTTTGAAAGTGCTGTTGGATGACGCAGAAGGCTTGGCTGCGGGCTTGATCAAGGCGGCTGGCGGCGACAGCCGGCAGGCGTTGCGAGAGACGGAATTGGCATTGACCAAGATGCCCAAGGTTTCGGGCGCTGGCGCCGGGCAGGTTTACCTGTCGCCCGAATTGGCGCGGGTGTTTGAAGCGGCGCAGAAGCTGGCGGCTAAAACCGGCGATAGTTTTGTGACTGCTGAACGTTTGTTGCAGGCGCTGGCCATAGAAACTTCCGAAGCCTTCAAAACTCTAAAGAACGCTGGCGTCACCGCCCAGAAACTCAATCAAGCCATTGAAGCGGTTCGCAAGGGCCGCACGGCTGACACGGCAACGGCTGAGCAGGGCTATGACGCGCTCAAGAAATATGCCCGTGATTTGACCGAGGCCGCGCAGGCTGGAAAGCTTGATCCGGTCATCGGACGCGATGAAGAAATTCGCCGCACCATCCAGGTGCTGTCACGGCGCACGAAGAATAATCCGGTGCTGATCGGCGAACCTGGCGTTGGCAAGACGGCAATCGCCGAAGGCCTGGCCTTGCGCATCATCAAAGGCGATGTGCCGGAATCCTTGCGCGACAAGAAACTGATGGCGCTTGATATGGGTTCCCTGATCGCCGGCGCTAAATTCCGCGGCGAGTTTGAAGAACGTCTCAAGGCGGTGCTTTCGGAAGTGATGGCGGCTGATGGCGGCATTGTTCTGTTCATTGATGAGATGCACACGCTCGTTGGCGCTGGCAAGGCGGATGGGGCGATGGATGCCTCCAACCTTTTGAAACCCGCGCTGGCCAGGGGCGATTTGCATTGCGTGGGCGCCACAACGCTGGATGAATATCGGAAGCACGTAGAAAAGGACGCGGCCCTGGCGCGGCGGTTCCAACCCATATTTGTGGGCGAGCCCACGGTTGAGGATTCAATCTCGATCCTGCGCGGCATCAAGGAAAAATATGAACTGCATCATGGCGTGCGGATAACCGACTCGGCGATTGTCGCTGCGGCGACGCTTTCCAACCGCTACATTTCGGACCGTTTCCTGCCCGACAAGGCCATCGATCTGATGGATGAGGCGGCTGCGCGGCTGCGCATGCAGGTTGATTCAAAACCGGAAGAGCTTGACGAGATTGACCGCCGCATCATGCAGTTGCAGATCGAGCGCGAGGCTTTGAAAAAGGAGGCGGACACCGCCTCGAAAGACCGGTTGCAAAAGCTTGAGAAGGAGCTGGCTGAGCAGGAAGAAAAATCCGCCATCATCACGCGCAACTGGCAGGCCGAAAAGGAAAAACTGGCTGCAGCTTCCAAGATCAAGGAGGAGCTTGAGAAGGCGCGATTGCATTTGGATCAGGCCCAGCAGCGCGGCGATTTCGCCAGGGCTGGCGAATTGGCCTATGCCACCATTCCAGAGCTTGAGAAGAAATTGAAGGTTGCGGAAGAAACCAGCGATTCCGACATGCTCGAAGAAGCGGTGACCGAATCCCATGTGGCGCAAGTGGTTTCGCGCTGGACCGGCATTCCGGTTGACAAGATGCTGGAAGGCGAGCGCGAAAAGCTGCTGCAGATGGAAGTGGAGCTGGCAAAGCGGGTTGTGGGCCAGGCAGAGGCCGTGGAAGCTGTCTCCACGGCTGTGAGACGCGCAAGGGCGGGCTTGCAGGATCCCAATCGGCCTATCGGCTCATTCATGTTTTTGGGCCCCACGGGCGTTGGCAAGACCGAGCTCACCAAGGCCTTGGCAAATTACCTGTTTGACGATGAACACGCCTTGGCGCGCATCGACATGTCGGAGTACATGGAGAAGCATTCGGTCTCGCGCCTGATTGGCGCGCCGCCGGGCTATGTGGGCTATGACGAGGGCGGCGCGCTCACCGAAGCCGTCAGGCGCAGGCCGTATCAGGTTGTGCTGTTTGATGAGGTTGAAAAGGCCCATCCGGATGTGTTCAATGTGTTGCTGCAGGTGCTGGACGATGGCCGCCTGACCGATGGCCAGGGGCGCACTGTTGATTTCAAGAATACGCTCATCATCATGACATCGAATTTGGGTTCGGAATTCCTCGTGGCCCTGAATGAGAACCAGGATGTGGACGAAGTGCGCGAGCAGGTGATGGGCGTGGTGCGCGCCAGCTTCCGGCCTGAGTTCCTCAACCGGCTCGACGAGATCATCCTGTTCCACCGGCTGAAGCGGGCGCATATGGGAGCCATTGTTGATATTCAGCTGCTGCGGCTGAAAAAGCTTTTGGCTGATCGCAAGATTGAGATCACGCTTTCAGAGCCGGCGCGGGAACTGCTATCGGAAAAAGGCTATGATCCAGCCTATGGGGCGAGGCCCTTGAAGCGCGTGATCCAGAAATCCATTCAGGATCCCCTGGCGGAAGAAATTCTGGCAGGGCGCGTGAAGGATGGCGACAGTGTTGAAGTGGGCGTGGTCAACGGCATGTTTACGTTCAACGGGCTGGTCATGGGTGACAAGCCCAAGATCAGCAACGTGCTGACGCTGCACTGATATGCTAGCATGGCGCCATGAAAAGATTCCCGCGCGCGGCAATCAAGGTTGATTTTGGAACCGAAGTTCGCCTTGGGCCCGGAAAGGTGCGGCTGCTGGAACTCATCGCGGAGACCGGTTCCATTTCCGAAGCGGCAAGGCAAATGGAAATGTCCTATCGCCGGGCCTGGCTGCTGATTGATGAAGTCAATGGAATTTTTGGAAAGCCGGTGGTTGAAACGGCGACTGGTGGTGCGGGCGGCGGTGGGGCCAAGATCACGCCCCTTGGCGAGGCGGTAGTTGTCGCCTTTCGTACTATTGAAAATGAAGCCACGGAACTGATCCAACTCAAGCTGGCAAAGCTTCTCACGCAGCGCGAACGTGCGCGCCGTGAAACTTGAGGCTTACAATTCCTTTTGCGCTTCGCTGCCCCATGCGACCCATGTGGTTCACTGGGGAGGGGCTCATGTGTGGAAAGTCGGTGGCAAGGTGTTTGCCATTGCCGGCTGGAGCGATGGCGAGGCGCTTGCGGTGACTTTCAAATGTTCACCCCTCAGCTTTGATCTTTTGAAAGAGCGGAAAGGTTTGCGCCCCGCACCCTATCTTGCGTCGCGCGGCATGTCGTGGATTCAACGGACCGGACCCGACAGCATGGATGACAAGGCCTTGAAAGACTATTTGCGCGAAAGTCATCGCCTCGCATCGCTTAATCTGCCGAAGAAAACCCAGCGGGAACTCGGCTTGAACTCAGGTTGAGGCGATCCAGCGCTCGTCAATGGACACGGATTTGAGCAGGCACCACACGGCTTGGCCCTCATCAAGGCCCAATTGATCCCTCGCCTTGCGGGTTAGCGCCGCGGAGAGCTCCTCACCACCCTCCAATTTGACGTGAATGATGGCAATGGGGCTGCCATCGATTTCACACTTGGCGATAGTGCCTTTCAGCATGGTGCGGGCGGAAATATCCTTAGGCTTGCCCAATGCCAGCGTTACGTCGGTGGCGCGCACGACAATGCGGACGGGTGTTTTGCCGTGGGGGAGCTGGCCGGTGAGGGAAATATTTCCGGCAGGATGGGCAATTGTTGTGAGGCCATAGGCGGAATCATATGATGCCGGTTTGCCTGTGAGGATGGAGGTTTTTTCGAACCGGCTGGTGTGGCTGTCCGGGAGGTTCATCACCGCCTGGGTGCCGCCCTCGGCCACGACCTTGCCATCCCGCATGACAACAACGTGTTGAGCCAGGCGGGCCACCTCTTCAATAGCGTGGGAGACGAAGATAACCGGAATGCCGAATTTCTTCTGCAACTGCTCGATGTAAGGGAATATTTCGCGCTTGCGCTCTATATCCAGGCTGGCGAGGGGTTCATCCATGAGCACCAGACGGGGGGCGGAAAGCAGCGCCCTGCCGATAGAAACACGCTGGCGCTCCCCACCTGAAAGAGTCGAGGGCCTGCGGTCCAGCAACGCGGAAATCCCCAGGAATTCCACAATGGATGAGAATTCCATGCCGCCCTGCTTGATGCCGTAGCGCAGGTTGCTCCGCACAGAGAGATGGGGCAGGAGCAACGCGTCCTGGAATACATAACCAATGTGGCGCTTGTGAATGGCAAGATTGATCCTTGCCTTGCTGTCATAAAGCGATTCACTGCCAATGCGAATGCGGCCACTGTCTGGCTGTTGCAGCCCGGCAATGAGATTGAGGAGGCTTGATTTTCCAGCCCCTGATGCCCCGAAAAGGGCAGTGATTCCGTGGCCAAGCTTAATGTTCACATCGAGCGTGAAGTTTGGGCGGGATTGTTTGACGGAAATTTCGATCATGGTGTGCCCGTCACGCGCCGGGTGAGGCGCTTTGCGAGGAGTTCAGAGGCAAGGAGGGCCGCAAGGGCGAGAGCTATGGACAGCAATATCAAACGCAGGGCCGCCGCATCGCCGTCTGGTGTTTGCAAAAGGCTATAAATTGCGAGTGAAAGCGTTTGGGTCTGGCCCGGGATATTTGAAACAAAGGTAATTGTCGCGCCGAATTCACCAAGTGCCTTCACATAGGTGAGGATGATTCCCGCAAGCATGCCGGGCGCGGCGAGCGGCAAGGTTACTGTTGCAAAGACCCTTAGCGGACTGGCACCGAGGGTTGCTGCAGCGCCTTCCAGTCTTTGGTCAATGCTTTCAATCGAAAGCCTGATGGCACGAACCATCAGGGGAAGTGCCATGAGGGCTGCAGCAAGGGCAGCGCCCGTCCATCGAAAGGCAAAGACCAAGCCAAAGGTTTGCTCAAGAAAGGCGCCAATTACGCCTTTCTTTCCAAAAGCAATGAGCAGCAGGTAACCGGTCACAACAGGGGGCAGTACAAGTGGTAGATGGATGAGGCTGTTAAGAAGGGATTTCCCCCAAAAGTCCTTGCGCGCCAGCAGCCAGGCAAGACCCAGACCTATGGGAAAACAGATGAGCGTTGCCAACAGGGCAACGCGCAGGCTGAGAAATATGGTCGTCCATTCTTCCGGTGTCAGGTTCATTTCAACAAAGTGAAGCCATTTGCCCTAAAGATCAATTGGGCTTCCTCGATGAAAAGGAAGGCGAGAAATGCCTGGGCATCCGGGTTGGTTGAGGCGGCAATAACGGCAGCAGGATAGACAATTGGCTTGTGACTGGTTTCGGGGAAATTGGCGACGACTTGAACCTTTGGTTCCGCCACTGCGTCACTGCCATAGACGATGCCAAGCCTGGCTTCGCCACGGGCAACCAAAGCCAAGGCGCTGCGGACATTTTCCTGCATGACGAGATTTGGTTCGACGCTGGACCAGAGGCCCAGGCTTTCCAACGCGGATTTGGCGTATTTTCCCGCTGGAACGGATTTAACGTCACCAACCGCCAGTTTTTCACCACCAAGTGAGGTTGCAAGATTTGAGTCTTTTTCGAGTTCAATTTTCAAGTCTGTTCCCGCTGCTGCGACAAGGACAAGCGTATTACCAACCAGATTTTTCCGGGATTCCGGTTTGATCAAATTCTTTTTGGCGACGTCATCCATCCAGGCAAGATCGGCGGAGATGAAAATATCGGCGGGTGCTGCCTCAGCGATCTGTTTGGCGAGAGTGGCACTTGAGCCGTAGGTTGCCACGACGTCATTCCCAGATTGGGCTTTCCACACCTTGGCTGCATCATCGAGGGCTGTCTTCAGGCTCGCTGCCGCGAAGACATTGACGTTCTCGGCATGGGCGGTGGCATGAAAAATCATGCTCAAAAAGACGATGGCAACGACACGAAAACAACGGCTGATATTGAACATCCCTGATCCTCTGGCTATCGTTATGTTTTATTGGATATAACGATAAATGTTTGATGTCAAACCTAATGTTGAACAAGGGCCTATAAGGTCAGGCCTGCCGGCGTGGGCAGGTTAATCCGGGACTGTACGTGGGCATGGGTTGCGAGATCGCGGACCCATTCGTAGTAAATGCCCTTGGTATTGGTGAGTATGACGCCAGCTGCCGCCATGCGACGAAGGCCCGCTTCATGGTGTGGCGGGGGTGATGCGGTTGCATCTTCAATCGCGGCCACGCGGAACCCCTGATCAAGCAGCCCCAGTGCCGAATGGCAAATGCATACATCGGTCTCCAGCCCAACCAGCACGCATTCGCTGCGTCCAGTCTTGCGAACGGTTTCGAGGATATCGGATTGGCCGCAGAGGCCGAATACTTTCTTGTCGTGCACGCTTGCGCCTACGGGGAGCTGTTTTTCCAGGTCAGGCACTAGCGGGCCATCGCGGGCAATATCCTCGGCTGTGGCAATAACCGGGATTTCAAGGATGCTGGCCACCTGCATGAGCCAGACTATGCGCTCAACCAGCGGTTTTCTCCAATCGAGAGGAAGTTTTGCCAGAAAGTAATCCTGAACGTCGATGACGACCAGCGCGCACCTGTCAGCTGTGAACAATGGGGCGATTGACATCGGTCTCGCCTGCCTCGCAGACTTATTGGCTCGCCTGCGCTACCTGGGTTGCCGAAGGCGCGGTTTCCATGAGCGCCACGACGCGCTGCTTGTACAGCTTGAATTTTTGCAGGTCCTTGCCAGCCAATTGCTTGGCGCCGGAAGCTTTGACATGCTGCGGATTCATCGGCCTGCCAGCGACGCGGACTTCATAATGAAGATGAGGGCCGGTTGCGCGACCCGTAGCACCAACATAGCCAATGATCTGGCCCTGGTTGACTTTCGTTCCGGCGCGAACGCCAGCGGCCAGTTTGCTCATGTGGGCATAGAGCGTCTGGAATTTGCCGCTGTGCTTGATTTGAACGGTGATGCCGTAAGCGCCGTGACGGCCCGCGACTTCAATGACGCCAGTACCTGCGGCCCGGATGGGCGAGCCGTGTGGCACACCAAAATCCGTTCCGGTATGCATTTTGGAATAGCCCAGCAGCGGGTGCTTGCGCATGCCAAAGCCTGAGGTGATTTTTGATCCCGAAACCGGTGTTTTCAAAAGCGCCTTGGATGCGCTGCGGCCCCGCTCGTCAACGTAATCAACCTGGCCGTCGGCGTTGACATAGCGGTAGTAGGTTTTTGGAACGCCATCGAGCACGAGCTGGGCGTAATGGAGAACCTTGCGTTTGGTTGACGAGCCGGTGAGCGGGTTGCCGTAGAAAACCTCGAACGTGTCGCCCGCCCTGACCTGGCGCTGGAAGTCGACGTCATAGGAGAACACACGGGTCAGCTCGGAAACAATATAATCTGGAACCTTGTTGTCCTTGGCGGTGGCGTAAAGGCTGGAACCCACTTTTGCCTTGGTGCGGAATTGGGTGATTTGCGCATATTCCGACTGGGCGCCATTTTGCTTGCCGTCAACCCGCGCAATAAAGCGGCCATCATCGTCGGCTTCAATCGTGATGGTTTCCTTGGGGCCGGGCTTGAAGGACAGTTCAACCGGGAAGGTTGCGTAGCGGCCGTAAAAATCCTGCTGGCGGTCGAGGGTCAAAGAAAACTCTGTGCCGCTCTTGATCATGCGGGCCGGGAATATGGGTTCCATGGCTGAGGCTAGGGCTTGCGCGGCTTCTTTGGTGACGCCACGATCTATCAACTCATCGATCAGGCTGCTGCCTTTGGCGATTTTGAAATTTTCGTCAATGGGTTCGGCGGGAGCCGACTTGCTGATCGTGGTGATATTGGTTGTTTCAGCTTCCGCCGCCTGGATTTCGGCGTCCAGAACCATGGTTTTGCCATCGCCATAGGGCAAGTCGTCGGCGGTGATTTCAGGATAGAGATTGTCACCGTTGAGGCCCCGCTCGGGGATTACCTCAATTATTTTTGGTGTCAGCGAAGCCGTGTGGACGGCTTTTGCTTGGTTTGATCGAACTGTTGATTCGCCGTTCTGGTCAATGGCCGCGTTGGCATCGCGGGGGGTCGCATTTTCGCCAAACAAGCCGAGCGCGGCGCCGCCTACAACGAGAGTGCCGACAATGCCCGCGATACAGGTGGTGAGAAGCCAGCGGTGATGGACGGGTTCGTCGTGAAACTGATCAATCAGATCTGATTCGAGCTTGTCAATATAGACAGGGGCGCGCTGAACGCGAATTGGTTCAGGTTTGCGGTAGTGTGGTTTGTCCCCGTGGCCCTTCAATCCTAGTATCCCCTCGCAACTCGTATCTTACTTATACTTACGCCGAACAATGCTGCTATCTGTGAGCAGTCATGGTTCAATTTCCCGGTTTTCGTAACGTCGTCCTGTGGCAACTTCTTTCGAACCGATGGCACACGCAGTTCCCACCTCGCGCCGCAGAAGTTTTGCCACCAGACCGTTACAGGTTCGTTAACTATCTGGCGGTCCTTATCCAAGGGACTTTGACAGCAATCCTTCCTAATGATGGCGACATTGGGGCAGGATGGCAATTTTGCGCGGCGTTGGGCAACGGGCAATGACTAACAGGAAATTAAACCAATATGCCGCAACGCATTTCCCGAAGGAATTTATTTTGCGCGCGCCGTGAACAGGCCTAACGCGGATAATCTCATGTTTTTCCGGGCTTTCATATGATTGCAAAATAATTGCGACGAAGTGCTTGACACCTGATCGTCGGGCGACCTATAACCCGCTCACTGAGGGATGCGGTGTTGCAAACAACTGCCGTCTTTCTTGCGTGAATTCATTATGTAGCTGGCTGAGACGCCGGTGTTACCCGAAAGGGGAACCGGTGGAATTTTCGTCGGCTGCTTGAATTGGATGCTTAATAAAGTGTCCCCGCTGTTTGACATTGTAGAGGAAAGAAAAAGAAACGCAGGCGGCGTGTGTCCTGGCGGTTCGCGTGGGTAACCATGCGGACAACCGAAACATTAGTCGTTATGCGTTTTATATTAAGAGAAGACAATGCTTCGATAGAAATATCGAGGCACATGATCTCCGTCAATTTAATACGCTAAAGCGACCATTTTCTGGTGAATTTATTCATCAGGAGAGCTGTTTCAAACTTGAGAGTTTGATCCTGGCTCAGAACGAACGCTGGCGGCAGGCTTAACACATGCAAGTCGAACGGTTGT
>VFJY01000059.1 GCA_009885825.1 Rhodobiaceae bacterium | reverse complement strand
TGATTTAGAGCCTATCCGTAAATAATGTTTTTGCCGGTTTTGCTGCGGCAGCGCCGCAGGGCGATGGTGGCGGCGGCGAGGTGATGCAGGGCGAGGGAATTAGCGGTTGTCTTTTCATAGCGGACCTTGAGCTTGCGGAAGAGATTGAACCAGCTGTGTGACACTTCAACAATCCAGCGGCGCGGCTTGAAGCGTTTGTTCTTCTTGGCCTTGATCTCTTCGCCGCGAGGGCGCACGTGTGGGATGTAGCCATGGCCGCGGATGATGGCATCAGCCTTTTCGCCGACATAGCCCGCATCCGCGCACAGATTTTCTGCCACGGCTCGAGCGGTGTCGGGTTGATGTGCTATCTTGCTGTCCAGCACCGCGCCCAGCTGGCTGACATCATGGCGGTTGGCGCCAACCAGCGTGATGCCCAGAGGCACCCCCTTCTCATCCACCAGCAGATGCCGCCCCATGCCGTTTTTTCCCCCGGTCTGTTGGGTTTCTGCCGACACCATCCTCGCCAATCGGGGCCTTGATCTTGGCGCCGTCAATGGCCTGCCAGCGCCACCTTATCCCCTTCTGCTCATCGTAAACCGCAACGCCGCGCGCCCACAGCGCCTTGAAGAACCCCGCTTTGCGCCATTCCTGAAAATAGCTGTGTATCGAACTGCTGGCCCCAAATGTCTTCGGCAGCGCCTTCCATTGTATCCCGGTGCGCAACACAAACACGATCCCCGCGAATACCTGCCGTGGCTCCAGCGGCTTGCGGCCACCCCCGGCTTTCCTCTTGTACTTCTTCTTGGCGCACCGCTTGCGTTCCGGAATCAATGGAGCGGCTATGGCCCACAACTCATCCGTCACTTCCCACGACTGCGCCCGCTTCCTGGCTTCTGGCATGATCCCTCCGAACCATGCCTTCTTCATCGTTTATGGTTAAAATACTATTTACGGATAGGCTCTTAATCAAATGACGAAGGTCAGCGGTAGTTGGTCAGTCTCAAATTTGGCTGGGTTGACTATTCTGGAAACTCACTCAGCAATATGCCATGTTCTGTCCATGGACAAAGAACCCAAAAGACCCCGTGACGTTTCGCAGCTTGCCAAGATGATGGTCGATATTGCAAGTGGGAAAACTATACATACCAAAACCTGATTTGATCGGCGAGGAACTGGAGCGCTCCTAACGGGCTGCGCAAGAGCCTCGACGTTGCGCGCGAGGCAATCGTCGAATTGCGCTGTTTCGCGGTCCGCGACGACGGCCTTGAGCAGGCGCTGGAAAAACGGGTGAAGCGCTTGAATGATAGGGTGGATATCAATATCAGCCTGGAAGTTGACGCCGCCGGGTCGACTCTGACGGGTCCAAAGGCGGAAATTCTGTATCGGTTTGCCCAAGAAGGGCTGCACAATATTGGAAAGCATGTCGGTGCCAGAAAGGCGGCCGTTGGGGTCAGCCTGAATCAAGTCAATCGTGCAAACCATATTTTGAAACTGACCATTGAAGATGATGGTAGGGGTTTTGCTCCCGAAAGCAGCGCTCTTGGCGGTTACGGGATCACCGGCATGCGTGAACAGGAAAACATTCTTGACGCAAATCTTGTCATTCAGTCAGCGCCGGGGAAGGAAACAAAAAATTCAGCTCGAGATAAGTACCTGAGCGGCGGGTTTGGACAGATGAATTTTGGCATCGCCAATCAACACATTAACTGGAGATCTGCCGCCAAACACTCCCTCCAAGGTATTCGGCGCTCTTTGCAAAGGGCCAAAAGTGTACCCGGTGTTTCCGGTATTGAAGTGTACCCCATGTGTCCAGATTGGACCGGGAGAAAATGGTGCCCAGGGGCGGAATTGAACCACCGACACGCGGATTTTCAGTTCTCGGAGCCCCTTATCCCCCGATTTCCCGCTGTGGTCGCTATTTACTTAACTATTTGATTTACGGGATTTTGTCATTCCCAACTCATCCTCACATGATGGTAGCTTACCTTACATGCCGGTACAAACATGGTACCACGAGAATGGGCATTTGTCAGTAGTAAGCACCTGAATGACCGCTATGTCAGGCACTAGCTGCACTTCTGGAATCAACTGCAAAGCAGACATCGCGTGAGGTCTGGGTGACATCGGCTTTTGACCCATTTCGGAAGTCAAGCAGGCAGGTTGTGGCTACTTGCTGCTGCGATCTGATGCCCCACAATGCAGTTCGTTGCCCGAGCGATAGAACAACGTTAGGAAACGCTGTCCTCGGTAAGTTCCTCTGCCCTGCTCCGAATTCCTTTCCAATTCTTGGAGCGCGATCAGCAAACATCGCAGCTGACGACCGGAGGAAATGCCGAGCGCTTCGCTTTTCGCTGGTGCAAAGATACTGGGTGTCAGAGCGCGCGCTCGAGAAGCTTCCTAAGCTCCGGCAAGGCACGGGTGTTAATCACATCGGCGGCTTCGAGCCAGCCGCGGCGCCAGCGAAGTAACGCTGTGACCGCCTGAGGTCTTCGGCGCGATAGCCGCGGCCAATGACGATGATCGTGTTGTCTTCGCGGTCAGGCCCGCCCGTCTGCTTCCGTTCGCGCATCCATATCGTGGTGACTTTCGCCGCGACCAAGTTCGGCGTGTCCGAAAAAACATTGAACCCGCCTAATTCGCGCACCAATACGCACTTTAGTGATATCGTGATTGGGAAACGCCGGGAGAGCAATCCATGAACAGCGACGACATCTACAGAAAGCAACAATTCGGCCAACAGACCGGCTTCGGCAATTTACCAACGCTGCTGGTCGTCGACTTCGTGAACGGCTTCACCGATCCGGAGATACTGGGCGGTGGAAATATCGCGGAAGCCGTAACTGCCACGATCCCGCTTCTGGACTTCTTTCGTGAGCGAAAGCTGCCGGTTATATTCACCCGCATCGTCTATGCGCAGGACGGTTCAGACGCGGGTGTCTGGTGCGAAAAGGCGCCGCGGTTGCGGGACCTCACGGAGAACGCCCATCAGAGCCAGGTCGTGGCTGAACTGAGCCCACGCCGAGGAGAGTTGACGATCCGCAAGACGCAAGCCTCGGCGTTTTTCGGAACCCACCTCTGTGGCGTCCTCGTAGCCAAAGGTGTCGATACCGTCGTGGTGGCAGGCTGCACGACGAGCGGCTGCGTCCGCGCCAGCGTCGTGGACGCGATGAGCATGAACTTCCGCACCGTCGTGGCCAGCGACTGTGTCGGCGACCGGGCGCTTGGGCCGCATTCGGCCAACCTGTTCGACATGGGGCAAAAATATGCCGACCTGCTCAGCGCGCGGGAGATAATGTCCGCGCTTGCTTCCCGGCCCCGCCTGCGCCCGCGAAATATCGAAGCGACCGGCTGAGATCTTCGGCCTCGAGCGCAAGGGGCGCCTCCGCGTCGGCTTCGACGCGGATCTCCTGGTGTTCGATCCGGACGAGCGGTGGGTGGTGCGATCCG
>VFJY01000134.1 GCA_009885825.1 Rhodobiaceae bacterium | reverse complement strand
GGCCAGCAGCAGGAGTGCCACGATGTTGGTGATCTTGATCATGGGGTTTACGGCCGGGCCCGCGGTGTCCTTGTAGGGATCGCCTACGGTGTCGCCGGTAACGCTCGCCTTGTGGGCTTCGGAGCCCTTCAGGTGCTTCACGCCCTTTGAATCCACGAAACCGTCTTCGAAGCTCTTCTTGGAGTTGTCCCATGCGCCGCCGCTGGCGGTCATGGAAATGGCCACGATGAGGAAAGTAGCAGACGGCGTGTTGCATTTCTGCATACGCACTGTTCAATGCTTCAGCTTCTCAAACTAAACCCCGCGCCGCATTCTCGCCGCCATTCCTGAAATTCCAACTCGACCGTATGGAGGACAATATGAACGCGATACTTAAGGGACTGGCTACCAGTGTTCTTGCTGGGAGCCTGTTTTTCACGTTAGCACCCCACGTCTTTGCCGCCGACAACGCCATGGCGCAGAAGTTCGCCGCCGACCGCATGGCGGCTTTCGGCAAGGGCGATGCCGCCGCCCTCCTCGCACAGTACACCGACGACGCGATCGCCATCACGCCCACGGGCGTGCTGCATGGGCGCGCCGAGATCAAGGGATTGGTCGACGGCGTCATCGCGGAATTTGCCCAGCCGGGCGTCAAATTCGAGTTCCTGTCACAGATCTCCGAGGGCGACATCGTCACCTTCGTGTGGAAGGCGGAAACGGCGAAGAACGTTTATGATTTTGCCGCTGAAACTTATGTGCTGAAGGATGGATTTGCCACGGTTCAGACCTACGCCGCCAAAGTCACTCCGAAATAAGCGGCAGCAACCGCTCATCGGCATTGGGTTTCAGGAGTTGCGCATAGCTGCTTCGTCGACATCGAAAGACGGCTGGCGGCCTTTCATGAGGTCAACCGCCAGCTTGCCCGAAAGGGCTGCGGCATTTTCCGCGCATATCCGCACGACAAAGTCGAACGCCAGCCGTACCCGGGTGCGCTTGAGCAAGTCGCGGTGGGTCACCAGGAACATGTCCCTCTCGGCAATGATACCTGGTGCCACCAAGTTGAGGTCGGGTTCGCCACGGGCCGCGACGCAGGGCAGAAATGTGAGGCCGAGCCCGGCCTTTGCAGCCGCGACCATCGGCAAGATTTCGTTTGACCTCATGGCGATTCGGCCATGGCGCGCCATGTCCTCCATTTGGGCATAACTCGGCACACCCGAAAGGCTGCTGTCGAACACAACAAAATCGTGACCGCCAAATCCGAGAGCCGGATCGCCACTCGACGCTATATAGTCCCTGCTGGCGAAGAAACCGAGGCCCACCGTACCGATCCGGCGCGACACCAGAGTGTTATGATCGGGCCTGCGGTTGCGAAGAGCGATGTCGGCCTCGCCTCGGGCCAGATTCATGAAGCCGTTGCCGGAACTCACCTCCACGGTAATTCCCGGATGAAGTTTGGCGAAGCGTGGCAGTTCAGGTGCCAGAATCTTTGCGGCGAGAAATTCTGGCACCGCCAAGCTGACCACACCCTCGGCTTCCCGGTCGCGGCCCGAGACGCGATGCTCGATCACCGTCATCGCCTGCTCGATGCCTTCGACGGTTGCGATTATCGCGTGGCCTGCTTCGGTCAGGATGCAACCGTCGTGGCGACGGTCAAAGAGGCTTGCCTTCAGGCGAGCCTCTAAAGCATCGAGGCGGCGCAACACCGTCGCACGGTCAATGCCAAGATCTTCGGCGGCGGCCTGCATCGAGCCTTTGCGGTGGATCGCCAGCACGATACGAAGATGATCCCATTCGAGCATCGGAGGATGTTAGCCCGAATTACACTCAATTGAAAACGCTACCCGCGAGGATTGCTCCGCGCGGGTTTGATTCAATTCGAAACCAGATGGTTAATGCCCCGCTAAAACCGCCAACAGCAGCAGCGCCACGATATTGGTGATTTTGATCATGGGGTTGACCGCTGGCCCTGCGGTGTCCTTGTAGGGGTCGCCTACGGTGTCGCCGGTGACGCTGGCCTTGTGGGCTTCGCTGCCCTTCAGGTGCCTCACGCCCTTCGAATCCACAAAGCCATCCTCGAAGGACTTCTTGGCGTTATCCCAGGCGCCGCCGCCGGCGGTCATGGAAATGGCCACGAACAGACCCGTGACGATTACGCCCATCAGCATGGCGCCCAGGGCTGCGAAGCCTTCGGCCTTGCCGGCAATCCCGGTGATGACGGTGAAGATCACGATGGGTGACAACACGGGCAGCATGGAGGGGATGATCATTTCCTTGATGGCGGCCTTGGTGAGCAGGTCCACGGCGCGGGCATAGTCGGGCTTTTCGGTGCCCTTCATGATGCCGGGGCGTTCCTTGAACTGGCGGCGCACTTCAACCACCACGGACTGGGCGGCGCGGCCCACGGCGGTCAT
>VFJY01000203.1 GCA_009885825.1 Rhodobiaceae bacterium | reverse complement strand
GAAACACGCAGCGAATGCCGTTGGCTTTTGCGGTCTGAACGGACCAGCCATGCGTAAGGTTTGAAGTGCCGACGCTGACTTCGCCCTTGTCGGGGGAAAGCGTTCCGGCCAGGATGTGCATGAGGGTGGACTTGCCGGCGCCGTTGTGGCCCACCAGCCCCACGCATTCGCCCGCGCCCACTTCGAGACTGACGCCCGCGAGAGCGCGGACGGCGCCGAAACTTCTTTCAACGCCGTCCAGCTTTATTGCCGCTTCGTTCAAGGCCTACATGCCGCCAACAACTTTGGCTGCATCTTCAGCGGAATATTCGACGTTGGCAACGCCGCCTTTTTCCGTGGTTTCAAGGCTCTTCTCGAGATCGGCCTGGTTGATTTGCAGGAAAGGCACTGTCATGTCTTGCGGCACTTTTTTGCCATCGAGGATCATCTGGGCGACCCAGAAGGCGAGGGTCGAAACGCCGGGGGCAATAGAAACCGACATGGTTTCATAGCCATTGGCATCCTTCTGCTCTTTCCACCATTGCAGTTCATCCTGGCGGTTGCCCATGATGATCAGTGGCGTTGGGCGACCGGCGGCTTTGAAGGCCTGGGCTGCGCCGTAGCCATCGCCACCCTGGGTCACCACAGCCTTGATTTCAGGCAGCGATGGCAGAATTCCGGCCACGGCTTTCTGCGCTACTTCCTGGGCCCAGTCGCCATGCACGGAGCCAGCTATTTTGAACTGCGAATATTTCTCAGCGCCGCGATGGATGCCCTTGGAAATTTCATCATCCACGAACACACCGGCGAGACCGCGGATTTCGAGAAGGTTGCCGCCTGCCGCCATCTTTTCATTGAGATAGTCGAGCTGCACTTCGCCCATTTTGGCGAAATCAACGGCGATGCGGTAGGCGCAGGGTTCGGTGACGATGCCATCGAAGGACACAACCACAATACCGGCGTCGCAGGCTTGCTTCACAACGCCGTTGAGCGCGTCAGGCGAGGCGGCGTTGATGACGATGGCATGATAGCCTTGCAGGATGAGGTTCTGGATTTGGGCGGCCTGTTCG
>VFJY01000076.1 GCA_009885825.1 Rhodobiaceae bacterium | reverse complement strand
TTCGCCGCTTGATGGTGCGCCATGCGCCCAACAATAATCAGCGCACGGCTGCATTGTTTCTGTCGCTCGGCCACCATGACACCTTGATACGCCGCCTGCACCGGGCCTATCACAAGCGCTGGGAAATCATGGGGGCGGCCCTTGCGCAACATTTTCCGGCGTCTTCGCAATCGCCAAGCTTTGGCGGCACCAGCTTTTGGGTGAAGGGAGCTGCTGATCTTGACAGCGAAATTCTGGCGAAGGCAGCGACCGCCAAGGGCATTTTGATTGAGCCGGGGCGCGTCAATTTTGGCCGGAAAAATCCGCCACGAAATTATTTCCGGCTTGCCTTCTCCTCGTTCGATGAAAACAGAATTGCGACGGGCATAAAGCTGTTGGCCGAAACGATCAATGATATCCACCCATAGCTTGACTGACAACAAGGCCCGCGCCGCCCTACTCATCCTGTTGGCGATTGGCCTGGCAACCACGCAGGACGCGATTGTGAAATCCATGTCCAGCATCTATCCGGTTTACGAAACCATGATCATTCGTGGGCTCACGTCCACTCCGATACTGGCAGTATGGTTGTGGCGGATGCATGGATTTCCCAAACTGGTGACACCCCTGTGGCCACGCATTTTGCTGCGCGGACTTATTCTATGCTCCGCCTACCTGGCTTTTGTTTTGTCTATCGCGGCCATGCCGATTGCCAATGCGGTTGCTATTTATTTCACCATGCCGTTTTTTGTGGGTGGCCTTGCCGGGCCATTACTGGGTGAACGTGTGCCGCTTTATCGCTGGATTGCCATCGTCACGGGGTTTGTGGGTGTCATCATTATGGTGCGGCCAGGCATCGAAGCCTTCGAGCCAGCGTCGTTGCTCGCGCTCTATTCGGCCTTTGGCTATGCGGTGGGCCAGATGATGGGACGGCACCTGGCGCAAACGGTGGAACCGCTGGTGATCGCCAATTGGCAGAATGCGATTTATGTCGTTGTTTCGATTCTCATCGGCATTGCCGTGCTCGCCACCGATTTCACGGGCGCAAGCCACAAGAGTCTGGCCTTTCTCACGCGGCCATTTGCGTGGCCCACGTCCCAGCATTTCCTCGCTCTGTTTGCAATTGGCATCCTCGCGGCATTTACAATGATGAGTTTCATCTCCGCCTATAAGCTGGCGGAATCAAATTTCGTGGCCCCCTTCGAATATTCCGGCATGGTCTGGGCGGTTGGCTTCGGCCTCATCTTCTTCAATGATTTTCCCGATGCCTGGACCTGGGCCGGCATGGTGATCGTAGCCGGCGCCGGCCTGTTCATGCTGGCGATGGACAGGCGGGCCAAAGCTCAAAGCCCATAACGCCGCCACAGTTTTCCAGCCAGCGAGTTTTGGGGGAATGCGGCTTCGGCGTCCACCTCGCGCTTGGCCCAGATTGAGGCATACATGTGCATGAAGGGTGATGGCGGCGGTTCCCTCTCATCCAGAAAATAGGTTGGTACGTTCCACCATGAGACTGGGTTCACTGTTTCGGGTGGCAGAATTGCGACGCCGTGACCGGGATCTTCCAACAACAGCCTTGTCAGCAAATGTGGCCCTGTATTTTCCCATGTTCGCTCCCCCGGGGCGAGAGAGGCCACATGATCAGCCGCCCGATGCCAGAGATCGCCGTGCTTTGGTTCGGGATTGGCCATCAGGCAATTGGTCACCTGCGTTAAAGTTTCACCCGTCGCACTCGGTTCGACATAGCGGAATGGGCGGCGCTTTTCGGAAGCCACCATGGGCGCCGCCGCAATATCGGGTTGCTCCAGCAGCACCACCACATCCATGTCGGCCCACATGCCACCCATGTCGGCAAGCACACGGTAGCGGAACAGGTTTGACACATAATCCATCGAATAGTTTTCACCCCGGCCCTCAGGCACAAGCTCGGCGGCATCGCGCACATCTGCACCCGTCATGGAATGGGAATCGGGTTCATAGCTCCACAAAGTGACCCGGTATCCATGGCGCTGAAAGCTTGCGAGACTGAGGCGTGCCAGACGCGAAAGATCCGCCGACATCCAAAGCATATGCACATTCAACAATTTCATATCGGATATCCCACCCATGCCTTGATCGTTCGCAATGCCAATGAGGATTGGATGCGCTGAACACCGGGAAGCCTCGATATGCGCGAACGGTGGATGCGCTCGTAATCGGCAGCGTCGATTGCCACAACGCGCAAGAGATAATCGAACTGGCCGCTCATCAGATGGCATTCAAGAATTTCGGGAACCCGCTGCACTGCCTTTTCAAATTTTTCAAAGGCTTCCTCAGTTTGCGCCGAAAGGGAAACCTCCACGAAAAACTCATTGGTGAAGCCAAGCGCGGTGCGATCCAGTGTTGCCGTGTATCTGGTGATGATGCCCACCTCTTCCAGAATCTTCACCCGGCGATGGCATGAAGATGCCGAAAGACCCGCTTTCGCCGCCAGATCATTGATCGATTGCTGGGCATTTTTCTGCAGCTCGATCAGAATTATTTTATCAGTCTTGTCGATTTCACGGGATTTCATTCTGATAGTATTACAATAGTTTGAATATTATTTCAATATGACCTTACGTTGCCGTTGTCTTTGGAAATTTATTCGAATGGAAATGGGCTATTTTCATTCCCATTCAACGGAGAACGGAAATGCTGATCGGCGTGCCAAAAGAAATCAAAAATCATGAATATCGGGTCGGCATGACGCCGGTCTCGGTGCGCGAAGCGGTGCGCAATGGCCACAAGGCCTGGGTGCAGGCCAATGCGGGTGCTGGCATCGGCGCATCGGACGCGGATTATGCGGCAGCAGGCGCCGAGATCATCAAGACCGCCGGGGAAATTTTCGCGAAGGCCGACATGATCGTCAAAGTCAAGGAGCCACAGGCCGTTGAACGCGCCATGCTGCGCGACGGTCAAATTCTTTGTACCTACCTGCATCTCGCTCCTGATCCCGAGCAGACGAAGGATCTGGTGAAGTCGGGTGCGGTTTGCATTGCCTATGAGACAGTGACGTCGGCCAGAGGCGGCCTGCCATTGCTTGCCCCCATGAGCCAGGTTGCGGGCCGCATGTCGGTTCAGTCAGGTGCCCATTGCCTGGAAAAGGCGCAAGGCGGGCGTGGCATGTTGCTGGGCGGCGTTCCCGGTGTTTCGCCTGCCAAGGTCGTGATCTTGGGCGGCGGCGTTGTTGGCACCAATGCGGCAGCCATTGCCCTTGGCATGGGTGCTGATGTCACCATCATTGAACGCAGCACCGACCGGATGGAAGAACTGGTGGCGCGCTTTGGCATTCAGGCCAAGACCTTGTATTCAACGCAAGGGGCGATTGAAGATGAATGCGCGACCGCTGATCTGGTGATCGGCGGTGTTTTGATTCCAGGCGCTGCCGCGCCAAAGCTGGTGACCCTCAAGATGCTCAAGGACTGGAAGCCCGGTTCAGTGTTCGTGGACGTTGCCATCGATCAGGGCGGCTGTGCCGAAACGTCAAAGGCCACAACCCATGCGGACCCAACCTATGTTGTGGATGATGTGGTTCACTATTGTGTGGCCAACATGCCAGGCGGCGTCGCCCGCACCTCGACTTTTGCGCTCAACAACGTGACACTTCCCTTCGCGATGGCGATTGCCAACAAGGGCTGGAAGAAGGCGCTGGCCGATGACGCGCATTTGAGGAATGGCCTGAACGTGGCGCATGGCAAAGTGACGTACAGGGCGGTGGCCGATGATCTCGGGTATGAGTACGTGTCAGCGGACAAAGTAATCGCGGCCTGATAAGTATCACCCAACAAAAAAGGCCGGTCAACAGACCGGCCATTTTTTGTATTAAAATCAAATCAAACGTCGGCCTTCACATCCAGAACCTGGCGGCCTCGATACATGCCAGTCTTTAGGTCGATGTGGTGGGGCCGACGAAGCTCGCCGGATTTTTTGTCTTCGATCCAGGTGATGGTTTGCATCTTTTGGCCTGAACGGCGCATGCCGATGCGGCTTTTTGACATTTTTCTGCGTGGAACGGCCATTTATAACTCCATGTGTTGGGGGGCTTCTAACCGAACTCAGGGCTCAATACAAGTGAGGTATCCGCCCATCTGGTTCATGCGGCCAACAATGCGGCTTGCGATATGGGAAACCCGCTTGGAAGGCTTGCCGGCCTTGCGTTTTATGGGATTTGGCAGCACGGCAGCCAGAAGCGCTGCCTCGCGGCGGGTTAACCTTGAGGCGGGTTTCCTGAAATGAAATTGGGAAGCGGCCTCCGCCCCATAAACGCCTGGCGCCCACTCCACAATGTTCAAGTAGATTTCCATCATGCGGCGCTTGGACCACACCAAATCCATCCAGTAAGCCACTGGAATCTCTAAACCTTTCCGGAAAAAATTGCGCCCGTCCCAGAGAAACAGGTTTTTCGCCACCTGCATGGGGATGGTGCTGGCCCCGCGGACCGGGCCTTCGTCATCGTCAAACACATCCTCCACCACGCCCTGGAATTCCACCCAATCCACGCCATAATGCTCGCAAAACCGCGCATCTTCGGAGGATATGACAGCGCTCGCGAGATGGGGCGACATTTCGTCGAGACTGACCCAATCCTTGGTGATGCCATTGCCGCTGAACAGGCGGAGAATCATGACATTCGAAAACGGCGGCGGCACAACCGCATAGATCATGGTCATTACGACAGGCCAGGCGACCAGAAAGGCCAGCGCGAAGACGGTTTTCCTTTGCCAGGGCTTCAAATGCACAAGATATCTTTTTGGCAATGGGGCCAGTTCTGATTGAGTTTCAATTGTCATGTCACTACACAGATGTAGCTTAACACACAGGTCGGGCCTTGACGTCAACAGCAGAAACCAGGTTTGAAACAGCTTTGAGCCATGCGGCTTCGAAAACCGATGCCTTGCTTGACGGGTTGTTGCGCGAAAGCGCCTCGCCCAGATTGCTTGAGGCGATGCGTTATGCGGTCCTGGGGGCGGGCAAGAGACTGCGCCCGTTTCTTGTTTTGGAGTCGGCGCGACTGTTTGGCGTCAGCGAAGCGAGCGCCCTGCGCGTCGGCGCTGCGCTCGAATGCATGCATTGCTATTCGCTTGTCCATGACGATTTGCCCGCGATGGATGATGACGATCTTCGCCGGGGCAAGCTCACGACGCACCGGCGTTTCGACGAAGCCACCGCCATTCTGGCGGGTGATTCGCTGCTGACTTTCAGTTTTGAGATTTTGGCTGATCCCGCGACGCACAGCGATGCCGGCATTCGCAGCGCTCTTATTCTTGATCTGGCGAAGGCGTCGGGCAAAGACGGCATGGCAGGCGGACAGATGCTGGATATCGAGGCCGAAACAATGGGCGCTTTATCAGTCGATCAGATCATCCGCATTCAATCCCGCAAAACTGGCGCCCTCTTCCGCTTTGCCTGCGAAGCTGGAGCAATTCTGGCGGGCACTGACCGGACTCCGTTACGGAAATATGCCGATGACATTGGACTGGCGTTTCAGATAACCGATGACCTTCTTGATATTGACTCAACCGGCGAACAACTGGGCAAAGCCACCCAGAAAGACATGAAACATGGCAAGGCCACAATTGTTTCGCTGACAGGAAGCGAAGCGGCGCGGGCGAAGGTGGAGAGTTTAATGGCGTCGGCTATTGCGGCGCTGAACGTCTATGGCAAGCAGGCTGAAATTTTGAGCGACGCTGCCCGCTTCATCATGTTAAGAAAACGCTGAGAAAATCTTGCACGGAGAATGTCATGAGCTATTCCATGCTTCATCACGTATCAATTGTCTGCTCTAACCTCGAGCGCTCAACCGCGTTTTATGCGGAAAAGCTTGGCATGACACAAATTCCGAGGCCGCCTTTCTCCGTCGCGGGCTCGTGGTTTTCCTTTGGCGCGTCGCAACTGCACCTGATTGCAAACCCAAAGGGAACATTCCGAAAGAGTTCCGTTATCGACACCGGAGACACGCATTTCGCGCTGCGGGTTGATGATTTTGAGGCCGTCATAAGGCTTCTTGCGTCAAAGGGATTCCGCGAAGATGCCGCTGAAGATGACCCCACGCGCCTCCTCATCAAGCGAGACAGCGTCGCCAAATTTCCACAAGCCTATTTTCTTGATCCGGATTGGAACATTGTGGAAATCAACGCAGCCGCCTGATCGCCCTGACTAGCCCCAGCGTCTCCTCACATAACCCTCGACAATGTCCTTGAACTGCTGCGAGATATTTTCGCCCCGCAGAGTCGCGGTCTTTTTTCCATCAATATACACAGGCGCCGTTGGCAATTCGCCGGTGCCCGGAAGCGATATTCCGATGTCGGCGTGTTTGGATTCGCCGGGGCCATTGACGATGCAGCCCATGACGGCCAGCGAAAGGTTTTCAAACCCGGGGTAATCCTTGCGCCAAACGTCCAGGCGGTCGCGCACGTAGAACTGGATGTCTTGGGCCAGTTCCTGAAAAGTTGTGGATGTGGTGCGGCCACAGCCGGGACAGGCGATCACCATGGGCGCAAAGGCGCGCAGCCCCATGGTTTGCAATATCTCCTGGGCGACGATGACTTCGCGGGTGCGGTCACCGCCGGGCTCAGGGGTCAGCGAAATACGGATGGTGTCGCCGATGCCTTCCTGCAGCAAAACGCCAAGCGCTGCTGTGGAAGCCACTATGCCTTTTGAACCCATGCCGGCTTCGGTCAATCCGAGATGCAGGGCATGCTCGCACCGCGCGGCGAGCAAACGGTAGACGGCGATCAAATCCTGCACCACGGAACATTTGGCCGAGATGATGATTTGATTTGGCTTCATCCCCAGTTCTTCGGCCCGCGCCGCCGACAAAATTCCCGATTGCGCCACCGTTTCATGCACGACGCCACGCGCCGGAGCAGGCTCGGGCAGTTTTGCATTTTTATCCATCAATTGCGTCAACAGGGCTTGATCAAGCGAACCCCAGTTCACGCCGATGCGAACCGGACGATTGAATTTAAGCGCTGTCTCGATCATCATGGAGAAGTTGCGGTCTTTCTTCTCCTTGAAGCCCACATTGCCGGGATTGATGCGATATTTTGCCAGCGCTTCGGCGCAGGCTGGATGATCATTCAGCAAAGTGTGGCCGTTGTAATGAAAGTCACCCACCAGCGGCACGGTGACGCCCATCTGGTCCAAACGGTTTCGAATGTGGGGCACGGCCTTGGCTGACTCTTCGCGGTCGACTGTGATGCGCACAAGTTCCGAACCTGCCTTGGCAAGTGCTGCGCTTTGCAGCGCGGTCCCTTCAATGTCGGCCGTATCGGTGTTCGTCATGGATTGCACAACGATAGGCGCGCGCCCTCCCACCTTGATGCTGCCAACCATCACGCCGACTGAATGACGCCTCGTCTGAACCGCCGAAAAATCCATTGCCGCTGCCATGGCTCCTAACTGCCCTTGGGAGCGATCGAGGTCAAGACGAAGATCGTGGAAGCCGCCAGCACAATCGCGGGACCTGCCAATACTCCCGAATAGTTGGATATTCCCAATCCGGCCATAACCGCAATCGCGGCGAACAAGGCGGCCCACAAGGCCATGGATTCCGGCGACCAGGCCACCCGCCTGGCGGCAGCGGCGGGAATGACCATAAGCGCTGTGATCAACAGAAGGCCCATGATTTTCATGGCCATTGTCATGGCGACTGCCGCTATCACCATGAAAGCTGCTTCCACCCAACGGGCATTTACGCCTTCGGCGCGGGCCAGATCCTCATGCACGGACACCGCAACAAGTTCGCGCCAAAGCCAGATGATGACGGCAGTGACGAAAATCGCGGCAAACCAGATCGCCACAACATTAGTTGCTGTCACTTGCATGATATCGCCAAAAAGCACATCTACATGGCCATTGCCTTGCGCTTCAACGGCTGAATGACCTGCCGCATGATCACCTGTTTCTTCGCCGGCATGGCCATGTCCGTCGTCCATGGCGGCAGCGCCCACGGAAATCATGCCAAGCGCCAAGGCTGTATGTGACAGCATGCCCAGCAACGTGTCGAGCGCAAGCTGTTTGCGGCTTCTCAAAAACAAAAGGATGGCCACCAGCATCACGGACGTGATGAGCGCCCCAAACATGATGTCGACGCTGAGCATCATGCCAATGCCAACGCCCAGCAAGCCAGCATGGGCCAGGGTTTCGCCAAAATAGGCCATGCGGCGCCACACAATGAAGCAGCCGATTGGGCCCGCCACCAGGGCGACTGCAAGGCCGGAGAGAATTGCGCGCTGCCAGACGGGATCAAAAAGCGCTGTCATTGGAAAGCCCTATCAATGCTTGTGGTGATGGTCAGGGGACTCATGAGGTTCGTGGTCATGGTCATGGTGGTGTGCGTAAGCAGCAATCATCTTGATCGCAGATGGGCCGAAAAGCTTGGCGAATTCCGGATCGAGCTGCACGTTCTCAGGCCCGCCTTCGCAGCACACATGGCCGTTCAGGCAAACGACGTGATCGCTTTCGGCCATCACCATGTGCAGATCATGGCTCACCATGAGAATGCCGCATCCATGGGATTTGCGGATATTGGAGATCAACTCATAAAGCTTCACCTCACCGATGAAATCGACGGATTGCACCGGCTCATCCAGCACCAGCAAATCGGGTTTGCGCAATAGCGCTTTCGCCAGCAGGGCGCGCTGCAGTTCGCCGCCTGAGAGGGAAGCCACGCTTTGCTCTTTCAAATGCGCAATACCGGTTTCCTCCAATGTCGTTTCAATTTCCCTGTCGGACGGTTTCAAAGTGAGGGACAAGAGCCTCTTCACGTTCATGGGCACTGTGAAGGTGCTTGAAAAACTCTGCGGCACGAACCCAATCCGCAGACTTTCGCGCCGTATGATCTGGCCGGAGGTCAGCGGCAGCAGCCCCAGCATCACATGGATCAGCGTTGATTTTCCGGCGCCATTCGGGCCGATAACCGTGACGATCTCACCCTTCCTGACATCGAGATTCACCTTGTCCAGAATCTTGCGGCCATTCAGAATGAAGGTTGCGTTTCTGGCGCTCAGCATGGCGTCATTGGCTTTCAGCATTTCAGTTCTTTCCTCTGCAGGAGCCGCAGGTTCCAGACATTTCAATCAATATTTGAGCGGAACAAAAATTCTGGATCTTTGCACGCGCGTCGAGGCTCCTGAAAATTTCGGGTGCGTCAAGTTCGGCAACCGTTCCACAGGTCCCGCAAATCAGAATCGCTGTTGGATGGCCTTCATGTGAATGCGAGCAGGCGACAAAAGCGTTGCGGCTTTCAATCTTGTGCACCAGCCCGTGTGCAAGCAGAAAATCCAGGGCGCGATAGACCGTGATGGGGGCTGGTCTTGCGCCGCGTTCCGCCATGCGGTCAATAATGTCATAGGCGCCAACAGCCGAATGGCGCTCTGCCACGCAGGAAAGAATTTCGCGCCGCTGGCCGGTCAGTTTGCTGCCGCGTATCTCGCAGGTGCGCTCTGCTCTGGCGATCAAGTCGGCTGTGCAATGCGCGTGATCATGTTGCGGGTTGGGGCAAGACATGAATGTTATAATATTACATGCTTGCGAAAACGTCAAGTTCCTCGTCAACTTGGGAAAACAATGAGGAGTAGAATCATGACCGCCACCGCAACGGCAAAAATCCACGTTGATAATGATCGCGTCATCGTCACTGAGTGGCGCTTCGCCCCCGGCGCCAACACGGGCTGGCACCGGCATGAGCATGACTATGTTGTGGTGCCGCTTATGGACGGGAAGGTTAAGCTGGAAACCAAGGAAGGCACCAGCATGGCCGAAATGAAAAAAGGCGCTCCCTATTTCCGCAAGGTTGGCGTTGAGCATGATGTGATCAATGCCAATGACGGGGAATATGCCTTCATCGAGATCGAATTGAAGTAGCAACAGCGTCTGTCGTGCTTGCAGACCCGACCGTCATGGAATGTTCATGTTGGCGGGCGAGATTCAGGGGCGATGCAGACACAGAGACTTGACACTGGCAGTGCGCCGACCTTTGAGTCACGGCTCGCAGTTATTGATGCGATCCTTGAGGACAAGGCTTTTGAGAAAATCCGCGGCGACGTCGAAGCCCTCGTCGACACCGAGCGCAGCTATTTGCCCGCCCATAAGAAGGGAGGCACCGTTGCCTATTCCACCTTGCGGGAACGGGCCCCCAATCTGGTTGCGCACTATCATTCCGGCGCTTTCAGCCGACTTGTTTCGCGAATTACAGGAATTGCGGTCCACCCCACTCCCTTGCACGACGAGAGTTCCTGCTCGGTGCTCTTCTATGAAAAGCCCGGCGATCATATCGGTTGGCACTATGATCATAATTTCTATCGCGGGCGGCATTTCACCGTTCTCATTCCGATGGTGAACCGTGGCCCCGCAGGCGGGCTTTCCTCGGCGCGGCTGATGGCGAAACAACGGGGCCGCGATATGGAAATCGCCACGCCACCCAACCGGCTGATTGTATTTGAAGGCGCCAAGGTGCGCCACAGGGTGACGCCCATTGCTGAAGGCGAACGCCGCGTCGTGTGGAGCATGACCTACTGCACCGATCCCCGCAACAGCGCCGTGCAAGGCATCGCCCGGCGGGTCAAGGATACGGCGTTTTTTGGTTGGCGATCGCTCTGGACCTGAAACCAGTGCCAACTGGTCCTAGCATGGGGCCAGATTTCTGCTAGATACACCTCGTCATCAGCGCCCAAGGAGCCCTGCCCCATGCCTAAAATGTCCGCGTCAGAAGCTTTCGTGGAGACCCTCGTTGCCTATGGCGTGACCGATGTATTCGGCATTGTAGGCTCAGCCTATATGGACGCCCTCGATCTATTTCCGACAGCCGGCATCCGCTTTATCCCGACGGCCCATGAGCAAGGTGCGGGCCACATGGCAGATGGCTATTCCCGTGTATCGGGAAGACACGGCGTTTGCATCGCGCAGAATGGCCCCGGCATCACAAATTTTGTGACGTCAACTGCAGCGGCCTATTGGGCCCATTCGCCAGTTGTGGTCATCACGCCGGAAACCGGCACCGGCACCATGGGCCTGGGCGGCTTCCAGGAAACCGAGCAGCTTCCCATCTTCTCCAAGATCACCAAATATCAGGCCCATGTATCCAAGCATCCGCGCATGGCGGAGCTAACGGCCCGCTGCTTTGACATGGCGATGAGTGAGCGCGGGCCAACACAGCTCAATATTCCGCGCGACAATTTCTATGGCGAGGCCGATTATGAAATCGCCAAACCGCGCAAGATCAACCGCGGACCTGGCGCGGATCAAAGCCTTGACGAGGCAGCAGACCTTTTGGCGAAAGCCAAGTTTCCGGTCATTGTTGCAGGAGGCGGCGTGCTGTTTTCGGGTGGCACAAAGGAAGCAATTGCGCTCGCCGAGCAACTCAATGCGCCGGTGGTGAACTCTTACCTGCATAATGACTCATTTCCTGCCGATCACCCGCTGTGGTGCGGTCCCCTGGGCTATCAGGGGTCCAAAGCTGCGATGAAGCTGATCGCGGATGCCGACGTTGTGGTGGCGCTTGGCACGCGGCTTGGGCCTTTCGGCACCCTGCCCCAGCACGGCATGGATTACTGGCCGAAACACGCCAAGATCATTCAGATCGACACGGATCACCGGATGCTTGGCTTGGTGAAGCAGATTTCTGTTGGCATTGTGGGCGATGCCAAGGAAGCGGCCAAGGCTATGTCCTACCGCCTGGCAAACCGCAAGCTGGCCTGCGCCGACAATGCGGATGAGCGAAAAAAGCGCATCGCTTTCGAAAAGGCGGCGTGGGAAACAGAATTGAATGAATGGGCGCATGAGAAAGATGCGTGGTCGCTCGAAATTGCCAAGGGTTCGCCTTACATGCACCCCCGCCAAATGCTGCGCGAGCTTGAAAAAGCGATGCCCAAGAATGCCATGGTTTCAACCGACATTGGCAACATCTGCTCCGTGTCGAATTCCTACCTGCGTTTCAATCAACCCAATTCCATGCTGGCCGCCATGAGTTTTGGCAATTGCGGCTACGCTTTGCCCTCGGTCATAGGCGCAAAAGTGGCGCAGCCGGATCGGCCAGCCGTGGCCTACGTGGGCGATGGCGCCTGGGGCATGAGCTTTGGCGAAATTCTGACATGCGTGCGCGAAGATATTCCGGTGGCTGCGGTTGTGTTCCACAATAAGCAGTGGGGCGCTGAAAAAAAGAACCAGGTGGATTTCTACGACACCCGCTTCTTGGGCGTGAACCTCAAGAACCCGAGTTGGGCGAAAGTTGCCCGCTCGCTTGGTGCTGAGGGTGTGACAGTCGATAATCTCGGTGGTGTAGGCGAGGCGCTGGACAAGGCCTGCGACGCACAGAAGCGCGGCAAGACAACAGTTATCGAGGTAATGGTGACACAGGAATTGGGCGACCCGTTCCGCCGTGACGCGCTCAAGTATCCATCGCGCGTGTTGGAAAAATACAAGCACACGGATGTAACCGCTCCAGGCTAAGGCAGATGGCCTTGATCCTCGTCGTGAACGCCGGCTCTTCAACGCTGAAATATGCGGCGTTCGACGGCGTGAGGCTTGTTCGAAAGGACCAGGTTTCAGACCTCAAGAATGCCGGGCAACAAATTACCGGTTGGCTAAGCGAAGCTGGATTGCAGATTTCGGAATTTGCTGGCGTCGGCCACCGCATTGTTCATGGCGGAACCAAATTCATCAAGCCAACACGGGTTGATGAAAGGGCACTTGCAGAATTAAGGGGCCTGTGCGCTCTCGCGCCATTGCACATGCCTTTCGGCCTTGATGTGCTGGCTGAATTGCGCCGTCTCATTCCGGGCGTCCCTCAAGTTGCGTGTTTCGACACTGCCTTCCATGCTGCGCAACCGGACATCGCCAGGCGATTGCCCCTGCCTCGTGAGTATCACGAGCGGGGTTATCAGCGCTACGGTTTTCATGGCCTGAATTATGAGCATGTTGTGGCGACATTTGGTGAAAAAATCCCACGGCGTCTGCTTATAGCGCATCTTGGAAATGGCTCCAGCATGTGCGCGGTTTTGGATGGCAAGAGCGTTGCAACGACAATGGGATTTTCAACCGCTGACGGATTGGTCATGGGAACCCGTTCCGGCTCCATCGACCCCGGCGTGTTGATTGCCCTCATGCGCGATGAAAAATTAGGCGCGGATCAACTTGAAGATTTGCTCTATCGCCACAGCGGCTTGCGCGGCGTGTCCGGCATCACGTCTGATATGCGCGAATTGCTGGCGAGCAAAGAACAAACAGCCGTCGCTGCCGTGGACTATTACTGCTACCACGCCGCGCGCCACGCGGGATCACTCGCCGTTGCCATAGGCGGCCTTGACGCCATTGCGTTTACCGGCGGCATTGGCGAGAATTCGGAAATTATACGAGGCAAAATTCTGGCGCATTTGAGCTGGCTGCCAGCGCAGGTTCATATCGTGCAGGCTAACGAAGAACTGGTGATCGCCAAACACGTGAATGCGCTATTGCTCCAGTGACATGGCGAGCAGCAAGGATGCGGTGTCCACAATGTCTTCCACACTCGCCCCCCGTGAGAGATCGGATATGGGTCTGGCGAAGCCCTGCAGGATGGGACCGATCGCCTGGCAGCCGCCGAGATATTGCGTCAGCTTGTAGGCGATATTGCCCGCGTCAAGATCGGGGAAAACCAGCACATTTGCGCGGCCTGCGACCTCTCCAATTTCCTTCATTTTCCTCGCGGCAACCAACGGCGAAAGCGCGGCATCGCCCTGCATCTCGCCATCAATCAGCAATGCCGGATTGCGCTTGCGGGCAATCTGCAGGGCTTCGGTAATCTTGTCCACGTCGGGATGATTGCCGCTGCCCTTGGTGGAAAATGACAGCAGAGCCACACGGGGAACTTCACCTAGAACCTTTGCAGCGCTGGCCGCGGATGCCACCGCAATATCGGCAAGCTGGGCGGCAGTAGGTTGCACATTCACCGCGCAGTCAGCGAAAATGAGACAGCGCCCGGGCCATTGCATCAGAAAAAAACTTGACGGCGTTTGCACATCTGCCCGCAGGCCAATCGCCATCAGCCCGGCCTCAATTATCTTGGCAGTCGGGTTGGCAGCTCCCGCCACCATGGCTTTCGCCTCCCCCGTTGCGACCATTGCTGCCGCCAAATAGAGCGGTCTTTTCAGCAGTCTGGCGGCCAAGGACCGCGACATTTTTTCTCTGTTTCTAACAATAATATCAATATGTTGATCGCTTGCTGCCGGAATCTCGGGTCCCAGTACAAGAGGATCGGCAAGTCCAAGATCGCGCAATCTTTGCGCAGCCGCAACAATCCGCCCATCGTTAACCTCAGGCATAACGAGTCGAAGATTCCTGCCTTTGATCCTTGCTTTGGCCTCGTCAATGGTGTTCAAAGCTGTTATCCTATTGATCTGCTTGGTTAATAAGAAATCACATTCTAGTCGGTTGTTTGCCACATTGTGGTTGTAATTATTACCTCAAAGTAAAGATTGCACACTGGCGGAACAGGCACGTGCGTGGTGGGGATGCGTAAAGTGAGAGGGATTTGGTGTTGAAAAATGCCGTCGGTTTGTTTTGGTGTATCTTAGTCTTTGCAGCCATGACTCTTGGCGTTCAAGCTGCTGAATCGCGTTCATTGAAACTGAATCAGGGTGCGGTTGGCTTGCTGGCAAGCCAGCCTGAGCTGATTGACGATGCGCTGCTTATCGCGGACGCGCTGGATCACAACCAGGGTCTTCGCATTTTGCCAGTCGTCGGCCGCGGCGGCCTCCAGTCCATCAATGATCTCCTGTTTTTGCGCGGCGTCGATGTTGCGATGATTGCCTCCGACAGCCTTGCCTATGTGAAGAAGCACAAGCTTTACAGCACTGAGGCCGACAAAATCTCCTATCTGGCCAAGCTTGCAAACGTCAATGTCATAATCTTGGCGCGCAAAGATTTTGCCAATCTCGAAAGCCTTGCTGGCAAGCGGGTTGCGACTGGCCCGGTTGACAGTGATGAATTCGTTGCGGCCGATCTGATTTTTGGAAATTTTGACGTTGCCTTTGATCGTGTTTCGACCTCGGGCAAAAAAGCTATCACCCAGCTTGAAGAAGGACGCCTGGACGCCGCCATATTTGCTGGTGCTGACAATTATCCGATGCTTGCCTCAATCAAGAACAGCGCTGAGTTTCATATTCTGCAGATTTCCGTGGCCGAAGACCTGGCAGACGCCTTCTCTCCAGCCATTCTTTCCGCCGCTGATTTGCCAAACCTTATACCCGAAGGCGAAGTTGTAGAAACTGTCGCCTCAGCCTTGGTGCTCGCCGTTTTCGATTGGCCCAACCGCTCGGAGCGTTTCTACAAACTGAACAAATTCAATACGGCCTTGTTCGAAAACTACCTGAACATGCTTTCCGAAGGGCAGCGCACAAACTTTCTGGCAGCCGTCCCAGGCTGGAAGCCCTATTTGACAGCCGAAGAAAAAAATGAAGCGGAAACCGCCGAACCTCAAACTGAAATCCTGACAAAATTGCAATAGGAGGCCAAAATGAATCATCCCCTGCCGAAAAGACAGCGTGAAGCTGCCATGAACGATGACCCTGAAAATGGCGCAATTGCACCCCCATCGTGGCTTGCACAGCGTGGCGTCAGTGATGATTCGGAGTACCTAGTTGATCAGTACCGGCAGAACAAGGAGCAACCAGTGGCAACTCATCCATCCAACAGCGAAGCCTATGAGCAGTATCGCCAGCGCGTCATGGACAAACAGCGCGAGCAGAGAGAGTTCCCGACAACACGGACGGTGATGCCTCCCATTCCGTCTCGGCCAACCATGCCTTTGGATGACTTGCGCGCCCATGACCGCGGCTATGGAAGCAGCAGGGCGACCAATGAAAACCTGCGTTATCCGCCAGAAACCAAAAAACGTTCCACTATTGGATCGGGGTTTCTGATGGCGGGAATTGCCGCGCTCGTTATAGGTGGCTCGGTCGGATTTGCCGCAACTCAATATGACAGGCTTTCGGAAGCCACAGCTTCCGGTTATGAATTTGTCGTTGGATTGCTGCCAAACGAAACTGAGCCCGTGGTTGTTCAAACGACAGCGCAGGAGACGGCCAGCGCTGAACCTGCGACAGCTGCCGTCGGCGAAACCACCATAGCCAAGAAACCCATCGCTATCGCGTCGCTGAGCGTCGCTGATGTGACTGGCACGCTCAACAGCATGATACCTCTGGCGTTGAGCGCCGATCCGGCCTTCGAGAATCAGGTTCTTGCAATCAAGGTGTCTGGCCTGCCAAAATCAGCTTACTTGAGCGCCGGCACAAAGATTTCGGATACCACCTGGATTCTCAAGGATGGCGAGGAAACCGGCATCAACCTGTTTGTGCCGCAGTCTGATACCGCCGAGTTTGATGTTTCCATTTCTGCCATTGAAACAAAGACCGGAGAACTTGCCGCCCCCACCAAGGAATTGACGGTGGCATTGAGCGATAACGCCGCGGCCATGAAGATTACGCCAGCAAGCGCTCCGCCGGAAACCAGCGTAATGTCAATCTCGAAACCCGCCGAGGAGGCGGTTCAACTGCCGCTGCCTGTTGAAGTTGGAGCAGAGCCTGAAACCGTTGAGCCTGCCGCAGCGCCAACGAAGGCTGTCGTATCGGCGGAGGTTTCAGGCCTGTTGGAAAAAGGTGACGTGCTCCTGAAATCCGGAGATCTTGTTATTGCGCGCCAGTTTTATGCCCGCGCCTTCCAGATGGGCGCCGCCGAGGGCGCCGTGGGAGTTGCCAGAACCTATGATCCCGTAGTCTACAAGAAGCTGAAGGTGCAAGGCATAACGCCGGACGCTGCCAAGGCAGCGGAATGGTACAAAAAAGCCAAGGCAGCGGGCGCCACTGAAACCGCCGCTTCCCTGCCCTGATCACGCTCGACAACGCTTCCCGTTCAAGGCATCAATAAAGTTGCCTTGAACGAGTTGGAGCTGAACTATGCGCGCGGCGGACGTTATTGTTGGATGCCTGGAAGCCCACGGCGTAGAGCGGGTTTATTGTGTGCCGGGCGAAAGCTACCTTGCGCTTCTGGACGCGCTTTTTGACAGTTCCATCGAGGTTGTCGTTTGCAGGCACGAGTCTGGCGCGGGGTTCATGGCCGTTGCCGAAGCGAAGCTGACGGGCAAGCCCGCCGTGTTTCTGGTGAGCCGTGGTCCCGGCGCCACCAATGGCTCCATAGCCATTCACGTGGCCGAGCAGGACGCGGTGCCTGTCCTGTTGCTCGTTGGCCAGGTTTCGCGCGAAGAGCGTGGACGCGGCGCCTTTCAGGAAATTGACTATGCGCAATTCTTTGGCGGAATGGCCAAGGGCGTTTTTGAAGTTTCCGAAGGCGGCAGGATCGGGGAAATTGTATCCCGTTCGCTCCGCCTGGCTTGCGAAGGCAAGCCTGGTCCAGTGATCATTTCACTGCCGGAAGATGTCTTGAGCGATGCTGCGGGTGAGGTTATTCCCGCGCCCATTCCAGTTGCCGTTGCCCACCATTCGGCAGGTGACATCGCAATGATTCTGGCCATGATTGAGGCGGCTGAAAATCCCATTGTTGTTGCAGGCGCCATGTTGCGTGGGGCCAAGGGTGCGGCGGCGCTGGCGCAATTCGCCGAAGCGCTGCGCGTGCCCGTGGCGGTCACATGGAAAAATCAGGACATTTTCGACAATGCTTCACCGCTTTACGCCGGCCACCTTGGATTCGGGAACCCGCCGAAGCATCGGCAGGTGTTGGCCAATGCTGACTTGATCATTGCCGTGGGAACCAGGCTTGGCGACGTTGCCAGCTTGAACTACACATTCCCATCGGCCACAGAGTCAAAACAGAAGCTCATCCATATCTACCCCGATGGCGAGCCCATTGGCAAAGTGTTCAGAGCGGATTTTGGACTGGTGGCCGATCCTGTCGCACTGCTGTCTGAGCTTGCGCTCAATCCCAAGGTTGTTTCATCGGCGCGTGAGTCCTGGCGCTCATCGATCAATGATTTCGTGAAGGAATTTCAAGTCTTCAAATCGCCAGAGCCAGAGGACGGGGTGGATTTTGGGCGGGTGGTTGTTTCAATAGCTGCCCAGTCGCCACCCAATGCGATCATCACAACCGACGCAGGCAATATGTCCACGTGGGTTCACCGGCATTGGATCATGACGCCGCGGAATACACTGCTGGGTGCCATCGCTGGCGCCATGGGCTTTGGTGTTCCGGCAGCCGTTGCCGCTGGGCTGGTTGATGACGCCCGCATGGCGATCGCATTTGTGGGCGATGGCGGCACGCTCATGACGGGTCAGGAACTTGCCACCGCCATGCAATATGGTGCAAAAACCAAGATTGTGATTTCAGACAATGGCATCTACGGCACAATCCGCACCTATCAGGCCAGACTCTATCCCAACCGCGTGTCGGGAACAGATTTGGTAAACCCTGATTTCACCCAATGGGCGAAATCCTTTGGCGCCCTTGTTGTCAGTATGGCGCTTGGCGATGACGTTGATGCCAAAGTGAAGGAATTTCTGTCCCACGATGGAGCCGCCGTGCTCCACGTCAAATCCAGCAAGGAAGCTTTGTCTGCTTTTGCGACTCTAAGCGCGCTGGGTTAAACATTCAGCAGCAGGAATTCCCGCTCCCAGGAACTTATGACCCGGCGGAAGTGCTGCATCTCCTCGAACTTCACGTCCTGGTAGGCCTCGACAAACTTCTCGCCCATGACCTGTTTCAGCGATTTGGTGTAGTTCAATTTATCAAGCGCTTCATCGAGGTTTATGGGCAGCGTGTGGGCATAGCGGTAGGCCGAACCCGTGACCGGGTCAGACGGTTTTATCCGCTCCATCATGCCGAGATAGCCACACGCGAGCGAAGCGGCAAAGGCGAGATAAGGGTTTGCGTCCGCCCCAGGCACGCGATTCTCCACGCGCAAGTTGGCGGCATTCGATGCGGGAACCCGCAAGCTTACGGTGCGATTGTCATGGGCCCAATGTACATTGGTTGGAGCATCGGACTCGGGCACCAGACGCCGGTACGAATTCACATTTGGCGCGCAGAACGGCAAGGCGGCAGACATGTAGCGCTGGAGGCCGCCGATGTGATTCAAAAACAGCTTTGACGGCTTGCCATCGCGACCAGCAAAAACGTTCTTGCCGGTTTTGGTATCCAGCACCGACTGATGGATGTGCATGGAAGAGCCGGGCTCATTTTGCAATGGCTTTGCCATGAACGTGGCGTAGAGATCATGCTTGAGCGCCGCTTGCCGCACCGTGCGCTTAAACAGAAACACCTGATCGGCCAGCTCAAGCGGATCGCCGTGATTGAAATTGATCTCGAGCTGGGCGGGCCCCGCTTCATGCGACAGGGTATCAACATCCAGTTCCTGGGCTTCGCAATAATCGAAAATATCTTCCACCACGGGATCAAAATCATTGGCGGCATCGATCCCATAGGCCTGGCCGCCCGATTCCTTGCGGCCCGAACGGCCAATGGCGGACTCTATCGGATAATCCGGATCGAGGTTTTTCTTACAAAGATAGAATTCCAGTTCGGGCGCCACTACGGGCCGCCATCCTTGCGCCTTGTAGAGGCCAAGCACCCGCTTCAACACATGGCGGGGTGCGATTTCAACCGGTTCGTCATTGAGATGAAACGCATCGCAGATAACCTGCGCCGTGGGCTCTGTATACCAGGGCACAAGGCGCGTGGTTTCCGGGTCTGGCTCCATATAGATATCGATGGCGCTGTCACTCACGGCCTCCGTGTCGGACACAAAACGTCCATTGATGGTGAGCGTGAAAACTTCTTCTGGAACCCGTAGGCCCCTGGATTTCTGACCCGACAGGAATTTCTTGGGCGGCAGGATTTTGCCCCGCGCCGTGCCGGACATATCCGCCACCAGACATTCAACCTCGCTGATCCTGTTTTCTGAGATGAATTCCTCGAATGATGATCGCGACATGGGTAACCAGTGGTTGTTGAATCGAAGCTATTGTAGCGCCTCTTCTTGACCAAGCAAAAGGGGGTCAGCTAAAGCTTTGTGTCATGGTCAAATCAATCAACGCCCTCACCTATTATCAAACTACGGCCAATTCATCTGTTTCATGCGAAAGTCTGAAAGGCGAGGTTTCCGCCGATGTTTGCATAATTGGTGCGGGTTATACGGGGCTATCGGCTGCTCTCGAGCTTGCAACCGCAGGTTACAAGGTTGTGGTGCTGGAAGCCGAGTATGTGGGCTATGGCGCATCGGGGCGCAATGGGGGGCAAGTTTGCACAGGATTCTCCAACGGCCAGCAGAAAATTGAAAACCAACTCGGGAAAACCAACGCATTGAAATGCTTTACACTCGCTGAAGAGGCAAAAACCCTTTTGAAACAGAGGCTTGAGAAACATAACATCAATTGCGACCTCATCTGGGGGTATTTGCACTGCATACCTAAAACCCATCAATTCGATGAGTTAAAAGCATGGCGCGATGAGTTTGAGGAACTTGGGGTCGCAGGCTTGACCTTGCTGAGCAAAGATGAGCTTGAACAAAAACTGGGCACAAAGATCTATCATGGAGCTTTGCGCGAAAGCGAAGCCGGGCATTTGCATCCGATGAACTATTGTCTTGGTCTCGCTCGCGCCGCCATTGCGAGTGGCGCCGTGATTTATGAGCGATCACGCGTGACAGACGTTGATACAGGTCACGCGCCATCAGCGCGCACGGAACAGGGCATTGTTCGGGCCAAGTTCATGGTGATCGCTGGCAATGCTTACCTGGACCGCACGGTTAAAGACCTGTATGGCCGCGTGATGCCCGTGGCCAGCTACATCATCGCGACAGAGCCGATGGGCGAGGAGCGGGCGAAGTCCTTGATCCGGGACAATGAGGCTGTAGCCAACACAAAGTTCATTGTGGACTATTACCGCCGCTCGCCAGACCACCGCATGCTGTTTGGAGGGCGAGCCAGCTACTCTGGATTGGAACCGCAAAATCTCGGTGATTACATGCGGCCCCGCATGACTGATGTTTTCCCGCAGCTGCAGGACGTCAAGATTGACTACGCCTGGGGCGGCCATATCGCCATAACATCAAACCGCATTCCTGATTGTGGAAGACTGTCGCCAGCCGTCTATTACGCCCATGGCTATTCTGGCCAGGGTGTGGCGCTCTCGGGGCTCTACGGAAAGCTGATGGCCGAGGCCATTCGCGGAATGGCTGAAAGATTTGATCTTCTGGCGGGCATCAAACACCTCCCCTTCCCTGGTGGCATTGCAAGAACGCCGATTCTGGTGGCCGCGATGATGTATTACCGTATAAGGGACGCACTGAGTTAATTCCGAGCTGGCCATTTCGGCACGACCAAATTGTTTCAAGGGCTATAAGCGGAATCGATAATTCGCAAAGGTCTCTTTTCTCTCTTGTCACCCGGAAAACAACGTCAGGCCCCCATCAACGCGAATAACTTGGCCATTGACGAATTTTGAGCGCGGGCTGGCGAGGAAAGCGACTGCATCCGCGATCTCGGAAGGCTCCGCGTAACGCAGAAACGATTTTCCGGCTGAGTCCATTTTTTCGGGTTCGACAATTTGTGTTGCCTGAAATCGCGCGGTCTTCGTGGGCCCAGGACTCTCGGCATTGATCCGCACACCATCTGTCAGAAGTTCCTTGGCGAGGCAGCGGGTGTAGTGAACCACCGCAGCTTTGAGCGTCGAATAAACCACCTCCGGTGAGCAACCCAGATGGGCGGCGGCCGATGCTATGCTGATGACGGAACCTGTTCCAGCCCTTACCATGGCTGGCACGAATGCCTGGCACACCAGCATGGTTCCAATCAGGTTGTTGTTGGTCAACACCTGGAAACCTTCAAAAGAAATATCGAGCGCGTTGCTGGGCTTTGGCTTGTTGCCAGAGGTTCCTATGTCACCGCTGGCGCAATTCACCAGCACATTCAAGTGGCCAAGCTTTGCCTCAATCTCCTGCTTCATTTTGGCGACCGCAGCCTTGTCGCCAATGTTGCCGGTGACGCCAACGCTGCGCACGCCGTACGCCGCAATGTCCGTGAGGTCGCACTTGATGAACCGGCAGCCAAGTTCTGCTGCGAGCTTTTCTCCGTCGTTCTCGAGAATGTCAACAAAGGCAACGCGTGATCCATTGCCATGAAAGGCGCGAACGATGTCAGCGCCAATCCCGCTGGCGCCGCCTGTGATGAAAACAACACGATTTTTGAGGCTGGGATAGATAGCTCACCTGATTTGTCCAGCGCTTGCAAATGAACGCGCGGGGCGTTTGACCCTTACGAGTTTTTGGTTAGCGCAAAATTGTGGGCAATGACAAAGTCGTCGATATGTCTTCGAAGCTGATCACGGCCTTCATGGTATATTTTTTAGCCCGTGCTTCCCCCCATTCCAGAGAAAATACTACGCCATAGAGACCCAGGATCAAACACCTGGTTTAACCAGGCTTGAATCGGCGCTATTATCTCACCCATGGCCGAAACGCCTCATGCTTTGGGATTTTGCCGTGATTGCTTCACTGCTGTCACTGTGGAAACTTCGCGCTGCCCAAACTGCCATGGCCCGCGGCTGAAACACCATCCGGAATTGCACGAGCTCTCTATTGCCCATATCGATTGCGATGCGTTCTATGCGGCAGTCGAGAAGCGTGACAATCCCGAACTGAGGGACAAGCCCGTCATCATTGGTGGAGCAACGCGGGGAGTCGTTTCAACCGCCTGCTATGTAGCCCGCATCAAGGGTGTCAGGTCCGCAATGCCTATGTTCCAGGCCTTGAAACTTTGCCCTGAAGCGATCGTCATCAAACCTGATATTCGCAAATATTCGGCCGTGGGCCAGCAAGTGCGCCAGCTCATGCTTGAACTCACGCCTCTGGTCGAGCCCCTGTCGATTGATGAGGCATTCCTTGATCTCGCTGGAACAACCCGGCTGCATGGCAGGAGCCCAGCCCTTTCCCTTGCAACGCTGCTCAAAACCATCGAGGAAAAAATTGGCATCAGCGCGTCCGCCGGCCTCTCCTACAACAAGTATCTCGCGAAGGTTGCCTCCGACCTTGAAAAGCCGCGCGGGTTCTCAGTCATCGGCAAGGCGGAAGCAACCGCGTTTCTGGCTGAAAAATCCGTCAGCCTGATCTGGGGCGTGGGCCGCGCCTTTCAGGACCAGCTCTTGAAAGACGGCATCACCCGCATTGGCCAGCTTCAGGGCATGGAACGGGCCGAACTCATGCGCCGCTATGGCGTGATGGGAGCGCGGCTGTTTCACCTCGCAAGAGGCGAGGACGCGCGCAGCGTTTCCGCCAGGGATGAATCCAAAAGCATCAGCGCCGAGACAACCTTCAACAACGACATCCGCGCCTACGACGCGCTTGAGCGCATTCTCTGGCAATTGTCTGAACGGGTGTCGTGGCGCGCCAAGAAAGACGGGCTTGCCGGATTGACCGTGGCCTTGAAGCTCAAGACTACGGATTTCAAGACCCGCAGCCGCAACACAACTTTGGACAGCCCCACCCAGCTTGCCCACAACATTTTCTCCGCCGCCCAGCCCCTGTTGAAGCGCGAAGCAACAGGCACGGAGTTTCGCCTGATCGGCGTTGGAATTTCGAACCTCAGCGAAGCGCTTCCAGAAATGGAAACGGCCACACTTGATGCGCGTTTTGCAGCTCTTACCAAGGCCGAGCAGGCTATCGACAAGTTACGCGGAAGATACGGAAAACACGCTGTTGAACGGGGCCTTGGATTTAGGGCAGATGAGGACGGGCAATAGGGGGTGCTCTTGTTTTCATCTTCGCTTACTTCCCAGGCATGCGGATGAGCAGGAGCTGGCCGCCTTCGCGCTTGTAAGTGAAGCCGGGGCCTGGCGCCTTTTCCACCCCAAGCGAGTGCGCCTGGATGTTGATCAGGAAGGCCGCTGACGCATCGACAATTCCCGTCGACTCCCAGGCGCCCCAGTTCGCGGCGGCGCGGCCATCGACATCGGTGGGCCCGCCATCGGCCCCCTGATCCACCCGTGCCACGACTTCAGGCGCGCGCCCGCGAACGGCACATGCCAGAGCCTCGCCGTCGTGGCGCGGAGATTGGAAAGCTGCTCGGCGGCGGTGAACTGCTGGCTGCCGCCGGGATCCTCGATGAGGAGAAGCCCCGTCATGGTGGTTTCGATATTGTCCGGCTGGTGAATTTCGGCGGCGGTCTTGACTGGGTTGTCGTCGCCCTCGACACGGACGAACTGGAACACGTTGTTGATGTCGCTCCAGTATTCGAGCACCCACTGGGGGCCATCAAGACCGATCGGCGTGACGGAGCGGAGGTCCATCTGCCAGCTTCCGTTGGCGGGAGGCTGGAGATAGCCAAAATTGGCGGCTTTCATCTCGGTTCCATCGCGATTGCGCCCGGTTGCGATGGTTTTTGGCACCTTGATGAAGCGACCGGTGACCACGGTTTCCGAGCTGGGCGGCACGTCATAGTAGTTCTTCACGCCCGGCGTGTCCGAGACGAAGGCCCAGAGATCGCCCTTGTCGGCCAGCAGCGCTTCGGTATCTCTCGCCATATAGGAATAGAGCTGCGACTGGGCCGGCACCGCGCCCGCAGGGAACACCCCAGTAAGGGGGCCGCTGGTGAAGGTGTCATCGCCCGAAAGCACGACCGGATAGCCGACGCCTGGAATGGGAACGCTGTTCTTGTGGTTGTGCCTGCCCATGCCGTGGATCGGCTTGTGACTGCCGGTCTTGACATCGAGCGCCACGACGAGCCCGACTTCCTTTTGGGCCGGGCTATCAATCGTCGGCGGCCAGGAGTCCGTCTGCCGGAGCACGTAATTGGGCGACTCCTCGTTGGTAAAGAGAATGTCGCGGTCGAAACCCTCCTTCCTGGTCACCAGGTAGTTGGAGCAAAACCGCTGGTAGCCGGAGCTGCTGGAGATGGCGAAGGAGCCGTTGAGCATCCCGGCCGATTTCTGGTTGAGGAGCAGCCTGCTCACCTGGGCATTGTCGAAGTCGTTCTCGCCATTGGCCGGGGTGGGCGCGGCGGTGTTGTAGGGGAACGGAACCTTGCTGGTCTCGTGGGTTCACATAGACATCAACCCGTCCCTCGCTCCGGGCGCGGAGGGATATGCCATCGGGGATGGCCTCGAAGCGATAACCACCCGGCAGCACGTCGCCGACAGTGAGGAGCGGGGTGATCTCAACCCCCGGCATGCCTGGCGCGAGCATCGCGGGCTGCACTGTCTTGAAACCGCCTGGATTTTGATCTCCGGACGCAACTGCCGTGCCCAAGGCCGCCGCCAGGACCGCACAAGCGAAAAAGGAACGCTTCACCATGCTAACCTCCCGTGTTGTTTTTCAACAGTATCCATCACATCGCGCGCCTTTGCGCCACCCGCCGGCAGCGCCAGCGCAAGGCCTTGAGTGCCCCGTTTCTGCGACGGCCCTGTGACGGGGCAAGAATTTGGGGGTGAACCCATTTGAAACTAACCGTTGGCCGCTTGATCTCCACACCCCTACCCCGCTGGTAGCCGGGGGATTGCCGCACCACGTCCGGGCCGATGCCTGCACTGGTAAGCCCCCATGTCTGGAGTGGTCCAGTGACCAGACATAACAAAGAAACCGCGAGACCAACGCGATTGACCCATTGCGGACTTTGAGCCGTCATTCGGAACTTTCTTTGTTTCCGTATTATCTTCTGAAGATCAATCCAATCTGAAGCACAGGGCCTACCGCCGGTTTGCAAAATGTGTTATCCTTTCTACCGTCCCGGTGGTCTTGTCTCAGAGGAGAACAAAATGGCTATTACCGAATGGATGATACGTGGCCCTGAAATCGCTGCCTGTAACTGCGCATATGGCTGCCCTTGCCAATTCAACTCCCTGCCCACGGACGGCACGTGCCGGGCGGCTGTAGGCATGCAGATTGAGAAGGGACATTATGGCAAAGTAAAACTTGACGGTCTGCGCTGGGCTGCTACCGCTGCCTGGCCTGGACCAATTCACATGGGGCATGGCGAAATCCAGCCCATTGTCGACGAACGCGCCTCACCTGAGCAACGCGAAGCCCTGCTCAAGATCATGTCTGGACAGGATACGGAACCGGGTGCGACGTTCTTTAACGTCTTCGTATCAATGTGCGACAAGGTGCATGAGCCGATGTTCAAACCTATTGAATTTGCCGTCGACTTGAAGAGTTGCGTTGGCCACATCAAAGTTCCGGATGTGCTGGACGTGAAGACCGAGGCCATCCGCAATCCAGTGACCGGCAACACACATCATGCGCGCGTTTCTCTGCGTCAAGGGTTTGAATTCAGCGAGGCGGAATTCGCCAGTAGCACGATCAAATCCAATGGCCCGATTGCGCTTGATACGAGCGGGCGTCATGCCCACCTTGCAAATTTGCATATCACAGGCCACGGCATAGTTCATTGAACCGGATCAGTTCTGTGGGGCTGGCTCCAGTGATTGAACACACCGCAAGAAACGAACGCTGGATCGTGCTCATGGGCCTTGCAGCGGTCGCGGCAATTGGCCTGTTTTCCACTTTGCGTGTGGGCGACGTGTTAATGATGCCCACTGTCTTTGTCGAAGGTGCCATCGTTTATCCCCTGCTCCTGTTCATCATGTGGTGGACAATGATGATGGCGATGATGCTGCCTTCGGCTGCGCCCGCTATTCTCACCTACGGGGCGATTAGCCGGAAGTTCGCCGAAAAAGGAGCTCCGGCTGTGCCGCTTGCCTTTTTCGTCGTGGGTTATGGCGTTATCTGGACTGGCTTTGCCGCCACCGCCGTGGCGCTGCAGCTCGTGTTGAGCCAGACAATAGCGTTGTCGATGATGATGGCGGTGACCAGCGCCGTGGTAGGTGGTGGCTTGCTCATCGCTGCCGGTCTTTACCAGATGTCGCCGCTCAAAGCTGCTTGCCTGCGCAATTGCCAGACCCCACTGATGTTCCTCGCCCGTAACTGGCAAAAAGGTTACCTCGGTGCCCTGCGCATGGGATTATCACACGGGCTCTATTGCCTTGGCTGCTGCTGGGTGCTGATGGGGCTTCTGTTCTACGGAGGAGTCATGGAACTGCGCTGGATTGCAGGGTTGGCGCTATACGTAGCTGCCGAAAAGCTAATCCCCGCAGGCAATCGACTGAGCCGCTTAACCGGGATACTATTAGTAGGCTGGGGGTCGTGGACGGTCTATGGCGCACTCGTTTGATGTCTATCCCTATATTCAACCTGATCGGTCTCTTGATCCAACGCACCGGGCTAATTTCAACATGATCCGCTTGTGGCCCTAACTGCGACATGGTACCGACCGCCGATAATGGCCGCTCTCGTCTCGGAAGCAGACATACGCGGTTAATCCCCCCAAACCGAAACTATCTGATTCACACAATTCCACCGGCCATTTGAGTCCCATATTTGACGGCGTGATATTTCTGGAGGCCTCGGGCCAAAGTAGCTGGGCCTGGCTTGCTGTAGTAGCC
>VFJY01000149.1 GCA_009885825.1 Rhodobiaceae bacterium | reverse complement strand
CACCAATGGTGAAATAGACAAATTGCTGCGTATCGGCGCTGCCTGCCGGCGCGGTCGCATCGGGCAGGCGTTCGTAGTCGGTCAGCCGGGTGTTCCTTGTCATGCGGGGCCCAGTTGCTTGATCAGTTTGATAAGCGCGACAGGATCGAAGGGCTTGACCATCCAGGCCGTGGCACCACCCTGTCTTGCGGCTTGTTTCAATTCTCCATCGGTTTCCGTGGTCAGAATGATGAAGGGCGTTGCCATGTGAGTGGCGCTTTCGCGCACTTCCTGGAGAAGCTCAAAACCGCTCATTTTGACCATGTTGAGGTCGCTGATGATCAAATCCACCTCATCATTGGCAAGCAGCGCCAAGGCGCGAATGCCGTCATCGGCATCGAGGACCTGGTGACCCGCCTGGACCAGGGTCGACACCAGCATTTCCCGCACTGTCGGAGAATCATCAACCGCTAGAATTTTCATAATCTTTTCTGTGGGTTAGGTTTTAGAGCAAGTCAATGAACATCAGTGACCAAATTCAACTTGGGGCACGATAGGAGTTCTTAGTTAACAATCGGGAAACTTGCGGCTGCGCGGGGGATCGGGCGTTTACGATTAATTCACATAAGGCCGCGAAAAATTTAGTTAATTCGATGCGCCATGATGACCTCTTATATCGGCATGATTATTCTGGCTAAAACCATGGCCAGCCGGATATAATGCTGTTGGCCCGGATATTGCTTTAGAATCTAAACGACAGGTTATGGCGTCCATGCGTGTGTATGAATTGTCCCAGAATGATTTAGGCTGCGTCCTCTATCACGGCACTTTGCTCATGCTGGTCATGGAACACTTGAGGTGCGGTGAATGACGAAAAAGGTTTGGCATTATTCAGCGGTTGGCGTTGTGGTGCTGGTGTTGGGACTAGCCCTGGCTGGCAGCACTTTCGATGCGCCCGCTGAAGCGGCCTGGCTGGATTTGACGTATGGCGTTCTGGCGGTCGCCGCGGCGCTTGCCGCCGCGCTGGTCTGGCGCAGATTCAGGCGTGGCCGGACACCCGCCGCCGAACTGGCCAAAGCAAAGGAAAAGCCGGTTGAGCCGGGCAAGGAACTGCGCAGGGCCGTTTCGGTTTGCGGCTGGGCGCTGGTTGGCATCATTGTCTTCAGTGCCCTCGGCAATATCCTCATGATGACGGGCGCGCTGTACATGCTCGAAGTCTATGACCGGGTGTTGCCGAGCCGCAGCATTCCGACACTTGTCGCCCTGTCAGCCGTTGCCCTTTTGCTGTTTGCCATACAGGGCGCGTTTGATTTTATCCGCGCCAGAATTCTGGTGCGGGTTGGAAGCCATTTGGATGAGTCTGTTGGTCCCCGGGTATTCGACGCCATCACGCGGATGCCGCAGCGCACGGGCCAGCGCGGCGACGGGTTGCAATCGATGCGCGACCTGGATGCCATCCGCGGATTTCTCGGCGGCGGCGGGCCAAACGCGTTTCTCGATCTGCCATGGCTGCCCTTCTACATGGCCCTCATCTTCATGTTCCACTGGATTCTTGGCATAACGGCTGTCGTCGGCACGGTGCTGCTGATCTGCATGACAGTCCTGACAGAGCTGATGACCGGCAACACCATGCGGCGGGTGACATCCGCCGGCGGCCAGCGGTCAGCCATCGCCGAGGCCAGCCGCCGCAATGCCGAAGTGCTCAATGCCATGGGCATGGGTTCGCGCCTTGCCACACGCTACCGCAAGCTCAGCGGCTCTTTCATCGACAATCAAACCCAGGTGAGCGACGTGGCCGGCGGCCTCGGCGCCATTTCCAAGACGCTGCGCATGGTGCTGCAGTCGGCCATGCTGGGTGTTGGCGCCTGGCTGGTCATCAACAATGAAGCCTCCGGTGGCATCATGATCGCAGGTTCCATTCTGGTGGGCCGGGCGCTGGCTCCGGTTGACCTCGCCATTTCCCAATGGAAGACATTTGTCGCCGCGCGGCAGGGCTGGAAGCGGTTGAATGAACTGCTGGCAAAGCTGCCGCCTGATGGCGAGCGCATCACGCTGCCTGAGCCGCAGAAGAGTCTGAAGGTGGAAGGTCTGGGCGTTGTCGAGCCGGGCGGCAAGCGCGTGCTGATCCGCGACGTGACATTCGAACTGCAAGCCGGCAGCGGCATGGCGGTTATCGGCCCCAGCGGTTCTGGAAAATCCACTCTGTCGCGCACGCTGGTCGGGGCCTGGTTGCCCGCCGCTGGCCGTGTCCGCATTGATGGCGCATCGCTTGACCAATGGCCAAGAGACCAGATCGGGCGCCAGATCGGCTATCTGCCCCAGGACGTCGAATTATTTGCCGGAAGCATCGCTGAAAACATATCGAGGCTCGAGGTTGAAACCGATTCAGAGACCGTGATCGCGGCAGCGCAAGCCGCGGGTGTGCATGAAATGATCCTCAATTTCCCGGATGGCTATCAGGCGCAAATCGGCGAAAATGGCGCGGTCCTGTCGGCGGGCCAGCGCCAGCGCATCGCGCTGGCGCGCGCCCTGTACCGGAATCCATTCTTGGTTGTGCTAGATGAACCCAATTCCAATCTCGATTCGGATGGCGACAAGGCGCTGATGGCGGCCATTCACGGTGTGCGCAAGCGCGGCGGCATTGTTGTTGTGGTTTCCCATCGCCCGGGAGCCCTTGAAGCCCTGGATCATGTGCTGGTCATGGCCGATGGCAAGCCCGTCTCCTTTGGACCCCGCGATCAGGTCCTGGCCAAGCATTTCCCCAATCTCGTTACGCAAGGCGCGGCGGCCAAGGCGCGCGAAAGCGGCGCGCAGCAGCCGGCCCAGATTGCGCCAGCGCCCGTGCCCACGCTGCAACCTGTGCCCGCTCCCGTGGCGCGTCCGTCAACGCAGCGCAAGACGCAAAGGAGCGTAGCATGAGCGGCGACACAGGTTACAAAACCGGCCTTAAATCCATCCGCAGCTATTTGCTGACGGGAACCGCGGTCGCCGTTCTCCTGGTGTTTGGCATTGGCGGCTGGGCCGCCACGGCCGAGCTTTCTGGCGCCGTCATCGCCCCTGGCACGGTTGTTGTCACGTCCGATGTCAAAAAAGTGCAGCACCCGACGGGCGGGGTTGTCGGCGAAATCATGATCAAGGAGGGCCAGCATGTAAAGGCTGGCGCGCCCTTGCTGCGGCTCGATGACACGGTTACCCGCGCCAATCTTTCCGTGATCGAGAAGTCGCTCAATGAAATCACGGCGCGCCAGGCGCGCTTGAAAGCCGAGCGCGACGATCTGGCGGACATCACGTTCCCGAAAGAGCTTGACGAGCGCGCCAGCGATCCCGCCATTGCGTCGCTGATGGACAGCGAACGCGGGCTGTTTGATTTCCGCAGGGTTGCCCGCAACGGCAACAAGTCCAGCATCGAAGAGCGCATCGCCCAGTTCGCGGAGGAAGTTGTTGGCATCGAGGCGCAAATTGACTCCAAGACCGCCGAAAGCGCCCTGATCGAGCAGGAGCTTGATGCGGCGCGCGACCTGTGGAAAAAGAAACTCATGCCGCTCGCAAGGCTCACCGCGCTGGAGCGCGACGCTACGCGCATCAAGGGTGAAAGGGGCCAGCTCATGTCAGCCAAGGCGCAGACCGCAGGCCGCATCGCTGAAGCGCGTCTTTCCATTTTGCAGATCGACCGGGATCTCAACAGCGAAGTGGCCATGGAGCTCCGCGACATTGACGGCAAGCTGGGTGAATTGCGCGAACGCGAAGTGGCGGCCAGGGACCAGCTCATGCGCATCGAGCTTTACGCGCCGCAGGAAGGCACCATACACCAGTTGATCGTCCACACGGTTGGCGGTGTTGTCTCGCCCGGTGAAGTGCTCATGCTTGTTGTTCCCACCAATGACAGCCTGGAAATTGAGGCGATGGTGAGCCCCGCTGACGTGGATCAGTTGCAGGTTGGTTCAGAAGCCTTGCTGCGCATGTCGGCCTTCAACCAGCGCACGACACCAGAACTGTTTGGCAAGCTGAGCCGCATTGCGGCGGACATCACGATTGACGAGCGTTCCGGCGCGCACTTCTACAAGGTGCGTGTCAATATTTCCCCCAGCGAGCTGGCAAGGCTTGGCGGGCTTTCGCTGGTGCCCGGCATGCCGGTGGAAGTGTTTGTGAAGACCGAGGACCGCAAGGTGATCTCGCTGATCACAAAGCCTTTCACCGACCAGCTTCACCGGGCTTTTCGCGAGAACTGACAAGCCCGACAAGCAGACCGAGATATGGGCGCTGGCGGCCAACCGTCACCGGAAGTGGACAAGGGTGAAAAGTTCCCGGCGTCCAAAGCGGCCTGATTTCCCTTCACACGCTTATGATGATGCCCGCACAGCAGTGTTGCGGGCATTTGCTTTTGTCAGAGGCCATCTGTTTTTGATTGAGCCTCCCATCCTGAGATCCGGCCACACCTATTTGCAGCGTTCGCCCTCTCCCGTCCGCCGCAGCTTTTGCGAAGGGGGATGGGAGAGGGTGCCCAACGGGCGGGTGAGGGCTCTTGAACCAAGACATAAATTTCTGAAATTGGGGAACCAGTTGACCCTCATCCGGCCGTTGGCCACCTTCTCCCATGGCCAAGAGGCCACGGGAGAAGGCGAATGCTGAGCGAGTTATTTTTTGACTGGCAATTTCCACGGCTTCACTTCAATGGAACAATTATTCTGTTTTTTGGCACCCGCGGATCCCCTTGATTTGGCCAAACTGAAATTTTTTTACGCTCCAATGTCATGTTTTTTGGTGGGTTTTTGGCGCCAAAAGCGAACCTATCTGACCCTGCTTTGATGACATTCCCGCATGAGTTTAGGGGCTCCAACACATAGAAGCATTGGCCAGACCAGGTGAAGCCCTTGCCGGGCGGTGCCTAAGCGTGATCAAGTTTGGTTGTCTTGCCCGAGCCAACTTTCACAAAATAACTCGTTCAGCATTCGCCTTCTCCCGTGGCCTCTTGGTCATGGGAGAAGGTGGCCAAGGGCCGGATGAGGGCCAACTGGCTCTACAATTTCAGATATCTATGTCTTGGTTCAAGAGCCCTCACCCGCCCGTTGGGCACCCTCTCCCACGCGAAGTCGCGCAGGCGAGGGCGAACGCTGCAAATAGTTGCAATTCGATCACACGATAGAAGACTCAATCAAAATTGATCCTGTTCTACGCGGCGGCGGGCAGTTCCTGCGCTTGCTTGGCGCCGGTGATATAGGCCACGACCTCTTCGCCTGAGGTGGCGTTCTTGATCAGGTTGGCAACGATGCGGCCCCGGCGGAACACGAGGATGCGGTCGGCGAGATCAAAGACCTGCCGCATGTTGTGGGAGATCAGCACCAGGGGTTCGCCATTGGCTTTGAGCGTCCTGACGATATTCTCGACCTGCGCTGTCTCGGCGACGCCAAGTGCTGCGGTGGGTTCGTCCATGATGATCAGGCGCGAGGCAAACGTCGCGGTTCGCGCAATCGCCACGCACTGGCGCTGGCCGCCCGACATGTTGCGGATTGTGTTGGAGAGGTTCGGTATTTTCACCCCCGTCCGCGCCAGCGCGTTGCGCGTCGCGTCACGCATGGCTTTGCGGTCAAGGATGGAAAATGGCCCGAGGTTGAATCTCACCTTTTCGCGGCCCAGGAACAGGTTCGACGGCACGTCGAGATCATCGGCCAGGGCGAGCGTCTGGAAAACCGTCTCGATGCCTTCCTTGCGGGCGTCAAGCGGGCCCTTGAAAGCCACTTCCTTGCCATGAAAAATGATCTTGCCGCGCGTCGGCTGCTCAACGCCTGTGATCTGGCGCACGAAGGTGGATTTGCCAGCGCCATTGTCGCCCATAATGGCCACATGCTCGCCGGTGCGCAGTTCGAAGTCGGCGTTCTCGAGCGCATGGACGCCGCCATAATATTTGGTGAGGCCTTCGGTTTTCAAAACAACGTCGGACATGTTCAACTCCTTGAAGCGCTGCGGCGCTGGCGCCACTGGTCGAGAACAACGGCGGCGACGATAATCACGCCCATGACCATCTCCTGGTAGTAGGCATCGAGCTTCATGAACGTGAAGCCGGAAATGATGACGCCGAATATCAAGGCGCCCAGAACGGTGCCAATGATTGAGCCGCGCCCGCCCGAGAGCGAAACCCCTCCGATGACCGTCATGGCGATGGCCTGAAGCTCATAGGTGACACCCATGCCGGCTTGCGCCGTCAGGTTTTTGGAACTCAGGACAATGGCCGCGACGGAAGCGAGAGCGCCGGCTATGGTGTAAACCAGAATCTTGTGGTTCTCGACCTTGATGCCCACGGTGCGCGAAGCGTCTTCATTGGAGCCAATCGCGTAGCAGTGCTTGCCATACTTCGTGTAACTCAGGATAAGTTGAAAGAGCACGGCCAGCACCACGAAAATGACAACCGGCCACATGCCCTTGCCGATGGCGGCGAAGCTTTCAGTCGGGAAGGAAATCGGATTGCCCTTCGACCACCACTTTGAAAGGCCCCTGGCCGAAACCATCATGCCAAGCGTGGCGATAAAGGGCGGAATGCGGGTATAGGCGATGATGGCGCCATTCACCATGCCCGCTATGACACCGCAGGAAATGCCGACCACAACGGGAATGATCACCGGAAGATCGAGCCAGCCAAGCTCCGGAAAAATCGCCTTTGGATTGGGATTGCCATTCACAACAGCCACTTGCGCGAAGGACATGGCGATCATCGCGGTTGCGCCCACAATGGAGCCAGCAGATAGATCAATGCCGCCGGTGATGATCACCTGCGTTGCCCCCAGCGCTATGATGCCGACGATGGCAACTTGCAGGATGATAACCTGCAGGCGCAGCTCGTTGAAAAACGTCTTCGCTTCGGGTTGCGAATTCAGCAGAAAGCTTTCACCGAGGAACACGCGCCCGAGAGTCTCGAAAATTACAACAATGAGCACCAGCGCGAACAGGATATTGAGTTCATTTGGCCACGTGCGCCTCGACGTATCATAGGCGACACCTCCAACACCTTGATCAGCCTGCGCCATGGTCGCCCTCCCCTTCAACTGCTCCACACTTCTCTCGGCAATCCTAGCCGATGTGCTGGTTTTGTGAAGCCAGTTTTTGCCGCCTCAATGCATTGCACCTTTTGAAGCAGCAGAAGCGGCTTTAAAAAATGAGCGGCACCGAAACGCCGCTCATTCCACTTCAGTAGAGAAGGACTTAGTTCTTCTTCATGTAGTTGTCGATGTTGGCCGGCGTTACGAGTTCGAACGGGATCCAGACCTTCTGCTCAACGGCTTCGCCCTTGGCGAGCTTGATGGCTGCGTCGAGGGCGCCAGCGCCCTGGCCAGCAGCGTTCTGGAACACTGTCGCGTCGAGATCACCAGCCTTCATGGAAGCCAAAGCATCCTGGGTGGCGTCAACGCCGCCCACGATCATGGTCTTCATGTCAACACCAGCTGCCTTCATCGCCTGGATGGCGCCAATGGCCATTTCGTCGTTGTTGGCGATCACGGCGTCATAGGCTTTGCCAGCCGAGATCCAGTTGGTCATCAGGTTCTGCGCTTCGTCGCGCGACCAGTTGGCGGTTTGCTCATCCACGACGTTGAGCTTCACGGCGCAGCGGCCATCACCCCTGACGTCATGGATGTCCTTGGTGCGCTGCACGGCGGCCTGGTTCGAGAGTTGACCCACCATGATATAGATGTTGGCTTCTGTCTTGCCTGCGGCCTTGAGCAGGTTGCACACTTCGATGGTTTCGAGCGTGCCGGAGTCAACTTCGTTCGATGCCACGAAAGCCTGGTTGTCAGGCAGTGTGTCGATGTTGATCGGCTGGCGGTTCACGTAAACCAGCGGGATATTGGCTGCGGCAGCCGCATCCGACATGGCCTGGGTGGCCGAGGTGTCAACCGGGTTGACGATGATGGCGGTAACGCCCGAAGCCGCGAAGTTCTTGATCTGGTCAAGCTGCTTGGCAACGTCGTCGCCGGCGTCTTCGATCTGCACTTCCACGCCCAGGGTCTTGGACTGGGCTTCGATGCCATTGCGCAGAACGGTCAGGAAGTTGTCATCAAACTTGGCCATCGACACGCCGATCTTGTCGGCTGCGAGGGCTGAGCCAGACATCAATGCCGTCATGGCCGCCGCGAGAATATATTTCTTCATGTTTCGATCTCCTCCATAAGAGTGTCCGGTCGCACTCAATTGTTAGCCGGATTTAGGGTAATATTCACAAACAGCTTTTTCAGGCCCTGGTTCCAACCCGCTGGCATGCGGGCAGAATCAAGGCATGTTCGGCCACATGCTGGAAAACATTTCTAACCTCCCAAATTTTCCCATTTGCACTTTGTAATCAGCGCATTATGGGTTCGCAGGAACCAAGATGGAATATTTGATACATCCCGGTCCCAATTTGAACAGAATATTCCAAAAACCCCGAGAGTCAAACACTCCCCTCGTCCGCTGGCTGATTACCTATCATAATATTTCAGAAAAACCAAAAGCTGTTTTGATAGACAGTTTCAAATATTCTCGCTGATGAATAGCTCGGCCAGGAGCTGGACTTGGCTGCTGCCATCGAAGCGTTCACCGCTGGCGGCGCGCGCCATGGCATCGACAGCCAAGGCTGCGAGTTTGGTCATGGGCGTTGAAAGGACCATATCAATGGTGCCGTCGATCAAGGCGCTGCGCGTGACGGGCATCAGCTCGTTGCAAACAGCTACGATGCGGTCTCCCGCCTTCTCATCGCGCAATGCCCGGATCAGGCCTTCCATGCCGCCGCCGCACATGTAAATCCCCACAAGGTCCTTGTTGCTTGAAATCATGTTGACGACAGCTTCGTAGGCGATGCGTTGATCGTCGAGGTTCACCAGCGGTTCGAGCAACTGGAATTCCGGCGCGTCTTCACGCATGAAGCTGCGAAAGCTGATCTCGGCGGTCTCCTGGCTGAGATAGCGGTGGCTACCGAGCAGGATGCCGATCTTGCCGGGTTTTTTGGCGAGTTTCGAAATGGTCCAGGCGGCGGTTCTCCCCGCTTTTCGGGCATCAACGCCGATATGGCCGAAGCAGGCTGGCGTTGTCAGCCCGCTCAGCAAGGTGAGAACGAATTTGCCCTTGACCACTATCTCTTCAATAGCTTCACTCACCAGAGGATGATCCACGGCGACGACTGCCAGCACATCGACGCGGGCGCCAATCTCGCGGATTTTTGCGGCGATGAACGACGGCACGAGCTCGTCCATGAACTCAACGACGGGCTTTCCCCGGATAGAAGTTGAAGACTTGGTCGCCTGCGAAAGCTCGGCAGCCAGCGCCTTGTAAAAATCATCATGGCGTTTTTGCAGCAGGAAACCCAAGGTCACCTGCCTCACCTCGGTCATGCGCTGCCTCAACAAGCCAGTAGCGTGATAACCGATGGCTTCGGCCGCCGCCACAACGCGTAGCGCCGTATCTTCGCGCACAGGCAGGCGCCGGTTCAGGACCCGGTCAACAGTTGCAACGCTGACCCCGGCTTTTCGGGCAAGATCGGCAATGGTTGCTCGTTTACTCACTTGACTTCCTTTTCGGCTCTAAAAAAGCATCTATCACGTGCAAGTTCATGATGCAATATGATAGAATATTTCATCAGATGGATTGTCTTGGCGGCGCGACGGGGCTATGGCAAGGATCAAAATTGGAGGCTTGGACATGAATATAATGGCAACTCCGCGTGACTATGGCCTGCTGGGCCGCGATGCAAAAATGGCGGAGGAAATGGGGTTGGCTTCAGCCCAATGGTATCAGTGCCCGATGCCTCGCAAGCGGCTCAAGGAACTCATGGTCAGGAAAGACGGCCCAGCAATCCGCGATACGCTGATCTGGTTTACCGCTTTTGCCGTGACGGGCGGGTTTGCCTATTATTTCTGGCCAACATGGTTGGCGCTGCCGTTTTTTATCGCTTACGGTGTGCTCTACGGTTCTTCATCGGACTCGCGCTGGCACGAGTGTGGCCACGGCACGGCTTTCAAGACCCGCTGGATGAATGACGTGGTTTACAACATCGCCTGTTTCATGATCATGCGCGAGCCTACGGTGTGGCGCTGGAGCCACACGCGCCATCACACGGATACCATCATTGTCGGGCGCGACCCGGAAATCGCCATCATGCGGCCAACCTGGATATTGCGAGTCATTTTCCTGTTTTTCGCGATTCCACAGACCTGGGGTGCGATCAAAAGCATCGCGCGGCATGCGGCTGGAACCATAGGCGAGGAGGAAAAAACCTTTATCCCCGAGATGGAGCGCGGCAGGGTTATTCTCACCGCGCGCATCTGGGTTGTGGTCCACGCGGCAATTCTGGCCAGCGCAATCTATTCGGGTTCGATCCTTCCACTGCTGTTCTTTGGGCCGCTTCCCACCATGTATGGCGCCTGGGTGCATATCCTGACGGGGCTGACACAACACGGCGGGCTGGCTGAAAACGTTCTGGATCATAGACTTAACAGCCGCACCGTCTATATGAATCCAATTCTACGCTTTATTTACTGGAACATGAACTATCACGTGGAGCACCACATGTTTCCCATGATTCCGTATCATGCTTTGCCTGCCCTTCACGAAGACTTAAAACCTTACATGCCAAAACCCTGTTCCAGCGTTTTTGCGGCCTACTGCGAAATTATTCCTGCCATTTGGCGCCAGCGCACGGAACCAGACTGGCATATTGAACGTGAATTGCCTTCAGGTATAAAGCCTGTTGAATCCTTGGGAGACTGATTCAATTGACGAAATGGATTGATGTTTGCGCCACTTCGGATATTGACGCGGAAGACGTAATGCGGTTTGACCACGGGGGCCAGACCTTTGCCATTTACCACTCGCCAGACGGCAAGTTCTACGCCACTGACGGTCTTTGCACCCATGAAAAGGTGCATCTGGCAGATGGCCTGGTGATGGACAACATCATTGAATGCCCCAAGCACAATGGCCGCTTTGACTATCGAGATGGTTCGGCTAAAGGCGCTCCTGTCTGTGTCAACCTCAAGACTTATCCGGTCAAGGTTGAGGCTGGAAAGATCATGATGGAAATCGGAAAGTAAGATGCAAGGCTTGGGAATGGTCATAGTTGGCGGCGGCAAAGCGGGTGCGCGCGCCATCGTTGGACTTCGCGGCTATGGATGGGAAGGTTCGATCACGCTTATCAACGCCGAAAACCTCATGCCCTATGACAGGCCACCGCTTTCAAAGGCTGCGATAACAGACGAAGCAGAACCACTGCCAACGTCCCTGCTCGACCTGGACATGATGACGTCGCTGAATGTAAACCATATGCGCCACACATCAGCCATTGACATCAACCGCGGCTCGCAAACCATAACGCTCAGCAATGGCAGCAAGGTGCTTTACCATCGCCTGCTGCTTGCGACAGGCGCTGCGCCCCGAAAGATTCCGCTGGAGGGCGGCGAGCGCGCACTTACCTTGCGTGATTTCGCTGATGCCCGAAAAATCCGCCATGCCTTTGCGACCGGGAAAAGCGTCGCCATCATTGGCGGCGGATTCATCGGGCTTGAACTGGCCGCAAGCGCGACAAAATATGGCTGCAAGGTGACCGTCATTGAAAGCCAGCCCCGTATTCTCATGCGCGGCGTTCCGGATGAAATTGCTGGCCATGTAGCTGCGCGTCACGCTTCGGCAGGCGTCACCATCCTGACGGAGGTGAGCGTTGTCCAGATTAACCCCCGATCCGTGGTGCTCACCGATGACCGGGAAATCGATGCGGAAATCCTGATAGCCGGAATTGGCGCCGCGCCACGGACCGCGCTTGCCCAAAAGGCGGGCCTGGCGATTGACAATGGCATCGCCTGCGACACCAAAATGCAAACATCCGACCCTTTCATTTGGGCTGCAGGTGATTGTTGTTCGTTCCCGCATCCGATTTTTGACAACATGCGCATGCGGCTCGAATCCTGGCGCAACGCTTCTGATCAGGCCGTCACCGCCGTTGAAAACATGATGGGGGCGTCACGCGACTTTACGGCGGTGCCATGGTTCTGGTCCGATCAGTATGATCTTTCCCTGCAGATCGCAGGTGTTCCCGGCCTCGGTTTGTCAACAGTCAGACGCAATCTGAGAGACGGAGCCTTCATCGTTTGCCACATGGATGCGGATGGCCGATTGGTGGGAGCCAGCGGCATCGGACGCGGCAACACGATCGCCCGCGATATCCGGCTGCTTGAACTGCTCATTGGCAAGAAGGCGAGGCCTTCGGCGGTTCAGCTGAGCGACGCGAATTTCCAGCTGAAAGGCCTCATCAAAACGGATATCGCCGCGTAGCAATTCCAGTGCTGCGTTCCCGCGCGTGTGTCAGGGAAATATCCGAAAGTATCAGACTTTGGCTTTGTCGAGATTGTTGACCGCGTCCACATTGGCCGCCGAAGGGCCTTGCGGATCGAATTCCGCCGCGAGCCACGCATCAACAATTGCCTTTGCCAATTCGGGGCCGATGACGCGGGCACCCATGGTGATGATCTGGGCGTTGTTGGACTTGGCAGCGCGCTCGGCGGAATAGGTGTCATGGGTCAGGGCGGCGCGGATGCCGGACACCTTGTTGGCTGCAATGCTGACACCGATGCCCGTTCCGCAGCATAAAATGGCGCGATCAAAGCTGCCATCCATCACCTTGTTTGCAACGGTTGCCGAGAGATCGGCATAGTAGCCAGGCTGGCTGAGATTTACCACAGAGTGGGCTGCTTTGGCTTTCAAATGGGCCTCGATCACATCAATGAGTGGTTTTCCGGCGCTATCGCCGCCCAATGCAATTTTCACCATCATGCTCCAAATAGACCAGTCCCTATTACAGTAGAAAACTTCACCAAGTCCAGATATGGAAATCAGGCGCAGGATTTGGTTTTTGAGAGGGGTTCTAGATGATACGGCATACGGTTGTTTTCCGCTTGAAGCATACGTCAGGGTCGGCGGCGGAGGCGAGCTTTCTGAAAGAGGCGATGAAACTGGTGGCGATAGCGGAGGTTCAGAAATTTGAGCAGCTCAGGCAAGTGAGCCCGAAGAACAGTTACAGCTTCGGCTTCTCAATGGAATTTGCCGATCAGGCCGAATACACGGTTTACAATGAACACCCTTTGCATGTGGCGTTTGTACGGGACCGCTGGGTTCCGGAAGTCGCGGAATTCATGGAAATCGATTACGTTCCCCTTTGACAAAGCGGCCGGAATGGTCTGGATTTGCAACCGTCATCAAGGGGAGATTCCATGAAAACCGGTTTCAATTTGCTGCTGTGGACCACACATGTGACCGCTGAACATACGCCCATTCTGAAAAGCTTGAAAAAGGCCGGGTACGACGGGGTGGAAATTCCGATTTTCGAGGGCATGCCGGATCACTATGCGAAGCTCGGAGAAGCATTGGACAAGCTGGGCCTGGGGCGGTCTGTGGTGAGCGTCATTGGGCCGGGCAAGAATCCACTTTCGGCCAGCGCCACCGAACGCCGGGAGGCTGTGAATTACGCCAGATGGTTCACGGATTGCGCGTCGGCTTTGGGGGCCGATATTCTGGCTGGCCCCATGCATTCCGAGCTTGGCTTTTTCTCCGGCGACGGCGCCACTGCGGCCGAACGCAAGCGGGGCATTTCGTTTCACCGGGCGGCTGGCGATTATGCGGCAAAAAAGAACATGCGCTATGCGCTTGAGGCGCTCAACCGCTTTGAGAGCTATTTTTTCAATACGATGGCGCAGCTTTCCGATTATCTGGATGAAGTAGACCACCCCGCCATAAAGGCCATGTATGATACGTTTCATGCCAATATCGAGGAGAAGGATCCCGTTGCAGCGATCAAGACGATCAAGAAACACCTGATTCATGTGCATATCTCCGAAAATGATCGCGGCACTCCCGGCAAAGGCCATGTGCCTTGGGATGCAACTTACAAGGCGTTGCGGGCTGCCAAATATGATGGCTGGATTACGATTGAAGCCTTTAGCCGGGCGCTTCCGGCACTGGCGGCGGCAACGCGGGTCTGGCGGGATTTCTTCCCGTCCCGGGAAAGCGTTTATCTTGAAGGGATCAAGCAAATGAAATCCGGTTGGGCCAAAGCGAAGTAATGCCCAAGGTCTATGTGATCGGCACGTTGGATACGAAGGAGGCAGAACTGCGTTATGCCAAGGCCCGCGTGGAGAAAGCGGGGTCATCGGCGGTGCTGGTAGACGTTTCGACATCGCCGGTTTCGGCCAAGGCCGATGTGAGCGCCAGTGTGGTTGCCGGGCATCATCCCAAAGGCAAAGCCGCTGTTCTGGGGCTTTCGGACCGGGGCATTGCCGTAGGAGCAATGGCTGAGGCGCTTTCGCGTTATCTTGTCAGCCGGAAAGATATTGGGGGAGTTCTGGGTCTTGGCGGCTCGGGCAACACGGCGATTGTGACGGCGGCCATGCGGGCCCTGCCCGTTGGTGTTCCCAAGCTCATGGTCTCGACAGTGGCTTCGGGGAATGTGGCGCCCTATGTGGGGCCATCGGATATCACCATGATGCATGCGGTGGTGGACGTGGCTGGCCTCAATGCCATTTCGCGCAAGATCATAGCCAATGCCGCCCATGCGGTGGCGGGCATGGCGATCAACAAGATAGAGCCGGAAAAAACTGAAAAGCCGGGTGTTGGGCTTACCATGTTTGGCGTGACGACTGCGTGTGTCACGGCGATCCGCAGCGAGCTTGAGGCCGATCACGAATGCTTTGTGTTCCATGCGACTGGAACCGGCGGGCAATCCATGGAGAAGCTGGTTGACTCCGGGTTGCTGCAAAGCGTGATCGATATCACGACAACGGAAGTTGCTGATCATCTATGTGGCGGCGCCCTGCCCTGCACGGATGATCGCTTTGGCGCCACAATCCGGATGAAAATTCCATATGTCGGTTCGGTGGGGGCTGTTGACATGGTGAATTTTGGCGCGCGGGAAACTGTGCCAGCGGTTTTCGCGAGGCGGAAATTCCATGTGCATAATCCGCATGTGACGCTGATGCGCACAACGCCGGAAGAAAACCGCCACATCGGTTCCTGGATTGTTGACCGGCTCAATCGCATGACGGGGCCCGTGCGGTTTTTGCTGCCGCTTCGTGGTGTCTCGGCGATTGATGCACCCGGCCAGGCATTTCATGATGCCGAAGCGGATGCCGCATTGTTTGCGGCCATCAGGAATGGCTGGATTTCGGCTCGCAACCGGAAACTTGTTGAAGTCGATGCCCAAATCAACGACACGGCATTTGCGCGCGAAGCTGTTAAATATTTCAGGGCGATAATTTAGATGGCAAGAATTGAACGCAAGGTGCTGCTCGAAAAATTCCGCAGCATGATTGACAGGCGCCAACCCATCATTGGCGGCGGCGCCGGCACGGGGCTTTCAGCCAAATGCGAGGAAGCGGGCGGCATTGATCTGATCGTCATCTACAATTCCGGGCGATACCGCATGGCCGGGCGCGGATCGCTGGCGGGGCTTTTGGCCTATGGCAACGCGAACGACATTGTGCAGGAAATGGCGCATGAGGTCCTGCCTGTGGTGCATCGCACACCTGTTTTGGCGGGCGTCAATGGCACGGATCCTTTCGCCATTATGGACCATCTGCTTGATCGCCTCAAAGCCCTTGGCTTTTCAGGCGTGCAAAATTTTCCGACAGTGGGCCTGTTCGATGGCATCATGCGCCAGAACCTGGAAGAAACCGGCATGGGCTTTGGACTGGAAGTGGACATGATCCGCAAAGCCCATGAACGCGATATGCTGACCACGCCCTATGTGTTTTCAGCTGATGAGGCCGTGGCGATGACCAAGGCAGGGGCTGATATCATTGTGCCGCATATGGGGCTGACGACGGGCGGCAGCATTGGAGCAACGACCGCCCTGAAACTTGCGGATTGCCCTGTGCTGATTGAGGAATGGGCGGAGGCGGCGAGGCGCGTGCGGAAGGACGTGATGGTGATCTGCCACGGCGGGCCAATTTCATCGCCCTCTGACGCGGAGTATGTTCTGAAAAACACCAAGGGCGTCCATGGCTTCTATGGCGCAAGTTCAATGGAGAGGCTGCCTGTGGAGGTGGCGCTTACGCAGCAAACCAAAGCCTTCAAAAACATTTCATTCTAGGGGAGACCACATGGCACGGGCCTATGCGAGCGCCATCATAAAAGCGCCAATTGAAACCGTTTGGAGCCTGGTTCGGGATTTCAACGGCTTGCCGGATTGGGCCGTTGGCATTGTGGATTCGAAGATCGAAGGCGGGCTTGACGCGGATGTTGTGGGTTGCGTGCGCTCGTTTCACACGGCTTCCGGCACGCATATCCGCGAACGGCTGCTGGCGCTCGACGATGCGCGCTACACATTCACCTACAATTTCGAAAAACCGGCATTTCCGGTAAAAAACTACATTGCAACATTGCGGCTCATGCCGGTGACCAACACCGACACGACCTTTGCCGAATGGGAAGCGGTGTTTGACGAAGCGCCAGGCGATGAAGTCAAATACGTAGAGATCATCGCGACGGATGTTTTCGCCGCCAACTGGAAATCGCTTGCCGTCAAAATTAAACGTGAGAAGCCGGGAAAGCCTGCGGGAAGCGAGCGCTGGAAGGCCTGGACGCCGAACAAGGTTTGGACTTCGCGAGTGATCAAGGGCCCGGTTGATGAGGTGTGGGCCAGAATGCGGGATTTCGCCGGCATGGGGGCTTGGCACAGCGCCATCACCAAGATGCACATGCTGAAAAAAGCGCAGCCTGGCAAGGTTTCAGGGGTCCGGGATTTCTATTTTGATGACGGGCATATCAACGAGGAATTGCTTCACCTCAGCGATCTCTCGCGGTCGTTTTCCTACCGCATCACAAAGTGTGAAATTCCTTGGTTGAATTATGTTTCCGGCCCAAGGCTTTGGCCGATTTCCGCTGACAACACCACATTCGGTGTTTGGACCGGGGATTGGGTTGCCTCGCCTCAGGATGATCTCATGCTCATCGCGCGCACGGAAGAAAATGTCTACCAGCGGGCCTTCGCCACGGTTGAGAAGAATTTTTTCGGACGGAAGTAAAAGGTCAATCCGTATGAAAGACGTTTTCCATCACCGCCCACCAATCTCCGGGCTTGCGGGTGTGGTAGGGAACCTGCATGGGATCGGTGATATCCCACCATTCCTGCATGCGCGGCGCCTTCTTGATCTTTTCCATGTCGGCCTTGAAATCCGTGCCGTGGTATTCCCAGTAGGCGAAGAGGATGTTTTCCGGCTCTTTCAGGAAGATCGTGTAGTTCCGGATATTTGAATCGGAAATGGCCTTCAGGATTTCGGGCCAGACGGCGGCGTGGATGCGCTTGTATTCGGGGATGACTTCCGGCTTCACCTTGATGATCTGCGCCATTCTTTCCAT
>VFJY01000212.1 GCA_009885825.1 Rhodobiaceae bacterium | reverse complement strand
GGGGTGACCGAAGAACCAGAACAGGTGCTGGAACAGAATCGGATCACCGCCGCCGCTCGCCGAGAAAAACGTCGTGCCGAAGTTGCGGTCGGTCAGCAGCATGGTGATGGCACCCGCAAGAACCGGCAGCGACAGCAGCAACAGGAATGCGGTGATCAGGACGGACCAGGCAAACAGCGGCATCTTGTGCAAGGTCATGCCGGGGGCGCGCATGTTGAAGATCGTCGTGATAAAATTGATGGCGCCGAGAATGGACGAGGCGCCGGCCAAATGTATCGACAAAATAGCGTAGTCCATGGCGGGGCCGGGCTGGCCCGTGGTGGAAAGCGGCGGATAAAGCGTCCAGCCGCCGCCCGCGCCATACATGCCGGGGCCGGGGCCTTCGGCAAACATGGAAATCAGCAACAGGGCGAGAGCTGGCGGCAACAGCCAGAAGGAAATGTTGTTCATGCGCGGAAACGCCATGTCGGGCGCGCCAATCATCAAGGGCACAAACCAGTTGCCGAAACCGCCAATCATGGCGGGCATGACCATGAAGAAGATCATGAGAAGGCCATGGCCGGTGACGAACACGTTGTACATGTGCTTGCCGGCGTCGCAGGCTTCAGGAGTCGCCAGGTCGCAGCCAGCGCCATAGACCATGTTGGCCAGCCCATGGAAAATCTGGATGCCGGGCTCTGCCAGTTCAACACGCATCATCACGGAGAGGAAACCGCCGATGAGGCCCGAGAAAATGGCGAACCAAAGATACATCGTTCCGATGTCCTTGTGGTTGGTTGAATAGACGTAACGTCTCCAGCCCGATGGAAGATCATGGTGGTCGTGAGCGGCGGTTGCGTGTGCCATGTTGTTTAGCCTCTCAATGAATTCAGTTCTGCGCCAGCTGCGGCGCTGGCTTGATTGTCCCCAGAAAAGCCTTGAGCGCCGCATCATCCGGCGCGCTGCCCAAGAGTGTCGCCCAGGCCTCATATTTGTCCTGCGGCACCACCCAAACCTCGATTGGCATATAGGCATGGTCCTTGCCGCAAAGCTCGGAGCACTGGCCGTAGTATACACCTTCTTTGGTTGCCTTGAACCAGTCTTCGTTCAGGCGGCCGGGAATGGCGTCAATTTTCATGCCAAAGGATGGAATGGTCCAGGCATGGATGATGCCCTCGGGGTCGGATGTCACAATCACTTTCACGGTCTTGTTCACCGGCACCACAACGGGCACGTCGGCTGCCAGCAGGTAGGGAACATCGTCCTTGGCGGCATCCTCGCGGGATTTCAGGTAGGAGGTGAAAGTCACCTTGGCCGAGCCATCCTCATTGAGGCCCAAATCCGGGTATTCATAAGTCCAATTCCAGCTCGGATTGCCGATGATTTTCATCGTCATGTCAGCCACTGGAATATCACGCTGCAGATAGAGCAACCGGAGCGACGGAACGGCGATCACGACCAGAATCAGGATTGGAATGACCGTCCAAGCCACTTCAAGGAGCGTGTTATGGGTGTTTTTCGACGGAACGGGATTGGCCTTGGCGTTGAACCTTACAAAAATATAGAGCATCAGGCCGAGCACGAAAGCGGTGATCGCGGTGATGATCCACAGCAGGAAATCATGCAGCCAGGCAATGAACTCAGCCACAGGAGTAGCGGCGTCCTGCAGGCCCAACTGCCAGGGTTCGGGCTGGCCCACCGCTGCCCAGGCGGTCGCTGAAGCAAGCAGCACAAGGAAACCTGCCATCACTGCCATAAGCTTGTTCGCGATTTTCATCGTTCGCCCCCTCCTTGGTAATTCAGGCAGATGTGAACCACATCCGCCCTTTCATCGCAACTAAAGCGGGCGCGGCATAACGTCATTGTAAACATCGGTTCGCCCGCTTCGAAATTCCGCCTTATTTATCCACGAAAGGCAGCATAAGGCCAATTTCGGTTTTTCCCAATTCGTTATTGTTTTAACCGCAACACAGCGCTAATAGCGGCGCTTCCATTCGAAAGGTGCGTTTCCCGTGAGAATCACTCGTTCCATTTTCCGGCTTGCCATGGTGGTTTGCCTGAGCCTCATGAGTCCAGTCGCGGCATTGGCGCAGGATGATCCGGCGGCAGCCAAGAAATCATTTGGCCCCCGGGTCAATCAGGGACAAGCTGCGACTGGCGCGCCGCCACCGAGCGAAGTTATCGGCACCCATGGCGCCTGGCAACTTCAATGCGGCGCGGCGCAGGCAGCCGACGGGAGCCCAGATCCCGCTGGCAAAAAGCAATGCGGCATGGTGCAAGTGACCCGCAATGAAAAGAATGAGAAGGTCGCGCTCTCGCTCATCATCGTCAAAGCCAAGCAGAATGAAAAAGATGTCACGATGATGCGGGTCATGGTGCCGATTGGCGTTTACCTGCCAACGGGTGTTGCCCTGGAGATTGATGGCGAAGCCGTGGGCCGTGTTCCCTTCACGCGCTGCCGCCCGCAAATTTGCGAAGCCTTTGCCGAAGCTTCACCGCCAACCCTTGAAAAACTGAAAAAGGGCGGCGCCGCCAACTTCATCATCTACGAAGCGCCGGGCCTTGGCATGCCGATGAAAATCTCGCTTGAAGGATTTTCGGCCGCACTGGACCAGCTCAACGAACAATAGGAATTGCCCATGGCGCTTTCGCTTTTTGACCATTCGGACACAACCCAGGTCCAAGCGGCGGCTCTCGTGGCTGATGCCTTGCATGGGGCTGATGACGGCGAACTGTTTGTTGAAAAGCGCGAGACTCAAGGGTTTTCTTTTGATGATGGCAAGCTGAAGTCCGCCAGCTTTGATGAAACGCAGGGGTTTGGGTTGCGTAGCGTTTCCGGTGAAACAGCGGCCTATGCGCATTCCACCGAAATATCCAAGGCAGCGCTTTTGCGCGCGGCAACCCTTTGCAAAACAATGACCAGGATGGGCAGCGGTCAAATCGCCGCCGCACCGGAACGCACCAATCAAAAATTGTATTCGGCCCACAATCCGGTTGAGGCTATTGGCTTTGCCGAGAAAGTCAGCCTGCTCAAAAAGGTTGATGCATTCGCGCGCAGGCTGGGTCCGGAAGTGGCCCAGGTTTCTGTGTCGCTTGCCAGCGATTGGCAATCGGTTGAAATCATCCGGGGCGACGGGCAGATTTACCGGGATATCCGCCCGCTGGTGCGTTTTGGGGTTTCCATTGTGGCCGAGCGGGGCGGCATTCAGGGCCAGGGCAGCCATGGGCTGGGTGGCCGTGGCGATCCCATGAGCTATCTCACCGACGAATTGTGGCAGGATGCGGCCCGGGAAGCCTATCGCCAGAGTCTGGTGTCATTGGATGCCAAGCCAGCGCCTGCCGGCGAGGTGGATGTTCTGCTCGGTCCCGGCTGGCCCGGAATTTTATTGCACGAGGCCATTGGCCATGGACTGGAAGGCGATTTCAACCGCAAGGGAACGTCCGCCTTCGCCGGGCTGATGGGCCAGCGCATCGCGGCCAAGGGAATAACCGTTGTGGATGATGGAACGCTGCCGGATCGCCGGGGTTCGGTTTCGATTGATGACGAAGGCACGCCATCAAATTGCACGACCCTTATCGAGGACGGCGTTCTGGTGGGCTTCATGCAGGACCGGCTCAATGCGCGGCTGATGGGCGCCAAGCCCACGGGCAATGGCAGGCGGCAGTCCTATGCCCACGCGCCCATGCCGCGCATGACCAACACCTATATGCTCTCGGGGGACAAGCATCCGGATGAAATTCTGGGTTCCATCAGGAAGGGCCTGTTCGCCAAGTCCTTCGGCGGCGGGCAGGTTGATATCACCTCGGGCAAATTCGTTTTCTCCTGCACCGAGGCCTACCTGATCGAAGATGGCAAGATCACGACGCCGGTGAGGGGGGCCACCATCATCGGCTCCGGCAAGGACGCGCTGACCCGCATTTCGATGGTGGGCAATGACATGGAGCTTGATCCTGGCATCGGCACCTGCGGCAAGCAGGGCCAGGGTGTGCCGGTGGGCGTTGGGCAACCAAGCCTGAGGATTGACCGGATAACGGTTGGCGGCACGGCGGCTTGAGGGTGCTGCGAGGGCCGAGTGAACGCGGCTTACAACTTCCTCAAAAACACACTCCGCACGGCATGGTCCATCCCCTTGCGCAAGACGAGGTCTGCGCGGGGTCTGGTTGGCAGAACATTCTCGCGCAGGTTCACCAGATTGATGGCCTCCCATATCCGTGTCGCTGTCTCGCGGGCTTCCTTATCCGAATAGGACGCGTAGCGGTGGAAGTAGGATTTGGGATTCCTGAAAGCGCCATCGCGGAGTGAAAAGAAGCGATCCACATACCACGCGCTCAAATCGGCAATTTCGGCGTCAATATAGATCGAAAAATCGAAAAAGTCTGAGACATTTGGAATGCCGCGCCCGTCTTTCGGGGGGCGGCCCGTTTGCAAGACATTGATGCCTTCAACAATCAGGATATCGGGCTGGTCAATCGTCACAAACTCGCCGGGCAAAATATCATAGGAGAGATGCGAGTAGACCGGGGCTTTCACATTTGGCGTGCCAGCCTTGATGTCGGACATGAAGCGCAGGATGGATGGCAAGTCAAAGCTCTCCGGGAAACCTTTGCGCGCCATCAGGCCATCACGCTCCAGCACGGCATTGGGCAACAGGAAGCCATCGGTTGTCACGAGATCAACCTTCGGGTGATGGGGCCAGCGTGACAGCAACCTGCGCAAGATGCGGGCCGTTGTGCTTTTGCCCACCGCCACGCTGCCTGCAATGCCGATCACATAGGGAACCTTGCGATCCTCGATATGAAGGAAGCTATTGGTGGCGCGGAAAAGCTTTTGCGTGGCGGCCACATAGAGATTGAGCAAGCGCGAAAGCGGGAGATAGATCATCTCCACCTCCAGGAGGTCGACCCGGTCATTCAGGCCGCGAAGCTCATCGAGGTCCGTCTGGGTCAGGGTCATGGCCGTGTCGGCGCGGAGCCTGGCCCATTCATCCCGGTCAAAGCGGCGGAACGGCGAGACTTCCCTGGCAAACGCTTCCATCAGGATGTTTTCCCGCGCGCGGCTTTTTCGGCGATGCCGCTCACGCCTTCGCGGGCTTTCAATTCATCCATCACAGCGCTCAACGGCACGTTGGCTGCTTCCAGCAAAACCAGAAAATGATAGAGAACATCGGCAGCTTCGGCTGTGACATGGGCTTTGTCCTGGCCCATGGCCGCAAGCGCCAGTTCCACGGCTTCTTCGCCAAATTTCTTGGCGCATTTTTCCAGGCCTTGCGACAGCAGTTTCGCCGTGTAGGACTGGTCAGAGTTTTCGGCGCGGCGCTTGGCGATAGCGTCGGCGAGAGTGGCCAAAGTTTCCAGTTTGTGTGGCATGGGGGTTCCCTAATTCAACCGCATGGGAATGCCATGCTCTGCCATGTGGGTTTTTGCCTGCGCTATCGTGTAGGTGCCGAAGTGAAAGATTGACGCGGCGAGAACCGCCGTCGCGTGGCCATCCCTGATGCCTTCCACGAGATGATCCAGATTTCCGACGCCGCCAGACGCAATCACTGGAACCGGTACGGCATCGGCAATGGCACGGGTAAGTGGGATATTGAAGCCTTTGCCGGTGCCATCCCTGTCCATCGAGGTCAGCAGGATTTCGCCAGCACCCAGCGCCACAACCTCCCTGGCAAAACCTACGGCTTCAATGCCGGTCGGACGTCTGCCGCCGTGGGTGAATATCTCAAAGTGATCCGGTGCAGTCTCTTTGGCATCGATGGCAACGACAACGCACTGGCTGCCAAACTTCCGCGCGGCTTCGCGCACAAACTGGCGATTGCTGACGGCCGCCGAATTGATCGAAACCTTGTCAGCTCCCGCCAGCAGAAGCTGGCGAATATCGTCGAGGGTTCTGACACCGCCGCCAACGGTCAATGGCATGAAGCATTCGGCCGCCGTCCTTCTGACAACATCCAGCATGGCGCCGCGATTTTCGTGGGTGGCGGTGATGTCGAGGAAACACAGTTCATCGGCGCCTGCCGCGTCGTAGGCCTTGGCGGCCGCGACGGGATCGCCCGCGTCGCGGAGATCAACGAAGTTCACGCCCTTCACCACGCGGCCGTCCTTCACGTCAAGGCAGGGAATAATGCGGGCCTTCAGCATCACGCGGCCTCGCGAATGAGTTTGAGCGCTTGAGCCGGATCAAGCCTGCCATCGTAAATGGCGCGGCCGGAAATGGCTCCTTCCAGAATGGCGCAATCGGGTTGGAGCAGTCGCTCAATGTCAGCAATGGAGGCCAAACCGCCGGAAGCAATCACTGGAATATTGATGGCGTTGGCCAGTTCCAGGGTCTTCGCGAAATTGATGCCCTTGAGAATGCCGTCGCGGTCGATGTCGGTGAAAATGATGGCGGAAACGCCCGCATCCTCAAAGCGCTTGGCCAATTCAACCGCCGTCAGGGTTGAGCTTTCGCCCCAGCCCTCGACCGCCACAAGGCCAGACTTGGCATCGATGCCCACCACAATCTGCCCGGGAAACTCCTTGCAGGCATCGCGCACAATTTCGGGGTTGCGGAGCGCGATGGTGCCGAGGATCACACGCCTTGCGCCGCGCGTCAGCCAGTGCTCGACGGATGCCAGACTGCGGATGCCGCCGCCGAGTTGGGTTGGAATCTTGATCGCGGCAAGTATTGCCTCAACCGCCCTGCCGTTCACCGGACGGCCCTCAAAGGCTCCGTTGAGATCGACCAGATGCAGCCAACTGAAGCCTTGGCGCTCGAAGATTCTGGCCTGCGCCGCTGGATCATCGTTGAACACCGTTGCCTCTGCCATGTCGCCCAGTTTGAGGCGCACGCATTGGCCATCTTTCAGATCGATGGCGGGAAACAGGATCATGGTTTCCACGCCAGGAAATTCGCGATGAAAGCGAGGCCCAGGGCTTGGCTTTTCTCGGGGTGAAACTGGGTTCCCACCATGTTGTCATAGCCCACAATCGCATTAATCGGACCCGCATAATCGGTCGTTGCCACAACATCGCTTTCGAGCGTTGCTTCGAGTTGGTAGGAGTGAACGAAATAGGCGTGGAGCCCCTGCTCTCCCAATTCAATGCCATTGAGAAGTTTGTGGTTGCCATGGGCGGAAAGCGTGTTCCAGCCCATGTGGGGAATTTTCAAATTGCCGTCCGCGGGCTCTATCTTCCTCACATCGCCTGCGATCCAGCCCAGACCCGGCGTCACATCATGTTCGAGCCCGCGCGTCGCCATCAACTGCATGCCAACGCAAATTCCGAGGAAGGGCTTGCCGCGCACAATCACCTGTTCCTGCAAGGCTTCGCGCATGCCGGTGAGCGCCATCAGCCCCTGGTAGCAATCCTTGAAGGCCCCCACACCGGGGAGCACTATGCGCTCGGCCCTGCGCAGGCTTTCGGGATCGGAGGTGACGGCAACCTGCCCCGCCTGTCCTGCGGCGCGTTCGAATGCTTTCAGGGCAGAATGCAGATTGCCCGAGCCATAATCAATAATCACAACTTTCATCGGCGTCAGTTTCTGGCGCCGAAAAGGCCAAGGGGCTCGTGGGAAGCAACGCTCAGCAGCGGGATGGGAGGCTGCTCTGGCCCGGCAACTTCGAAGCCGGAATAGAAACTGAGTTCAGCGGCTTCCAAATTGCTGCCGGTGGCCAAGCCGATTTCGGCATAGCCCCGGCGCGCGAGGGACCAGCATAGAAGGTCATTGCCATGGAAGCCCAACAGAAAACTCAAGCAGGTCGAGAACACAAACTGCAAAGCCACGGGCAACGCATATGACAGCGCAAGCAGCGCAAGCAAAACGACAGCCACAATCCACATGCGGTTCCACAGGGCCCAGAACGTGGTGAACACAAAGGCACCCCACGAAAACCTGTCGGCCACAAAAACCGCATTCAGCTTGTCATCGGGTTTGGCATATACCGCATAGGTCGTCATCAGCCAGCGAGCGTGCCCTTGGTGGAGGGAATGCGGTCCTTCTGGCGCGGATCAATTTCAATGGCGCTTCGCAATACACGCGCCAGCGCCTTGAAGCAGGATTCGGCGATGTGGTGGCAATTGTCGCCGTAGAGCGTTTCCACATGGAGCGTTACACCTGCGTTCATCGCAAAAGCCTGGAACCATTCGCGCACGAGCTCCGTGTCAAACGCGCCAATCTTCGGCCCCGAGAATTCCACTTTCCAGATCAGGTAGGGCCTGCCGGACACATCAATGGCGGCGCGGGTCAAGGCTTCATCCATGGGCAGCAAGCAATCGGCATAGCGCCGGATGCCCTTGCGGTCGCCGAGCGCCTTGGCAAAAGCTTGCCCAAGAGCGATGCCCGAATCTTCGGTGGTGTGGTGAAAATCAATGTGGGTGTCGCCTGTGGCCGCAAGCTTGATGTCCATGAGGGAATGCCTGGCCAATTGCTCCAGCATGTGGTCCAAAAAGCCCACACCGGATTTCACATCGAAGGCACCCGTGCCATCCAGGTCGATTGCAACAGATATCTGGGTTTCGGTGGTTTTACGGTCTAGACTGGCTTTACGCATGGACAATCCCACTTATCATCGGGGCCTCTTAGCAGACGCAGCATAATATGGCCACATGATCGTCAGGAAAACGTTAAGTTTATCAAAACAAAGCCTTTTCTTTCGTCGAACTGATGCTTACATGGGCCTTCCAACAGGGAAAAATCGAATGAGCGAACCGCAGCAATGGCATGGAACGACAATCCTAACGGTGCGTAAAAACGGCAAGGTGGTTATCGCCGGCGATGGCCAGGTGAGCCTTGGTTCCACCGTGATCAAGAGCAATGCCCGCAAAGTGCGGCCCTTGGGCTCGGGCTTGGTGATCGCGGGCTTTGCCGGAGCGACCGCCGATGCCATGACGCTGTTTGAAAGGCTGGAGGGAAAGCTTGAGCAATACCCGGCCCAGCTCACCCGGGCCTGCGTTGACATGGCCAAGGACTGGCGCACGGACCGCTATCTGCGAAGGCTCGAAGCCATGATGATTGTGGCCGATGTGAATGTCTCCCTCGTGCTCACTGGCACGGGTGACGTGCTGGAGCCGGAGCATGGTGTGACAGCCATAGGCTCGGGTGGAAACTTCGCGCTGGCGGCGGCGCGCGCCCTCATTGACACCGATATGGACGCCGAGGCGATTGCCCGCAAGGCCATGGCCATTGCAGCGGAAATTTGTGTTTACACCAATGGCAATATTACGGTTGAAAGTTTGTAATGACTGATTTTTCCCCGCGCGAAATTGTTTCAGAGCTGGACCGCTATATCGTGGGCCAGGACGACGCCAAGCGGGCGGTGGCGGTGGCGCTTCGCAACCGCTGGCGGCGCAAGCAGTTGACCGGCGTGATGCGGGAAGAAGTCAGCCCCAAAAATATCCTGATGATCGGGCCCACGGGCGTTGGCAAAACGGAAATCGCACGGCGCCTGGCCAGGCTTGCCAATGCACCATTTCTCAAAGTCGAAGCAACCAAGTTCACCGAGGTCGGCTATGTGGGCCGCGATGTGGACCAGATCATCCGCGATCTGCTGGAAGCGGGCATCGGCATGGTGAAGGTGGCGCGGCGCAAGGATGTGGAGGCGCAGGCCCATCTCAATGCCGAGGCCCGCGTGCTGGAAGCGCTGGTGGGGGCCAATGCATCCGAAACCACGAAGGAAAGCTTCCGCAAGAAGCTCCGCAACAATTCCCTTGATGACAAGGAAATTGAAATCCAGGTGGCCGATACGGGCGGCGGCCTGCCGTTTGATATTCCGGGCATGCCGGGGTCATCGGCCAGCGTCATCAATATTTCGGAGATGATGGGCAAGGCCTTCGGCGGCCGCAGCAAGACGCGGCGCATGAGCGTGAAAACCAGCTATGAAGTGCTGATAGCCGAGGAAAGCGACAAGCTCCTGGATCAGGATCAGATCACCGCTGAAGCCATTGACCTTGTTGAGAATAATGGCATCGTGTTCCTTGATGAAATCGACAAGATCTGCGCCCGCGCCGAGCGGCAGGGCGGCGACGTCAGCCGCGAAGGCGTGCAGCGCGATCTGCTGCCGCTCATCGAAGGCACCACGGTTTCAACCAAGTATGGCCCGGTGAAAACCGACCATGTGCTGTTCATCGCGAGCGGCGCCTTTCACATCGCCAAGCCCTCGGACCTGCTGCCGGAACTGCAGGGCCGATTGCCGATCCGGGTCGAGCTCAATGCGCTGACCCGGGACGACCTGCGGCGGATCCTGACGGAGCCGGAGCATTCGCTATTGAAGCAATACACCGCGTTGCTCGGCACGGAG
>VFJY01000200.1 GCA_009885825.1 Rhodobiaceae bacterium | reverse complement strand
ACTTCTGCGGTTTCGAGCCTACCGTTGACTGCCGCCACCATGAGCGGTGTTCTGCCTTGATCATCGGCTGCATCCACCTTCGCCCCATGATCGATGAGCAAGGCGGCGATGGCCGGTTCATTGAGTTGGGCCGCCAAGTGCAATGGATGGGCACCAGCCGGCTCGCCTTTGGCCTCAAGATCGGCGCCCGCAGCGACGAGAGCCTCCACAACTTCCACGCTGCCTACCCCTACCGCCAGATGCAGTGCCGACCCGGAAAGATCTGCCTGATTGACATCCGCTCCGTTCGAGAGGGCCGCCTGCACCCCAGCAACTTGCCCGGCCTTCACAGCATCGAATAGCTCGTCTGCTTGTGCAGTTAACAAACCCATGGATGCCAACACGGCAAGCGATGAAACAAAGAGTCTGGCCAATCTCATGATGTACTCCCCGTTCTTAGCCGACATCCACAGGATGACCGACCTGTTAAGTCGAAGATTTGCGCAAATTTGGATCGGATGCAAGACCGGCCCTTGGCAAACAGCGTCTGCGATCTGCCAAATCTGTGACGTCCGGTTTGGGTCATGAACGCCATGAATCCAATGTCCGCGCGAAATCCGCTTGCGGCCTGATTGCGGACAATCCCGCGATTTGCGCAAACGGCCACTTGGGGCCAAGCGCTGACATTCAGGACTCCAACAAACACAGTGGCTTTCCGCAATCCAACCAAAAGTCTGAGAGCCAGCGTGTTGCGAATTAGAGATTGGGCCGCTTTTGGCCCTCGGTGTACCAGCCGCCGAGAGCTTTTTCGTAGGCCAGGCCCGCCTTGAAAACCCGCGTGTCGTCCCCGGTGCGGGCCACTATCTGGATGCCGGTGGGGATGCCTTCTGCCGTGCGGCCTGAAGGCACGGCCAGCACGGGGCAATTGTGCAGCATGTTGAAGTGGTAGGTCATGACCCAACCCAATTCCGGGTCGGCGCTCTTGCCGTTCACCGTAAAGTTCTGATCCCAGGGATCGTGATCGGCCTTGACGGCGGCCAAGTTGTTGGTGGGGCAAATGAAAACTTCATGGGCGGCGAGCATGGGCCCGAATGTCTGATACATTGTGTGGGCGCGGCCCCATGGCTTATGGACATCATTGATGGAAGAACCGGCCTCGGCGGCCTCGGCGAATTTCAGGGCATAGCCGGTCATGAGATGGGCATGTGTCTTGCGGTGCCAAATAGCCTGGCGGAAGAAATCCATGGCGCTGTACCAATGGATGACCTCCTCATTGATTTGCCTGTTCCAACCCAAATCCACTTCCTCCACGGTGGCGCCCAGCGCGCGAAAAACTTCGAGGGCGGCAAGCGTATTGCGGCGCACTTGCGGATCAAGTTCGATGTAGCCGAAATCCAGGGAGTAAGCGATTTTCCAACCCTTGATGCTTTCGGGCTTGAGTGGAAGCTTCACGCGTGAACGAATAGAGTCATGATCCAGGGGATGCGGGCCAGATGTAATATTCTGCATGAGGGCAGCGTCAGCCACGGTTCTTGTCATGGGGCCACAGTGATTGTAGCGGTCAAAATTTGCGGGCGGGCCGTCAGGATTACGGCCATGGGGTGGCTTGAAGCCAACAATGCCGCAGGCACCTGCCGGGATGCGGATGGAGCCGCCAATATCCGTGCCGGTGGCAAGCGTTGTGAGGCCTGCCGCCAAGGCCGCACCGGAGCCACCGGACGATCCGCCGGGACTGTAATCCACCCCCCAAGGATTTCGCGTGATGCCCCACATCCGTGAATGGGTGACACTGGGCAAGCAAAATTCCGGCGTGGTGGTGCGGCCAAATATGATGGCGCCGGCTTTTTCGAGGCGCTCGATCATGGGATCGGAATGACCGTCGATGCTGTTTTCGAAAATGAGCGAGCCATGGGTGGTGCGTTTGCCTTTCACCCGCTGGGCGTCTTTCACCAGGAGGGGGATGCCTTCAAGGGCGCGGGGTTTGGAGCCACGCCTGGCATAGACCTGTTCGGCGGCTTTGGCCTTGGCAAGGGCTTCATCGAAGTAGCGGTCGGCTAGGCAATTGATCCTGGGGTTCACGCTCTGAATGCGGTCGATCAATGTGGCCAACAGCTCAACCGGGGAGGCTTTGCGGGCCTTGAAAAGCTTGAGCGCGTCAACGGCTGAGGTGTAGGCGAGATCGACACTGGTCATGGGCAAAGTTCCCGGGTTAGAGTGAAGGCGGAGTTGAACAACAATCGGGGAAGAAGTCCATGGGCGGGAAACTAGAGGGCAAGACGGCGCTGGTGACTTCAGCCGCGCAGGGGATTGGCAGGGCTTCGGCGATCGCGCTGGCGGAAGAGGGCGCCAAGGTCTTCGCCACCGACATCCGGGAAGATTTGCTGGCGGAACTGGCGGGGCCGAACATCACCTGCTTTGGGCTGAATGTGCTGGAGCAGGCGGCCATTGACGCGGCCGTTGCCCGCACCGGCCCCGTTGATATCCTGCTCAATTGCTCCGGCTATGTGCATCATGGCACGGTTCTGGATTGCGGCGACAAGGATTGGGATTTTTCCTTCGATCTCAACGTCAAGGCGCATTACCGCATGATCAAGGCCTATCTGCCGGGCATGCTGGCCAAGGCACACGGCAATGTCATCAACATCGCGTCCGTTGCCTCCTCGATCAAGGGCGCGCCGAACCGCTTTGCCTATGGAGCCAGCAAGGCGGCCATCATAGGCATGACAAAGGCACTGGCGGTGGATTTTGTGGCCAAAGGCATACGGTGCAATGCGATTTGCCCCGGCACGGTGGAAACGCCGTCGCTTTATGACCGGATGCGGGCGCAAGGAGACTTTGAGAAAGCCAAGGCGGCCTTCATCGCCCGCCAGCCCATGGGGCGCCTGGCGCAACCGGAAGAAATGGGAAAAATGGTGGTTTATCTCGCCAGTGACGACTCGGACTTCATGACCGGGCAGGCGCTTGTCATTGATGGCGGCTGGTCTCTGTGACGCCGCTTGGCAAGGGCATATATTCCGCATAGGATAGTTTTTTAACGTCCGGTCAAGAGGCGGCACGAGGGAGAAGTTTGATTGGCAGTTTCACCTGCTAGTGGCCGTAAAGCGGCCATTGAAGCACGTGGCGTCTGGAAAGTGTTTCAGGGTGCTGGCCAGGATTCGGTCAAGGCGCTGGACACGGTTTCGGTCACCATTCTTGAAAACGAGTTTTTCACGCTTTTAGGCCCGTCGGGGTGTGGCAAGACCACGCTGCTCCGGCTGATCGCCGGGTTTGATTTTCCAACTGAAGGCGAGATTTTGCTTTACGGCGAAAATATCGCGCCGCTGCCCCCCTACAAACGCCCCGTAAACACCGTATTTCAAAGCTACGCCTTGTTTCCTCACATGACTGTCGCGCAAAATATTGGTTTCGGATTGGAAATGCTGCGAAAGCCCAGGGCCGAAATTGACGCACGGGTCACCGAAATGCTGCGGCTGGTCAAAATGGAGGAATTGCGCGACCGCAAGACCAGCCAGATTTCCGGCGGCCAGCAACAGCGCGTGGCACTGGCGCGGGCACTGGCGCCCAAACCCAAGGTCTTGCTGCTGGACGAGCCGCTGTCGGCGCTCGATTACAAATTGCGCAAGGACATGCAGATTGAATTGAAGCGGCTGCAGCACGAGACGGGCATCACGTTCATCTTTGTGACCCATGACCAGGAAGAAGCGCTCACCATGTCGGACCGGATCGCGGTCATGTCGAAGGGGCGGATCCTGCAGGTTGGTTCCCCCCACGATATTTATGACCGGCCATCGGAAAGATTCGTGGCGGATTTCATTGGCGACACGAATTTCCTCGCAGGTGTGGTTCAAAGCTTTGCGAAAGGCAGGGCGCAGGTCAAACTCACAGGGGGAGTGGTGGTTGACGCCATGGTGCCAGAGGGATTTACGCCGTCAGGCAAGGTCACGGTCGTGGTGCGGCCTGAACATGCGCAACTCGCGGCCAGCGGCAAGGGCTTGAAGGGCGTTCTCGAAAATGTTGTCTATTTCGGCACAGACACGCATTTTCATGTGCAGTTGAGCGATGGCGGCAAATTCACTGTGCGCCAGCAGAATAGCCGGGATGGCGTCTTGCGGCTTGAACCGGGGAGCAAGGTAGTCGTTGAGCTTGAAACCAACGCGGCCCAGGTTCTGAAGGACTGATCATGCGGAGCGCGAACGAAGTCGCTGAAGCCGCCGAACGCCTGGATGTCCAGCGGCGCTTGTGGCTGTCGGCGCCGGCGCTCGCCATCATTTTTTGCGCAGCACTTGGGCCATTGCTGGTTGTTCTCACCTACACATTCCTCACCAAGGGCGACTATGGCGGGGTGAAGTGGATATTCTCCACTGAAGCGTGGTTCAGCGTATTTTTTGAGCGCGACATGTTTGATGACACGCTGAGTTTCGCTGACGCCCATGTTTCAATCCTGTGGCGCTCGGTGAAGCTCTCGCTGTTCACGACCGCGCTGGCCCTGCTGTTTGGCTTTCCGACGGCCTATTTCATCGCAACGCGCGCGGAGAACAGGCGCGACATCTGGCTGTTCCTCATCACCATTCCATTCTGGACGAACCTTCTCATCCGCACCTTCGCGATGATGGAGGTTATCCGCAATGAAGGCATCATCAATTCGGGACTGATTTTGCTGGGCGTGATTGAAACGCCCATCCAGATCATGTTCACCGACACGGCGATCATGATGGGCATGCTCTATGTCTATCTGCCGCTCATGGTTTTGCCGCTTTATGCCAGCATGGAAAAGCTGGATTTCCGCTTGATCGAAGCGGGCTATGATCTCTATGCAACCAGATTGCAGGTCTTGTGGCGGGTTATCATTCCGCTGGTGAAGCCCGGTATCATTGCAGGTTCCATTCTGGTGTTTGTGCCGTCGCTGGGCGCCTATGTGACGCCTCGCGTGCTGGGCGGCGGCAAGAACCTGATGCTTGGCAATCTCATAGACCTGCAATTCGGCCAGGGCCGCAATTGGCCGCTGGGTTCGGCGCTTTCAATCACGTTGATGCTGATCGTCATGATGGCCATGCTGGTCTATGTGCGGCAGGCTTCGAAGGGAGCGGGCAGCCATGGCTAGCATTTCGCGCTTCCAGGTCAAGCGGCAGACGGGATTTGGCGTTATTGCTGCGGTGTGCTTTGTGATGCTTTACGCGCCGCTGGCCACGTTGATTTTCTATTCCTTCAACGCGGGAACATCGGTTGCCATCTGGGAAGGTTTTTCGTGGCGCTGGTATGAGGCGGCCTGGAACAATGAGCAGATCAAGGAAGTGTCGCTGCGTTCACTCTTGATTGCCGTCATCGTGGCAACAGTTTCAACGATCGCCGCCACCATGGCGGCGCTGGCAACCACACGCACGCGGCAATATCGCGGGATCACCGCCATTTATGCGGCCATCAACGCGCCGCTGATGGTGCCGGAAATTGTGACGGCCGTGGCGCTTCTCATCACGTTCGCCAGCATCAAGGTCGCCACTGGCTATACGGGGCTTGGCTATTTGCTGGCGGCGCATTCGGCCTTCTGCATTCCTTTCGCCTATCTGCCAGTTCGGGCACGGCTTGAAAGCATGGACCTGACATTGGAGCGGGCGGCGGCTGATCTCTACGCCACCCCGTGGAACGGGTTTCGCCATATCACATTCCCGCTGCTGTGGCCCGGCATCATCGCCGGCTTCATGCTGGCCTTTGTCATATCCCTCGATGATGTGGTGATCACGGAATTTGTCAAGTCCGCCGGACAGGACACTTTGCCAACCTACATGCTTGGCCAGCTCCGGCGCGTCGTTACACCGGAGATCAACGCGATCTCAACCGCCTTCTT